>DASTIF010000001.1:0-19453 GCA_035717805.1 Sphingomicrobium sp.
CGCCTCGTTCAGCTTCGAGATGGAGACCAGCGCCGCCCTCGGCTTCGGCTTCCGCTGCGGCTTCCTCGGCCTCCTCCACCTCGAGATCATCCAGGAGCGGCTCACGAGGGAATATGACCTCGACCTCATCACCACCGCGCCGAGCGTGGTGTACCGGGTGCATTTGCGGGGTGGCTCCTCCAAATCCGTTCGTCCCGAGCGCAGTCGAGGGGCCAATTCGAGCGAAGGCGAGAACAGGAGCCTCGGCTCCGCTCGGCCGGATGTCTCGACTGCGCTCGACACGAACGGAGATGGGAAGGTCTCGGCCAACGTGCTGGAAATCCACAACCCCGCCGACTGGCCCGACGCCAATGCGATCGAGACGGTCGAGGAGCCGTGGATCGAGGCGACCATCTACACGCCCGACGACTATCTCGGCGCGATCCTCAAGCTGTGCCAGGACCGCCGCGGCGTCCAGAAGAACCTTACCTATGTCGGCACCGGCGCCCACGCCCGCGCCCAGCTCACCTACGAGCTCCCGCTCAACGAGGTGGTGTTCGACTTCTACGACCGCCTGAAATCGATCAGCCGCGGCTACGCCAGCTTCGACTACCACCAGGTCGGCCACCGCGCGGGCGAGCTCGTCAAGATGAGCATCATGGTCAACGGCGAGCCGGTCGACGCGCTCTCCATGATCGTCGACCGAGCCAACGCGGAGGCCCGCGGCCGCGGCATGTGCGAGCGCCTCAAGGACCTCATCCCCCGCCACCTGTTCAAGATCCCGATACAGGCGGCGATCGGCGGCAAGATCATCGCGAGAGAGACGATCGGAGCCCTGCGCAAGGACGTCACCGCCAAATGCTACGGTGGCGATGCCACCCGCAAACGGAAGCTGCTGGAAAAGCAGAAGAAGGGTAAGGCGCGGATGCGGGAATATGGGTCCGTGAGCATTCCGCAGGAGGCGTTTATCGCGGCCCTGCGCATGGGCGACGAGAGTTAGGCCTCAGCCCCGCACTCGCTCCGTGAACCAGTCCGCCATCGCCTCCTCGCTTAGCTCGCCGCCGGCAAGCGCGAGCATCGTCCGGATCGCGTCTTCCGGCGCGAAGCGCAGCTCGGCGCCGTTCAAGGCCAGGAACAGGCGGGCGAAGACCCAGGCGGTCCGCTTGTTGCCATCGACGAAGGGATGGTTGCGCGCGATTCCGAACGCGTACGCGGCGGCCAGCGCGCAGCGGTCATCTTCGCCATGGCCCCACCGGTTCCTCGGCCGCGCAAGGGCGGATTCGAGCAAAGCGGCATCGCGAACGCCGTGGCCGCCGCCATGTTCGGCAAGCTGGCGGTCGTGCACGGCGAGAGCGACCTTGGCATCGAGCCACACGGGCTCGACGCGCCCGGACCTCATTTGGCGAGCACGCGCAGGATGTCGCGGTCTTCGCGCATGATGGTCTCGGCAACCGCCATCTTCGCCTCGAAATCCGGGTCGGCGGCGGTCAGCCGAACGCCATCAGGCGATTCGGTCGCGTAGAGCGTGTCGCCCGGCCCGATCCGCAAGCGAGCGAGCAGTTCCTTCGGAAGCACGACCCCCGCCGAATTGCCGATCTTCGTGACCTTGAGCTGCGTGTTCATACGGTTGTTATAACGGAAGGAGTAGCCGAGCACAAGGCGGCAGCCGCGAAGCGCCAACCGACTTGTGTCGAAGAGACTACGACGACCCGGCCGACCTGCAGCGAAGCCGACAGGATCGACGTCACGGAATCGAAGATGACCGCCAGGACAATTTACTTCGTGACCGCTTCCTTCCCTCCCTTTCGACGTTCAAAGACTAGCCCCCCCAGAAAGACCATTCACGCCATGACCTACAACAGCACGTACCAGGACCGCGCCGCCCGGGCGGCGAAGGCCAAGCAAAAGGCGCTGGACCAGCTCCAGTCGCGTCCGCCGGTCGACAAGAAAACCGCCGCCGAGCGCGCCGCCGCCGGCGAGCAGAAGGAAGCCGCCAAGGCCCAGAAGGCCGCCGCGAAAAGGCCGAGCGCCACGCCCCGGCATCGCTGCGATGCGCATCTCTCGTGGAAGTCTGGCGCTGCTCCGCATCGCAGTTTTCCACTCGGCGCTCGCCTTCGCCTCCCAAGCAACTTGGTCGGCTGCGTCGGCCTCAAACTGCGCCTTCCGCGCGCGGACCTGTTCCTCGTACTCCATCCGCGCCCACTCCTCCGCCGTGTAGCCGTGCGCCGGGGGCGTCATCTTGCCGTAGGTGTGCTGGTCGACCGTGGTGGCGTACTCGCCCTCGCCGGAGCCGTGGCGCTCGAGGAAACGGGTGTGCCGCGGCGGAGCTGGCGGAGGACGTCGCCGGCGTCCAGCCGAGCTTCTCGCAGGCGAGGTCGAACATCACTTCCAGGAAGGTGATCTGGCGGAGGTAGAAATCGGCGGCGACGATTTGGTTCGCTCCGGGTGCGGAGACGGCGGAGGCGTCACGGGAGTGAATCCCGTGACGTCGAACGGGTTCGCTCGGGTGGAACCGAGCGCCCCGCCGGCCGCCCGGGCACGCATCTCTTCGCGCAAGTGAACCCGCCGCTTCGCGTCTGTTCCCTTGCGCTCGGTGCTAAGCTACGCTTGCCCGATGGCCGTAGATTTCCAGACCCTGTTCGAGCGGCGAATGAGCTATCCGCATCCTTCGGCGCGCGACCGGCTGGAGCGGCTGGTGGGGCTCGACGACCATATCGACCGGCTGAGCAAGGTGCTCGGGCTGCTGGTGCATCCGGGCGGGCTTCGGCGCTGGGGCGAGGAGCATCATCCGGGCGCGGAGCTGCTGATCGACAGCGTCCTGCAGCGGCCGCCGCTGGTCATCCTCGGCGGCGACGTCGGGTCGGGCAAGACCGAGCTCGCCGAGACGATCGGCGACTCGGTGGCGCGGCAGGAGGGGATCGAGGTCGACCTTCTCCCGCTCAGCCTGTCGGCGCGCGGCCAGGGGCGGGTCGGCGAAATCACCCAGCTGATCTCCGCGGCGTTCGACTTCACCGTCAAGGAGGCCAGCGCGATGGTCGCGAACGACGAGGCGGAAGGTGCGATCATCCTCCTTGTCGACGAGGCGGACGCGCTCGCCCAGTCGCGCGAGACGGCGCAGATGCACCACGAGGAGATCAGCGGCGTCAACGCCTTCATCCGGGGCATCGACCGGCTCGCCAACCAGCGACTCCCTGCGGCGGTGATCATGTGCACCAACCGCTATGACGCGCTCGACCCGGCGGTGACCAGGCGCGCGGCGGAAATCCTGGTGTTCGGCCGGCCCGAAGAGGAGCAGAGGCGGCTGTTGCTCGGGCCCAAGCTCGAGGAGCTCGGCTTCGGGAAGGACGAGGTGGAGACGATCGTCGAGGCGACCGGGCCGATCGGCAGGCGGCCGGGCTTCACCTGCTCCGACCTCACCCAGCGGCTGATCCCGGCGATCGTGCTCGACGCCTACCCCGACCGGGCGATCGTCGCCGAGCGGGCGATCCGGATCGCGAAGGACATGGTGCCGACTCCGCCCTTCACCGACAGGCGCAACGCGGCCGCCTAGAAGGCCTACAAGGGGCGTGACTCTGCCGGGAAAAACGCCCAATCGGAGCAGCATGGCGACGGACAGGGACGAGAAAGCGGTCGTGACCATCGGCGAGCCGCCGGCGGACTCGAACGGCCCCGGCTTCCCGGTCGATGTTCCCGCCGAATTCTTCACCGCCGGAGGGATGCAGACGCTTGCCGACCTGATGCCGGTGATGATCGCCTACGCCGACCGGACCTTCACCTATCGCTTCCTCAACAAGGCGATGGCCGAGTGGTTCGAGAAGCCGCGGAGCGCGATCCTCGGCAAGACCATGCGCGAGGTTCTGGGCGAGGACGGCTGGGCGCACCGCCGGCCCTTGCTCGAAGGGGTGCTCGCCGGCGAGCGGCAATTGTTCGTCGCCGAGATGCAGCACGACAGCCGCGGGACGGTGGCGGTGCAGGTCCATTATGTGCCCTGGAGGGGCCCGGGCGGAGCGGTCGACGGGGTCGTGGTGCTGGTCGACGACGTCACCGAGCAAAAGGTCGCCGAGCGCGCGCTGAGGGAGAGCGAGGCGCGGTTCAAGCGGATCGCGAACTCGGCGCCGGTGATGATGTGGGTGACGCGGCTCGACCGGGTGCGCGATTTCGTCAACGACCATTATGTCGAGTTCGTCGCCGGGCCGGACGGCGACCGCGAGGCGGTCCGAACGATCGACTGGCGATCCCGAATCCATCCCGACGACGAACAAAGGATCGTCGCCGAGAGCATCGCGGGGGAAGCGGCGGGCGACGTTTTCACCCTGGAAGGGCGCTACCTTCGCCATGACGGGGAATATCGCTGGCTTCGAAGCGTCTCGCAGCCGCGCTTCGGGCCGGACGGCGAGCATATCGGCTTCATCGGCGTAGCCACCGACATCACCGCCGAGAAGGAAGCCGAGCTGGAGCTTAGAAGGCAGGTTGAAGACCGGACCGCCGAATTGGGGGCGTCGGAAGCCCAGTTCCGGGCGGTATTCGAGGCGGCGCTCGAAGTGATGGTGCTGCTCAAGCCCGACGGCACCGTGATCGCGGTCAACCACCGCAAGGAAGCCTGGCGCTATGACGATCCCGACGAGTCGATAGGCGTGAAGCTGTGGGACGCGCCGACGCTCGGCGCCTATCCGCAGCACATCGACCTGATCAAGCGCGGCGTAAAGCAGGCCGCGAGGGGCGAGATGTTCACCACGCAAGCGGCGATGGAGCGGCCCGGGGCGCCGACCGCCCACCTCGACGTCGCGATCCAGCCGGTTCGCGACGGCGCCGGCAAGATCATCTACCTGCTGTTCGAGGCGCGCGACATCACCGAGCTGAAAGCCGCCCAGGAGCAGCTTCGGCAGGCCCAGAAAATGGAAGCGCTGGGCCAACTGACCGGCGGCATAGCCCACGACTTCAACAACCTGCTCACGGTTGTGGTCGGCGGCCTCGATGTCGTCTCCCAGCGGGTCGAGGATGCCAAGCTCAAGCGCTATGCGATCAACGCCTTGACCGCGGCCGAGCGCGGCGCCCGGCTGACCGGCCAGCTGCTGGCTTTCAGCAGGGTCCAGCGGCTGGAGGTCCGTCCCGTCCATGTCGCGCCTTTGATCCAGAACATGCGGCCGCTCCTGCGCAACGTGCTCGGCCCGGGGATCGCCAAGCAGTTCGAGCTCGACGAGGACATGATGCCGGTGATCGCCGACCCGACCCAGCTGGAGGTCGCCGTCCTCAACCTCGCGATCAACGCCCGCGACGCGATGCCCGAAGGCGGCGTCTTGCGCTTTACGAGCCGGTCGATCGCGGTCGAGGACGATCCCGAGCTGGAGCCCGGCAATTATATCGAGCTGACGATCAGCGACACCGGCACCGGCATGGACGAGGAGGTCGCCGGCCGCGCGTTCGAGCCCTTCTTCACCACCAAGGACATCGGCAAGGGCACCGGCCTGGGCCTGTCGATGGTCTATGGAATGGCGCGCCAGTCGGGCGGCACCGCGCGGATCGAGACCGCGCCCGGCAAGGGCACGGCGGTCAAGCTCTACTTCCGGGCCGCCGATTCCGACGCGCTTTGCGACACCGACGAGCAATCGGGCGAAGCCGGCCGCCGCCGCGCCGCGACCGCCTCGATCCTGGTCATCGACGACGACCCCGACGTCCGCGCCTTCATCGCCGAAGCCTTGTCCGACGAGGGGTATCAGGTCCGCGACTGCTCCGACGGCAAGTGCGGCCTGGCGGAGTTCGAGGCCGATCCGCCCGATCTCGTCGTTCTCGACTTCGTCATGCCCGAAATGCCGGGATCGGAAGTAGCGCGGCAGATGCTCGAGCGCCGGCCGGACCAGAAGATCCTGTTCGTCTCCGGCTATAGCGAGACCGACGCGATCAAGGCGGTCGCGCCGGATTCGCCGGTGCTCGCCAAGCCGTTCCGCTCGGTCGCTTTGTCCCGCGCGATCCGCGACGCCCTCGCCTGAAGCGAAGCGCGCAGCCGGATCGCGGCTGGAGCGTTGAAGCGGCGTGGAGCTTCTCCTCGCCCTCCTTATCGCCGCCGGTCCCGGCGCTGCTCCGCCAAGCGACTGGCGGCTGGTCAACCCGCGTGCGATCGAACTGTTCGAGCGCGAGCCAAAGCTGATGCGCTGGGCGCTGACATTGTTCGATTCCGACCGCGACGATCATCTCTCCATCCTCGAAGCCGACCGAGCCGCGCGAGAATTCAAGCGGATCGCCGACTCCAATGGCAACGGCCAGGTCACCCCGTCCGAATATCGCTCCGCCCGCGACTTCATCGTCGCCCGATGGGTGGCCAGCAACCCGTGAGCACGCTCTCAACGAGACAATAATCAGGGGCCAGTTCGCACGCTAGGATTGGCGCCCC
Source organism: Sphingomicrobium sp. (assembly GCA_035717805.1). Lineage (GTDB taxonomy): Bacteria > Pseudomonadota > Alphaproteobacteria > Sphingomonadales > Sphingomonadaceae > Sphingomicrobium. Next base: position 6,368 of record DASTIF010000001.1, read on the forward strand.
CCGGCTAGCCGACAGTCGCCTTTTCGATCTTGCCCGGATTGGCCGGCGGCTCGCCCTTGGGAAGGGCGTCGACATGCTCCATTCCGCTCTCGACCTCGCCCCAGACCGTGTACTGGCCGTCGAGGAAGTGCGCGTCATCGAAGCAGATGAAGAACTGGCTGTTGGCGCTGTCGGGGTCGCTGGTTCGCGCCATCGAACAGGTTCCGCGAACATGCGGCTCGTCGCTGAATTCCGCGTCGAGGTCGGGCATGTCGGAACCTCCGCGTCCTGTCCCGGTCGGATCGCCGGTCTGCGCCATGAAACCGGAAATCACCCGGTGGAACAGCACTCCGTCGTAAAATCCGTCGCGCGAAAGCTCGGCGATTCGCTTGACATGGTCCGGCGCGAGATCGGGCCGAAGCCGGATCACGACGTCGCCTCCGGTTGATAGGGCGAGGGTGAGCCGTTCGTCAGCCATTGCGATTCTCCACTTGTTTCTGATCCTTGTCAGGCGCGCCTTATTCCGCTGCTTGCGCTTGCGCCAGCGCGGAGGCGGCCATAGGAGACGCCCAGGCGTCGAGAAGGGGGTGGGCCATGAGCGAGAGCGACAAGATCGCCGCCCTCGAAGCCGAACCGCTCGACGCGGCAAACGCCTCCGCAATCGACGAAGAAGACCGGCTCCGCCCGGAATTCGTGTCGCGCGTGCTCGATGCGGTCGACGCAGGCGACGACGCAACCGCCCGCGAGCTGGTCGAGCCGCTCCACCCCGCCGACATCGCCGATCTGATCGAGCTTGCCGCGCAGGACGAGCGCGACGGGCTTGTGAAAGCCCTGGCGGAAATCGTCGATGCCGAGGTGCTCGCGGAAATGAACGAGCACGTCCGCGAGACCCTGCTCGATGCCTTGGGGCCCGACGAGGTCGCCAGGATCGCCGGCGAGCTCGAGACCGACGACGCGGTCGCGATCATCGAGGACCTCGAAAAGGAAGAGCAGCGGGCCGTCCTCCAGGCGATGGAGCCGGACGATCGCGCCGCGATCGAGGAAGCGCTCACCTATCCCGAGGAATCCGCCGGTCGGCTGATGCAGCGCGATCTGATCGCGGTGCCGGAACATTGGGACGTCGGCCAGGTCATCGACTATCTGCGCTCCACCGAGGAGCTTCCGACCGACTTCTGGGAAGTGTTCGTGGTCGGGCCGAGCCACCATCCGGCAGGCACCTGCAAGCTTTCGACGATCCTGCGCGCGCCGCGAGCGACTCCGGTCGAGGAGATCATGCTTCGCGACCAGACTCTGATCCCGGTGGACATGGACCAGGAGGACGTCGCCCTCCGCTTCCAGAAATACGCGCTGGTCTCCGCCGCGGTGGTCGACGGCGAAGGCCGGCTGGTGGGCATGATCACGGTCGACGACGTCGTCCACATCATCCAGGAAGAAGCCGGCGAGGACGTGCTGCTGCTGTCGGGCGTCGGCGACGAGGGCGACATCAACGAACCGGTGAGCGAAAGCTACCGGTCGCGGGTCCGCTGGCTGGTCGCCAACCTCCTCACGGCGCTCGTGGGCGCGTCGATCATCCGGCACTTCGAGGACGCGATCGAGCGATTGGCGGTGCTAGCCGTGCTGATGCCGATCGTCGCCGGCGTCGGCGGCAATGCAGGGACCCAGACCCTGGCGGTAACGGTGCGCGCGATCGCAACCAACCAGCTCACCGGCTCCAACCGCTGGCGCGCGGTGGCCCGTGAAATCCGGGTTGCGTTCCTCAACGGGCTGACCGTCGCGATCCTCATTGGCGTGGGCGTGGCGCTGGTGCTTGGAAGCAGCTCGTTGGGAGCAGTCATTGCCGCCGCGATGCTTGTGAACATCATCGTCGCCGGCTTTGCAGGCGTGCTGGTCCCGCTCGCGCTCGAACGATCGGGCGCCGACCCGGCGGTGGCGAGCAGCGTGTTCGTGACCATGACCACCGATTCGATGGGCTTTCTCGCCGTCCTCGGCCTTGCCACCCTGACCGGTATCGTTCCCTAACGCATTGAAAAGGCGGGCGCTGTCGGCCTAACTTAAAGGCGTGCCGAAATTGCATTTGACGAAGGTGGCGTTCGGCTGCCGCGACGCCGATTCGCTCGCCGCTCGAATCGCCGCGCGCTCGCACGGCGGCGAGCTCAGGGTCGCGACCCGGATGCGGCCCCGGCGCGCCGACGAGCTCATCGGCGGAAAGCTCTATTGGATCGTCAAGCACCGGTTGGTCGCCGGCAACGAGATTCTACGAATCGAGGACAGGAGCGACGGCCGGATCGACATCGTCTGCTCGGCCGAGCTGGTAGCGGTCGTTCCGACCCATCGCCGCGCCCATCAGGGCTGGCGCTACCTCGCCGAGGCCGATGCGCCGTCGCAGGACGACGACGGAACCGGCCTCGCCGAGCTTCCGCCGCGGCTTTACGGCCGGCTCGCCGCTCTGGCTCTGGTTTAGGTTTTCCCGCCTAGAACAGGATGACGAGGATGATGATCAGCAGGATCAGACCGCCAAGACCGATATACATGGCTTCACTCCCTATTTTCTTGTGTCGGGCAAGGAACGGACAGCGCCGCCTTCGGTTGCGACGATTTGCGCCAGGACGCCGGATTCGCCGTCCGGCGAGGGCGCTTCGAGCTCGCTTGCGGAGCCCAATGCGGGCGCTTATTCCCGCACCGATCCAACAGGGAGCGCGCGAATGACCACCACCGCAGTCTCGGCCCGAATCGACGATGCAGTCAAAAGCCGGGCGATGCTCGACCATCCCTTCTACCGGGCCTGGACCGAAGGCCGGCTGCCGCTCGACACATTGCGCGCTTATGCCCGCCAGTATTTCCATCATGTCGAGGCGTTCCCGCGCGCGGTGAGCGCGGTGCACAGCGCCTGCCCCGACCGCGACGGCCGCCGGATGCTCGCCGAGAACCTCGCCGAAGAAGAAGGCGTCGAGGCCGGCAAGCAGGACCATGCGAGCCTGTGGCTATCGTTCGCCTGCGGCCTCGGCGAGGATGAGTCCTCGGTGCGCGCCCAGGCGCTCAACCCCGAGACCCAGGCGCTGATCGACACCTTCCGAAAGCTTTCGAGGCGTTCCTATGCTTCGGGACTCGGCGCGCTCTACGCGTATGAATCGCAGTTTCCGGGCGTGGCGACGGCCAAGATCGAAGGCCTGATCGACCGTTACGGCATTTCCGACGAGGAGACTTTGCGGTTCTTCCGGGTTCACGCCACCGCCGACGTCGAGCACAGCGCGGTCTGCCGTGAACTCCTCGACCGGCTTCCGGATGATGAACAGGCCGAAGCGATCGCGGCTGGCGAAGAGCTCGCCGGCGCGCTTTGGAATTTCCTGTCGGGTGTCGAGGCGGCCGCGCCGCTGAATTAGCGGCAGCCGCTGACGGTTGCCGATCCTACGGTTCGAAGCTTGCACGCCGGGTCGCCGGCGATGGCGATGCTCGCCGTGCCGAGCGCGTCGATTTTCACGGTTCCGGTGACGCCCAGCCTGACGACCGCGCTGCCTTCGGCGCCCACGATCGCGTCCTTCGCGGTCAGGCCGGAGCCGTCCAGGCTGGCCGAGCCCCGGACGATGATCGTCGCATTCTTGGTCTTGCCGCCGACCACCGCCGATCCGCTGCCGGCAAGGCCCAGGTTCAACCGGTCGACGTCCAACTTGCCCAGCGCGATCGAGCCCGGCCCCTGTACCGTCATGTCGAAGCTCTGGCCCTCGACCGAATCGATCGCCAGCGCCCCCGCGCCGTTCAGCCACACCTTGGTCAAATCATGGGTGCCGATGGAGATTTCGACCGGCCCCGGGTCCTTGCCCGGATAGCCGCCCCAACTCGACCGGCTCGGGCGGATGATCAGGGTCTGACCCTGCACCTCGACGGAAAGGCCGTTCAGCGCCGCCGACGAACCCTTTGCGCGAGCGAAGGGGGCGACCCCGGTCGTCAGCTTGACGCTATAGGGTCCGTCGAGTCGGATTCGCTCGAACCCGACGACGGTGAAGCTGCGTTCCGCGGCGAGCGCAGGCTGGCCGGCGATCAGCACGGGCAGCGCGAAAGCGAGAAGGCGTAGGCTCATGGCCCACACCTTCCCGCTTTGTGGTTAACAGGCGTTTAAGAGCATTCGATCGAGCCCGAGCCCGCCTTGCTGACGTTGCACTTGGCGCCGCCGGTCATGGTGACGTTGCCCGAACCCATGATGCTGATGTCCGCGGTGCCCGAGGCATGGCCGGCGATATTGCCCGACCCCGCGATCGAGACCGAAGCCGTCTGGCTGTTCACCCCGGCGGCGTCGATGTCGCCCGAGCCCGCGATATTATATTCGGCTGCCTTGGCCTGGCCGGCCGCCCGGACATCGCCCGAGCCGCCGATCGCCAGCTTCAGGGACTGCACCTGCAACGATTCGATGTCGAGATCGCCCGATCCAGCGACCGCGCCGTTGAAGCTGTCGCCCTTCACTTCGTGGATCCGCAACCCGCCCGATCCGGCAATCGACGCCTCGCGGAGCGAGGGCGCGGTAACGCGGAATGTCGCTTTCCCGCTATTGCCCCAGCCGCCCCAGTGGAAGCCGCGCTCCTTCTCGGGATGGATTCGGAGCTTGCCGTCCTTCACTTCGACGACCATCCGCTCGATCAGCTTCTGCGGACCGCTTGCCGAAACCGAAGGCGCGGCGCCGGACGTGACTTCGACGTCCACCGGGCCCGCGATCTCGATCCCGTCGAAGGTGCCGACCTGATAGCTTCGATCGACCGTCGGACCGGCGTCCTCGGCGTGGCTCCGGCCGCATCCGGCGATCGCGACCGCGGCTGCGGCGATCCCGATCAGCACTGCCTTGCGCATGACGAATCTCCTCATGTGTGTTAGCGCAGCAATACACTAGGGCCGGGCCGCTGCGCAAGCGGAATCAAAAAGGGCGCGCCCCGTTGGGGACGCGCCCTTCGACTAGTCTGGCGAAGTGGCGGTCAGGCCAGCTCTTTCGGCTTGTGATGGATCAGCGCCGCCTCGTTCAAAATGCCGAGGATCTTCGCCAGCGCCGACTTTTCGTCGGTCTGCTCCATCGCTCCAAGCTCGCGCGCCAGGCGCGAGGAAGCCGCCTCGAAGATCTGCCGCTCCGAATAGCTCTGCTCGGGCGCGTCGTCGGGGCGGAACAGGTCGCGGGTGACTTCGGCGATCGAGGTCAGGTCGCCCGAATTGATCTTCGCCTCATATTCCTGGGCGCGCCGCGACCACATGGTGCGCTTCACCTTGGGCTTGCCCTTCAGGGTTTCGAGCGCGTCCTTCATCGTCTTGTCGGACGACAGCTTGCGCATGCCGATCGAATCGGCCTTGTTGACCGGGACCCGGAGGGTCATTTTCTCTTTTTCGAAACGAAGCACATAGAGATCGAGACGGGTGCCAGCGATTTCGGTGCTCTGCAGTTCAACGACGCGGCCGACGCCATGCTTGGGGTAAACAACATAATCGCCGACGTCGAAGCTCAAAGCCTTGGCTGCCATTCGCACACCTTTCTGTTTATCCGCGGTCAGAGCCGATACGCCGTGCATCGCCCCCCAAAACGACAGATCGTCGTGGCTCACCGCCTGATTTTTAGGTTCCTGCTAGCGGCCGCTGCGGAAGCGCGGCGGCCTCTGCGGCATTTTATACCACAATCGACTTCAAATTTCCAGCCTGAGCTGAAGCGGTTCGTCGAACCTGTCCGAGAGATTGTGGAGCCCGAGCCCAAGGAGGCGAATCCCTTTCGGCACCGGAATAAGCGTTTCGAGCAATAGCCGCCCCGCGGCGGCGAACGCCCGCTCGTCGGGCACAGGCTCGCAAAAGCTCTTCGAGCGGGTGACGATCGCGAAGTCGGCGAACTTGGCTTTGAGCGTCACCGTCCGGCCAGTCACTTCCGCCCGCTCGACCCGTGCCCAGGCATAACCCGCGATGCGCTCGATCTCGGCGGCGAGCCGATCGACTTCGCGCAGATCTTCGTCGAAGGTTCGCTCGGCGCTGACCGACTTGTACGGCCGATCGGGCTTCACCTCGCGCTCGTCGATCCCGCGGCAGATCGACCAATACCATTTGCCGCTGCTTCCGAAGCGCGACTCCAGCTCGGCCAGGCTCCACGAACGAAGGTCGGCGCCGGTCGAAATTCCGAGCCCCTCCATCTTTCGCGCTGTCACCGGACCGACACCGTGGAAGCGCGCGACCGGAAGCGAGGCGACGAACTCCGGCCCCTGCTCGGGGCGGATTACGGTCAGCCCGTCGGGCTTGCGATAATCGGAAGCGAGCTTCGCGATGAACTTGCAATAGGACACGCCGGCGGACGCGGTCAGACGGCACTCCTCGCGAATCCGGCGGCGGATGTCCTCGGCGATCGCACGAGCGCTTCCAAGGCCTGGCCGGTCTTCGGTGACGTCGAGATAGGCCTCGTCGAGGCTCAGCGGCTCGACCAGATCGGTATAGTCCCCGAAGATCGCGCGAATCCGGTTCGACACGTCGCGATAGGCATCGAATCGCGGCTTCACGAAGACGATGTCGGGGCATTTCCTCTTGGCCGTGCCCGACGGCATCGCCGAGCGGATTCCGAACTTCCGCGCCTCGTAGCTCGCGGCGGCGACCACGCCTCGATGGCCGCCGCCGACCGCGACCGGAAGCCCCCGAAGCTCCGGATTATCGCGCTGCTCGACCGACGCGTAGAAGGCGTCCATGTCGACATGGATGATCTTTCGGAGCGGGCGGTCGGCGGCGGCCAAGGCGCGATTTTTCTGTCCTACAGAGCGGTGGCGAGTCTAGGCGCAAATCATGGCATGGCCGAAATATTTCGAATGGGACGGACGCGGCAATCCTTGCGCGCCCGCGTACACGCGCGCGCGTGGTGTCGCTGCGATTGCTGCGTTTCGCCCGTTGCGATGCTTTGCATCCAGCCCGCCATTCTGCTTAAGGCCCGCGCCATGAACATCCACGAATATCAGGCGAAAGAGCTGCTTGCCGGCTTCGGCGTTCCGGTGCCGGCCGGCCATGCGGCGATGAGCGTCGACGACGCGGTCGAGGCGGCCAAAAAGCTCCCCGGTCCCTTGTGGGTCGTCAAGGCGCAGATCCACGCCGGCGGCCGCGGCAAGGGCAAGTTCAAGGAGCTTCCCGAGACGGCGAAGGGCGGCGTCCGCCTCGCCCGGTCGGTCGACGAGGTCCGCGAGAACGCCGCCGAGATGCTCGGTAACACCCTCGTCACCGTCCAGACCGGTCCCGCCGGAAAGCAGGTCCAGCGGCTCTACATCACCGACGGGGTCGATATCGCCAGGGAATTCTACCTGGCGCTACTCGTCGATCGCGAGAGCAGCCGGATCGCGATCGTCGCCTCGACCGAGGGCGGGGTGGAGATCGAAAAGGTCGCCCATGAATCGCCGGAGAAGATTTCCACCATCACCGTCGATCCCGCGACCGGCCTGATGCCCCACCACGGCCGCGAAGTCGCAGCCGCGCTCGAGCTTGACGGCGATTTGGCCAGGCAGGCGGGCAAGGTCCTCGCCAAGCTCTACCAGGCCTTCGTCGGAACCGACGCCAGCCAGATTGAGATCAACCCGCTTGCCGTCACCGACAAGAACGAGCTTCTGGTTCTCGATGCCAAGGTCGGCTTCGACAACAATGCCGAGTTCCGCCACCCGGACCTCGAGAAGCTTCGCGACGTCAGCGAGGAAGAGCCCGCCGAGATCGAGGCGTCGAAATACGACCTCGCCTACATCAAGCTCGACGGCAACATCGGCTGCATGGTCAATGGCGCCGGCCTCGCCATGGCGACCATGGACATCATCAAGCTGAACGGCGCCGAGCCCGCCAATTTCTGCGACGTCGGCGGGGGAGCGTCGAAGGAAAAAGTCACCGCGGCGTTCAAGATCATCCTCTCCGATCCCGCGGTCGAGGGCATCCTGGTCAACATTTTCGGCGGGATCATGCGCTGCGACATCATCGCCGAGGGAATCGTCGCCGCCGCTCGCGAAATGGACATCAAGGTACCGCTGGTCGTTCGCCTCGAAGGCACGAACGTCCAGAAGGGCAAGGACATCCTCGCCTCCAGCGGCCTCGCGATCATCCCCGCGGACGACCTGGGCGACGCGGCAAGGAAGACCGTGGCGGAAGTGAAGCAGGCGGTGCCGGCTTGAGCCACTCTCCCCTTGCGGGAGAGGGCGACTCGCGCGAAGCGCGAGCGGGGTGAGGGGAAGCGCTCGCGAGCGAGCGCGCGGCGCAGGGCGCCGCTCCCCCTCATCCAACTTCGACTAAGCGGCAAAGCCGCTAAGTCTCCGTATCCTTCTCCCGCAAGGGGAGAGTGCATTGGGAGTGAACGAATGAAAATCCTCGTCGCGGTCAAGCGCGTGATCGACTTCAACGTGAAGCCGCGGGTGAAGATGGACGGCTCGGGGATCGATCTCGCCAACGTCAAGATGAGCATGAACCCCTTCGACGAAATCGCGGTCGAGGAAGCGATCCGGCTGAAGGAAAAGGGCGTCGCCACGGAGATCGTGGCGGTTTCGATCGGCCCGGCCAAGGCGCAGGAGACTCTGCGCACCGCTCTGGCGATGGGCGCCGACCGCGCCATCCTCGTCCAGACCGACGAAGAGGTCGAGCCGCTTGGCGTCGCCAAGATCCTCGCGAAGATTGCCGAGGAGGAAAAGCCGGACATGATCGTGCTCGGCAAGCAGGCGATCGACGACGACAATAACGCCACCGGGCAGATGCTCGCCGCGCTGCTCGGCTGGGCTCAGGGCACGTTCGCCTCGAAGGTCGAAGCCGGCGACGGCAAGGTGAAGGTCACCCGCGAGGTCGACGGCGGTCTCGAAACCGAAGAGCTGAACGTCCCGGCGGTTGTCACAACCGACCTGCGGCTAAACGAGCCGCGCTACGCGAGCCTTCCGAACATCATGAAGGCCAAGTCCAAGCCGCTTGCGACCAGGGCGCCCGACGAGCTCGGCGTCGACATCAAGCGCCGCCTCGAAACCATCAACGTCGCCGAACCGCCCAGGCGGCAGGCGGGAATCAAAATCGGATCGGTCGATGAGCTGGTCGAACGGCTGCACGGCCTGGGGATTGCGAAATGAGCGTTCTCGTCCTGGTCGAGCATGATGGAAAATCGGTCCGCGACGCCACGCTCGCGGCTGTCACCGCCGCCTCGAAGCTGGGCGAGGTCCACGCGCTCGTCGCAGGCTCGGGCGTGGGACCCGTCGCCGAGGAAGCCGCCAGGATCGCCGGCGTCGCCAAGGTTCTGGTCGCCGACGCGGCGCACTTGAATCACGAGCTTGCCGAGGAGATTGCGCCCGTCGCCGCCGGACTGATGGACGGTCATGACGCGTTCGTCGCTCCGGCCACCACGACGGGCAAGAACATCGCCCCGCGAGTGGCCGCTCTGCTTGACGTGATGCAGGTCAGCGACATTCTTTCGGTCGAGGGCCCGGATACGTTCACCCGCCCGATCTACGCGGGCAACGCGATCGCGACGGTCAAGTCGAGCGATGCGAAAAAGGTCATCACGGTCCGAACGACCGCCTTCGACAAGGCCGCTCGCGAGGGCGGCAACGCGGCGGTCGAAAAGGTCGATGCCGGCCAGCCCGCCGGTCTCAGCATCTTCGTCGGCCTGGAAGCGTCCGAGAGCGAGCGGCCCGAGCTTACCAGCGCCAAGGCGATCGTCTCGGGTGGTCGCGCCTTCGGATCGTCCGAGGATTTCCACAAGCTGCTCGATCCGCTCGCCGACAAGCTCGGCGCCGCGGTCGGCGCGAGCCGCGCGGCGGTCGACGCGGGCTATGCGCCGAATGACTATCAGGTCGGCCAGACGGGCAAGATCGTCGCCCCGCAAGTCTATATCGCGATCGGCATTTCCGGAGCGATCCAGCACCTCGCGGGAATGAAGGATTCGAAGGTCATCGTGGCGATCAACAAGGACGAGGACGCGCCGATTTTCCAGGTCGCCGACATCGGCCTGGTCGGAGACCTGTTCAAAATCGTGCCCGAGCTGACCGAGAAGCTGTGAGTCTGGACTCGGCGAGTCCCCTTTCATAAGCTTCGCTACGCTCGGGGAAGGGGGCGTTGTGCGTAAAAGAAATCTTGTGGCTCTGCTCGGCGCGGCATCGTGTCTGGTCGCGGCTTCGGAGCCGGTGAGGCTGCAGCCATCGAGCAAGTGGGTGCTCGATTATGCCGAAAACAGCTGTCGGCTGATCCGCAACTTCGGCGAAGGAAAACACCAGGCGACCCTGGTACTGGAAAGCGGTGGCCCGGGAACTCTCAGCATGGTTGCGATTGGCGAAGATCTGAAGGGGCGGCGATCGCTTGCACTGAACGATTCGCTGGATCGCGCCGAGGGCACGGCGACATTCCTTCCGGCCCGCGGCTACAAGTTGCGCGGACGCCTCGCGGAAAGTTCCGGCGACCATCGACCCGCGATAATGTGGTCTGGCGTTTATTTCGGAGAAGTTGCCAAGGATGATCGAGAAGCGTTGGAGAAGGCCAAGGCTGCTGCCAGCAAACGCGAGCGGCCACCGCCTCGTGATCTCGCAAAGCGCGCAGCCGGTCGAACGAACTCCGACCAATTCGCCGCAGGCGTAACTGCGATCGAGATCGAGGCGCGTCGCGGGCACCCTGTCGTCCTCGAAACCGGCTCGCTCGGCGAGCCGATGAGAATGTTCGACCAATGTATTCGCGACGAGATGCGAGGATGGGGAATCGACCCCGATCTCGAGGAAAAGATCGTGCGTCCGGTTTGGCCGATCAATCCGCAGCAATGGCTATCGGGAGACGATTATCCGATCGACATGCTTCGAGAAGACAAGGAATCTTCGGTGAAGGTGCGGCTGCTCGTCGATGCGGCTGGGAAAGTGACCAGGTGCACGACCCTTAGTCAGGTCGATGCGCCGGAGTTCGAAAAGGTCGTTTGCGACGCTATTCTCCGAAACGGTCGTTTCGAGCCCGCCGAACTGGCCGACGGAACCAAGGTGCCGAGCTACTATACCCAGCAGATCATGTTCCGAATTGCAGGGTCGATTGCGAGAGGGACCCGGCTGATCGCCCACTAGGTCGTCTCTTTGCCAATCAGAGGGCCATCCGCGTGTCCCAGCCCCAGACTGCCAGCATCACGAAGAAGCCGGCCAGATAGGCGACGGGGACGAACCAGCCCTCGACGATCCAGCGCTTGAGTGAGCGGCCTTCGGGGAAATCGTTGGTGATCGCCACGCCCGCCGACGAGCCGAACCAGGTGATCGACCCGCCGAAGCCGACCGCGAAGGCCAGCAGCGCCCAGTCGTAGCCGCCCTGAGCGAGCGCCAATGCCGTGAGCGGGATATTGTCGAAGACGGACGACAAGCCGCCGAGCGCGAAGGTCGATTGCCACGAGGGTTCGGGCAAGGCCGCGAGCGGCATCAGCGACGCTGCGGCGACCAGGGCGCACAGGAAGACTGCGCCCTTGCAGGCGTTCCTAGTCAGTTTCCAGTCGGGCGCCGCGATGAAGCTGGTGGCGATCAGTGCCGCCCATAATGCAAGCCCGAGCCAGGGAGCCGCTTCTTCGCCTTCGCTCAGCAAATTGGCGAGCACGTTGGCGGTTACCGCCGCGACGAGAATGATGAACACGATCCAGATGCGCCGCCATTCCAGCGGGTGTCCGTCTTCGTCATGCGCCAGGATCGGCTGGTGCTTGTGTTGGGCCCAGGCACCGAAAGGGGCGATGATAGCAAGGGCCGGGACCGCCGCGATGAAGGCGGGGAGCACGATCAGCGGTGAAACGCCGTTGAGCCACATCAGCGTCGTCGTCGTGTCGCCGATGACGCTTCCGGCCCCGCCGGCATTCGCTGAGGCGACGATCGCCGCGAGAAACCCGACACAGACCCGTCCTTGATAGACATGCCGAGCCATCACTCCGCCGAGCACCGCGGCGGCGATATTGTCCAGGAAGGCGGACATCACGAACACGACGCCGAGCAGCACCAGCCCGCCCGTCCAGCCGTCGGGCAGATGGTTGGGGAGATGATCGGGGATGTTGCTCCGCTCGAACTGGTTCGACAGCAACTCGAACCCGACCAGTAGCAGCAGCAAATTGGCGATCGTCACCCATTCGTGCTCGGCGTGGAGCAGCAGGGCCCCGGCACCGTTGCCGGTCGGGAAGGCGCTGAAAAATGCCTCGTAAGCGAGGATGACGAGAAGCCCGCCGACGCTGATTGCAAGCGCGCGGGTGTGGAACAGAGCGACGCCAATGAGCATCAGGCCGAACAAATAGAATTCTATCGGTGCGCCCAGGAGCGTCGGTGCTGTTTCAGAGCCGCCCATTGCCCCGCTTTAGCGGCGGCGGAGAGCGCGTCAAAAGCCCGCCGCCGGGATCGGCCTAGCTTGCGTGCTCGGGTTTTCCCTTGCGCTTGGTCGAAGCCATTTTCTCGAGCTCTTTCTCGCTCATCGACAGCATCGACTTGGACGCGCCCTTGAGCTCGCTCTTGGGTGTGTCGCCGCGCTTGGCCGACAAGGCGGCTCCGGCGGCCTTCTGCTGGGATTTGGACTTTGCGGGCATGGAGTCCTCTCCTTCCACAAGCCAAAACGCTCGACTGGCGCGAAAGCCTCGCGAGCGCGGCCACTCCCGAAAATCGAAACGGCCTGCTAGGGCTTGCGGCCGATGAGTGACGAGATCAGCCGCGAGACGCCCGAAGGCATAAAGCTGAAGGTCGTGTATGGGCCCGAGGACGCCGCCGGAATCGACCCCGGCAAGCCCGGCGAGCCGCCCTACACCCGCGGCCCCTATGCGACGATGTACGCGGGGCGGCCGTGGACGATCCGCCAGTACGCCGGCTTCTCGACCGCCGAGGAATCCAACGCTTTCTACCGCCGCAACCTCGCCGCAGGGCAGAAGGGCCTCTCCGTCGCTTTCGATCTCGCCACCCACCGCGGCTACGACAGCGACAATCCGCGCGTCGCCGGCGACGTCGGCATGGCGGGCGTCGCGATCGACAGCGTCGAGGACATGAAGCGCCTCTTCGACGGAATCCCGCTCGACCGGATGAGCGTCAGCATGACGATGAACGGCGCGGTGCTTCCGGTCATGGCCTTTTTCATCGTCGCCGGGGAGGAGCAGGGCGTTGCGCGCGACCAGCTCACCGGCACGATCCAGAA
>DASTIF010000002.1:0-18133 GCA_035717805.1 Sphingomicrobium sp.
GGGCCCGTCGCGATAATCGCCGGATGATCCGGCAAAGCGTCGATCCGTTCGCGGACCAGGGCAACGTTCTGGTGGCCTTCTATCGCCCGGCTGACTTCCGCGGCGAACCCTTCGCGGTCGACCGCAAGCGCCGAGCCCGCCGGAACCCGATGGGTGTCGGCGCAGCGCATGATCAGCGAGCCGAGCGCGCGCATTTCCTGATGCAGCAGGCCAACCGCGTTATGCTCGGCGTCATCGGAGCGGAAACTGTTTGAGCAGACCATCTCGGCGAGCCGGTCGGTTTCGTGCGCCGGCGTGCCATCGCCTCCGCCGCGCATTTCCGACAGGCGAACCCTGTGCCCGGCTTCCGCCAACTGCCACGCAGCCTCGCTCCCGGCCAGGCCGCCGCCGATGATGTGGATGTCGAAGGTCATGCGACGCGCGGATAATCCCGACACGCAGTGCCGTCACCCTGAACTTGTTTCAGGGTCCATTTTCGTGAAGGGCTCTCGTCATCTCCACAATGGATGCTGAAACCGGTTCAGCATGACGAAGAAAATGCGAATCTTCACCATCGGCTATGAATCGACGACGGTCGGCGAATTCGTCTCCGCGCTAAAGGAAGCGGGCGTGGAGCGCGTGATCGACGTTCGCGCGGTTCCGAACAGCAGGCGCCCGGGATTTTCGAAGAACCTGCTCCGGAGCGAGCTGGCCGAGTCGGGTATCGACTATGTTCACCTGCGCGCGCTGGGCACGCCCGCGGACGGGCGCGCGGCCGCGCGCGCGGGAAGACAGTCTGACCTCGAGAGGATTTATGCTGGCCAGCTCGAGCTTCCAGAGGCGATCGTAGAAGGCGCGCAGATGCTCGATCTCGCCCGCGACAAGCCGAGCGCCCTGCTCTGCTACGAGCGAGAGCCGTCGGGATGCCACCGCACCTTGCTCCTGCGCGCCGTCGCTCCCGACGCCGAGGTCGTCGACCTATTCGCCTGAGAGCGCCTGGCCGACCAGGCGCTTCAGGTCCTCCGGTTTGGCGAGGTCGCTTCCGCAGCTGAGCACCGCCGCCGCGCCGGCCGCGAGCCCGACCCGGAACGCTCCTCGCGCATCGAGTCCCGAGGCAAAGCCGTGCACCATTCCGGCCAGAAAGCTGTCGCCCGCGCCGACCGCGCTGCATGCCTCGACCGGCAGGGCCGGCTCAATATCCGCGCCGTCGGGCGTGACGAGGATCGCTCCCTCGCGTCCAAGCGTGATCGCGATATTCTCGGTCTTGCCGGCAGCGACGAGCGCCTGGGCTTCGGCGATCAGTTCATCCGCAGTGAGCGATCGGCCTACGAGCGCCTCGAACTCGCGCCGGCTCGGCTTGACGAGAAATATGCCACCGAAATCCAACGCCTCGCGCAAGGCCTCGCCCGAGGTGTCGAGAACGAACCTGGTGCCGGGCTCCTTCGTCGCTTTGCACAGGTCGACATAGAAACTCGCTGGCAAACCTCGCGGAAGCGATCCGCTGGCTACGAGATAGTCGCAATCGACAGCGGATACTGTCTCCAGCGCCGCTTCCGCTTCTGTCGGAGAAACCTCGGGGCCTTCCGGCACGAACCGGTATTCGTTGCCGGTCGATTGCTCGACGACAGTCAGGCTGAGCCGCGTGTCGTCGGCGATAGCAATCATCCGACGTTCGATGCTGCCGCGTTGAAGCAACTCTTCGAGCACTTGCCCCGTAGCGCCGCCGCCGAGAAAAATCGCCTCGACGTCCGCCCCGAGCCGGGAGAGTACCCGGGCGACGTTGATCCCGCCGCCGCCGGGCTCGATTCGCTCATCGCGGGTTCGAACCTTGTGGGTATGGCGGACAGTATCCGCTTCGCTCGAGACGTCGATCGCCGGGTTGAGCGTAAGCGTGACGATCTTTCGCCGCCCGCTCACAGCCCCGCTCCCCCGGCGTATAGCATCAGGCCGGCGGCGCGCCCTCGCCGACCAGCAGCTCCTCGATGTCGGGGATCGGCCGGTCGGTCATTTCCTTGTTGACTGTCAGCACGATCCGCCGCTCGGCTTCCTTGTGGAGCTCCTTGCGGAGCACGCCAAGGGCCTTCGGAGGAGCAATCACGACCAGCGCCTCGAAATCTTTTCGGAGCGCGCGCCGGTTCAGCTCTTCCGCCGTGTCCTTGACCCAGCGGTCCTCGCCCTGCTGGTGGTAGTCGGGCTCGTCCATCGTCGGGCGGCCGTCGCCCCACCTTTGGCCCTGGGTTCCCGGAGCGTCTGTCTTGATCTCACGGTCCATCGGGTCGTCGCGCTCGTCGTGCGATTCGGTTCTCAGGTCTAGCATTCCGGAATCGCCGTGATTGCGAAGGAACAGGACCTTCTTGCCGTCTGCGACGAGGACGAGAGCGCCGTGCGGAATGGCCATGAGGTGAATCTCCCTGACGATAGTTTCACCGGGCCAACGCCCCCCGCCGCTCCGCCGTTCCCGCTATTCCTCCTCGCCCGACGCGAGGTCCTCACCAACCACCGCGTCCGGGACCGGAGCGATCTCATCGCCGCCCTCGATCTCGATCTCTTCCTCGTCGCTCTCGTCGATCTTGGCGACGCTGACAACATGCTCCTCGTCGGCGACCCGGAAGATGGTGACGCCCTGGGTGTTGCGGCCCATGATTCGAATGTCGGCAACGGTGGTCCGGATCATCTTGCCCTGATCGGTGACCAGCATCAGCTGCTCGCCCTGGTGGGCCGGGAAGCTGGCGACGACCTGACCGTTGCGCTCGGAGGTGTCGATATTGGTGATGCCCTGCCCGCCGCGGTTGGTCCGGCGATATTCATAGGCGGAGCTTCGCTTGCCGTAGCCGTTCTCGGTGACGGTAAGGATGAACTGCTCCTTTTCGGCCATCTCGGAATAGCGATCGCCCGGCAAGGTGCACTCGACCTCGTCGCGGTCGCGCCACTGCGGGCATCTGAGATAGGCCTCGCGCTCCTCCTGGCTGGTCCCGACGCGGCGCAGGATCGACATGGAGATAACCTCGTCGCCGCCCTTCAGGCGGATTCCGCGCACCCCCGTCGAAGTGCGGCCCTGGAACTCGCGTACGTCGGTCGACATGAAGCGGATGGCTTTGCCATTGCGGGTCGCGAGCAGGACGTCATCGCCTTCGGTCAAAAGCTCGACCCCGATCAGACGATCGCTCGGATCGCCGTCGTCTCCCTCGCCGAACCGCATCGCGATCTTGCCGTTCGACGGGACGTTGGTGAAGGCATCCATGCTGTTCCGGCGGACCGTCCCGTGAGCGGTCGCGAACATGATGTGGAGGCCGCCCCATTCGGCCTCGTCCTCGGGAAGCGGCAGAACCGTCGAGATCGTCTCGCCCTCCGCAAGCGGCAATAGATTGACCATCGGCCGGCCCTTGGTGTTGGGCCCGCCCTCCGGGAGCCGCCACACCTTCATCCGATAGACCCGGCCGATGTTGGAGAAGAACAGCACCGGATTGTGGGTCGAGGTTACGAACAGCTCGGTGACCGCATCCTCTTCCTTGGTCGCCATCCCGGCGCGGCCCTTGCCGCCGCGCTTTTGCTCGCGGAAGATCGATAGCGGCGTGCGCTTGATGTAGCCGGTCATGGTCACCGTCACGACCATGTCCTCGCGCTCGATCAGATCCTCGTCCTCGATCCCGTCGGCGGCGGCCGCGAGCTCGGTGACCCGCGGAGTCGCGAACTCGGCTTCGACCGCGTCGAATTCCTCGCGCATCACTTCGTAGAGACGGGCGCGGTTGGCGAGGATTTCGAGAAGCTCGCCGATCGATCCGGCAAGCTCTTTCAATTCTCCGGCAATCTCGTCGCGGCCGAGCGCCGTCAGCCGGTGCAGCCTGAGCTCCAGGATCGCCTTCACCTGCGTTTCGGACAGCTGGTAAGTCTTCTTGTTGCGCTGCGGCTCGACCGCTTCGACCAGGGCGATGTACGGCCGGATTTCTTCGCCGGGCCAGCTTCGAGCGAGCAATTTCTCGCGCGCCTGCGCCGGGCTCGCCGAACCGCGGATCAGCTTCACCACCTCGTCCAGGTTGGTGACCGCCACGACGAGGCCGAGCAGGATGTGGGCGCGCTCGCGGGCTTTGAGCAGCTCGAACTTCGAGCGCCTGGTGATCACTTCCTCGCGGAACTTGACGAAGCTCTCGATGATGTCGCGCAGCGTCAGCGTCTCGGGACGGCCGCCGCGTATCGCGAGCATGTTCGCCGGGAAGCTCGACTGCGCCGGAGTGTGCCGCCACAGCTGGTTGAGAACGACCTCGGGAGTCGCGTCGCGCTTCAGGTCGATGACGATCCGAACGCCCTCACGGTTGGATTCGTCGCGGATGTCGGAGACACCCTCGATGCGCTTGTCCTTGGCGGCCTCGGCGATCTTTTCGACCAGGCCCGACTTGCCCACCTGATACGGAATCGCCGTCAGCACAATCGAGCGCCGCTCGCCACGGCCCTCCTCGACCTTGTGGCGCGACCGCATCATGATCGAGCCCCGCCCTGTCGTGTAGGCGGAATGGATTCCGGACAGGCCCAGGATGTAAGGGCCGGTCGGGAAATCGGGCCCTTTCACATGCTCCATCAGCCCTTCCGAGCTGATCGCGGGGTCATCCATGTAGGCGCGGCAGGCGGCGAGCACTTCGCCGAGATTGTGCGGCGGGATATTGGTCGCCATTCCGACCGCGATTCCGCCCGCCCCGTTGACCAGCAGATTGGGGAAACGCGCCGGCAGCACCTGCGGCTCGCTCTCGCTGGCGTCGTAGTTGGGCTGGAAAGCGACAGTGTCCTTGTCGATGTCGGCAAGGAGGAAGTTGGCGACCTTGGCAAGCCGCGCCTCGGTGTAGCGCATCGCCGCCGGCGGGTCCGGGTCCATCGACCCGAAATTGCCTTGGCCGTCGATCAGCGGGACCCGCAACGACCACGGCTGCACCATGCGCGCGAGAGCGTCGTAGATCGCGCTGTCGCCGTGCGGGTGATATTTACCCATGACGTCGCCGACGATCCGGCTCGACTTGCGATAGGGCCGTCCGGCGACATAGCCCGCTTCCTGGCAGGCGAAGAGGATCCGGCGATGAACCGGCTTCAATCCGTCGCGAACGTCGGGCAAGGCCCGGCTCACGATCACGCTCATCGCGTAATCGAGGTAGCTGGTCTTCATCTCCTCGATGATGGAGATGGGCGCGATATCGCCGGGTTCGCTGATGTCGCGGCCTTCGTCGGCCGGCGGTTCGGTGGCCAAAAGCCTGTCCTATCCTTGATGGTCTGGGTACGCGGGGAAAAGGCGCTGCAAGCACCTGCCCCCCAGATAGGACGGACTAGCCGATTGTGAACCCGGGCGCCACCCCGCGCGCGCATGTACGCGCGCGCGAGGAGTCACTTGATCGCTACATGTCCCACCAGTTCCATTCGTTGGAATCGAGGATTCCGTTGTGGTTGCGGTCGACATTGGCCCAGGCCTGCGCCGACCAATATTCGTCGGCGCTTAGATAACCGTCGTGATTGATGTCGAACGCTGTCCAGTAATGGGTCGCGTAGCTGGGGTTGTAATAAGCCTGCGGGTAGAATCCGCCCGCGGCGAAGCAGCCGTTGAACTCTGCCTGGTCGATCCGGTTGTCGTTGTTGATGTCCCAATAGCCAAAGCCGCTGGCCCGCCAGGCGTCCCATTCGGCCGCCGTCACGGCGCCGTCGTTGTTGGCGTCGATCGAGCCGGTGGCGCAGACATGGCCGTTGGAGGCGACAGTCGCCGGGGCTGTGTTGTACGTGCAGCCCGCGATACCCGCGGCTCCTGCAAGCAGGAATGAAAATGCCATAATACGCATCGAAGCTCTCCTTTTAGAATTGCCCCGACATGCCCCCCGCACGATCCCTGGGGCATGACACCAACCGCATTGCGGCGCGACGGTTCCGCCGCCAACGGCCCGGCGACCCCAACCCGGACCGCTTTGGAGACGAAAATTCAACGCGCGTTCATTGCCGTTGGCGCACTGCACTTGGCGACAAGTCCGCGGCGGATTATTGCTCGCGGCGATTCTTCAAATCATCGGGGCCGGCTGACCGGCGGAGGAGATTCCAGGTGAAATCAACGATCACAGCCATTGCGGCATTGCTTTCGACCGCGGCATTCGCCGCCCCTGCAGCGGCACAATTTTATGGCGACGTCCGAACTCCCCAGGAGGCTGCCAAGCAACAGAAGCCGGAGGTGGCACCAGCCCAGCCGGGTCAACCGCAAGTTTCAAAGGCGGCATTCAAAGCGCTTCAGAAGCTGCAGGCAGCTGTGGATTCGAAGAATGCGGCAGAAATTCCGGCTGACGTGGCTGCCGCCAATGCCGTCGCAAAGACGGCCGACGACCGCTACATGATCGGAGTTCTACGCTACAAGGCGGCCGAGGCTTCGAAGAACGAGAGCGAAAAGGCGGCCGCGCTCGAGGCGATGATCGCGTCGGGTTTCAACGGCATTGCACCGTCCACACTCTACGCAGACCTGGGCAACACTTATTCAGAACTCAAGCAGATTGACCGTGCAATCGCCGCCTATCAGCACGGAGTTCAGCTGGATCCCGCCAATGCCGCGGCGACGGGTGGCCTCGCCGAGGCGTTTGTGGCTCAAGGTCGCGCGTCCGACGCCGTGGCAGTGCTGGAAAAAGCGATAGCAGCCCAAGCGAGCGCGGGACAGAAAGTCTCGGAAAACTGGTACAAGCGCGCGATTGCGATCGCTTATAAAGCCAAACTTCCGGGTGCGGTGCCGATGAGCCGCGCGTTGGTGGAGGCCTATCCCACCAGCGCGAACTGGCACGAGGCGCTGCGTCTTTACGAGGCGGTCAGCAAGCCCGATGATGCACGCGCGCTCGATATGTTGCGTCTCGAAAGGGCGACGGGCGCACTTACCGAGCAATATGACGTCTTGCACTATGCCGACATCGCGGTCCGCAACGGATTGGTTGCCGAGGCCAAGGCCGTGCTGGAGGAAGGCGCAGCCGCCAATCGCGTGAACCGCGATTCGACGGATTTCAAGGAAATCTACGGTTTGGCGACGGAAACCAAGCCGGCGACCGACCTTCCGGCGGCGCCGGAAGCGGGCGCCTCCGGTTCGAAGACGCTGAGCGTCGGCGACTCATATTTCGGCAAGGGCGATTATGCGAAAGCTGCTGAATTCTATCGTGCGGCGGCCGGCAAAAGCGGGATCGAGCCCGACCTCGCCAAGCTTCGCACCGGGATTGCTCTTGCGATGCAGGGCGACAACGCCGGGGCCGCCGCGGCATTGGCCGAAGTCAAAGGCTCGTATCAGCAGCTTGCGAGCTATTGGGCGATCTACGCCGCGACCAAGCGCTGAGCGGCTCAACTGATCGTCGAACCCGTTCGTAATCGATCCGGCGCGAACATTGCCGGATCGATATTCGCGACCATCGGCGGCGGGGGCTCGCCAAGGAGCAGAGCGGCGGCCATTTGCGCCGCGGCCGGAGCCGTCTGGATCCCGAAGCCGCCCTGCCCCGCGCACCAGAAAAAGCCCGGACAATCCGGGTCAAATCCATAGACCGGCACCCGGTCCGGTGCGAAGCTCCTCAACCCCGCCCAGCGTCGCTCCACCGCCTCCACCGGCCAGTCGACGACCTGCTCGAACCGGTCGATGGCGGTCGCGACGTCGATTTCTTCGGGTGCCGCGTCGCATGGATCGGTGTCGATTTCGTCGTGAGGGCTCAGCCAGACTGTTCCGTCGCCCTCGCCCTTGAAATAAAAGGTCCCTTCGGCGTCATCCACCAACGGCAGGTCGCGAAGGCCCGACCGAGCGACGCGCAACTGCACCATCGTCCGGCGCTTTGGAGCAATCGCAAGGGGGCGAACTCCCGCAGCTTCGGCGACCTGGTCCGCCCAGGCGCCGGCGGCGTCGACAATGACCGAGGCGGAAAAGCTCGATCCATTCTCCAGCTGAACCTCCCACTCTCCGGCCCGCCAGGCAGCTGAGTGAAACCGCGCGCCCGCTCTCAGCAGCCCGCCATTCCGTCGGAATCTTCGAAGATAGGATGCATGAAGGCCGGCGACGTCGATGTCCGCGCAGCCGGGTTCGAACAGTGCTCGCCGCCACTGCGGCTGGATTCCCGGAACCATCGATTCCAGCTCGTCGCGCTCGACGATTCGCGACTCCACGCCCGCCGGCAACTCGGGAAGCTCGCCGCGCGAGATGTGCAAATCCCCTCGAGTGCGTAAAAATCCGTGCTCCGAGAAATCCTCCGGCGGATTGTCCAGGAACGGCCGGGACGCCGCGCTTAGCTGCGCGACCTTGGGCCCGCCATAGCTTTCAAGCCAGAAGGCCGCCGACCGACCGGTGGAGTGCAGCCCGCACTGGCTTTCCGCTTCGACGAGGAGCGTTCGCCGGCGCGCCGCGATTTCGGCGCCCAAGCTGGCTCCGGCGATGCCGCCACCCACGATCAGGATGTCCACATGGCTCACTTCGCCGCTGGTTACGGTTTTGAAAGCCGGACCGTCTACCTCCCGCGCCATGATGAATTTCGGATTCACCGCATTTCTGCTGTTGGCCGTGATGCTGCTGCTGGTCGCGGCCGCCATCATCGACCTGCGCACCTTTACGATTTCGAATCGGCTGAACGCGCTCGTCGCGCTGCTTGCTCTCGCCTTCTGGTGGTCGGTCGGATTGCCGTTTTGGCCGGACGCCGCGATCCGAATCGCGGTGGCCGGCGGAGTGTTCGCATTGCTCGCGCTGGCATTTTACGCCGGGATGATGGGCGGCGGTGACGTCAAGCTGGCGGCAGCGCTCGCTCTGTGGTTCCCGCCCGTTTCGACGCTTCGCTTCCTGGTCTTCATGTCGATAGCGGGCGGCCTCGTCACACTCGTCATTCTCGTCATTCACCGGCTCCGCTCGAATGACGGCCGGCCGCAGATTCCATACGGGGTCGCCATTGCCCTCGGCGCTCTCCCGATTCTCGCCCAACGGTTTCTTAACCAATTTGCCTGATGTCTGTCGCAATTCGAGGGGGCCCGCAGGGGAGGCGATTTCGCCATGGACTTTAAGAAAATCGTGCTTCTAGTCGGAGCGCTCATGGTCGCGGCGGTAACTGCGATCATGGCCAAGAACATGTTCGCCGGAGCAGGCGCGCAGCAGGCGGCCGCCGCGCCGGTGGTCCCCAAGGGGCCCAAGGTGCTGGTCGCTCACAAGCCGCTTCCGGTCGGCACAATCATCGATTCGTCGAGCATCGCGTTCGAAGAGTGGCCGAAGGATGCGGTCCAGCCCAGCTTCTATCAGCAGGGCGCGCCCGATTCCGATCCGTCGAAGCTGCTCGGAACCGTCGTTCGCTATCCGATCACCGCGGGCCAACCGGTTACTCGCGGCGCCCTGGTGGGACCGAAGGACCGCGGCTTTCTGGCGGCTGCGCTCGGCCCTGGCATGCGCGCAATCACCGTTCCGGTGAATGCGTCGACCGGCGTTGCCGGCTTCGTCTTCCCGGGCGACCGCGTCGACATCGTCCTCACGCAGAACGTGAAGGGCGGGGGCGAAGGCGAACCGCTTCGCGTTTCCGAAACCATCGTCCGCAACGTCCGTGTCCTCGCGACCGACCAGCGGATCGACAGCAAGGACGATGACGGCAAGACCGTGGTCAAAACCTTCTCCAACGTGACGTTCGAGGTGACTCCGCGGATCGCGGAGAAGGTGGCCGTCGCCCAGAGCATGGGCACGCTGTCTCTGTCGCTTCGCTCCATCGCCGACCAGACGTCGGAAATGGAACGCGCGGTGGCCGCCGGTACGGTCAAGATTCCAGAAGGAACAAGCCCGGTCGACGAGCGGCGCCTGCTGATGAGCTACGCCAATCGTCCGGTCGACAACAACACAACCTATACGACTGGTGGCGATGTTTCGCGGTTCCAGCGCCGGACGGTTCCGGCTGCCGCGTCCGCCTCCTCATCCAACTCGCCTGCCGGCGCCGCTTCAGCGGTTGCGGCAGTCCCGAGCGGCCCAGTTGTTCGCGTCGCTCGCGGCAATGAGGTCACCGTCGTTCCCGTGGGAGCTCGCTAAAATGACCACTCGTCAACTCATCCGCAGTGCCCGTGTCGGCACAGCATTCGCGGCCCTTGCCGTTGCCGTTCCGGCGGCCCTGGTGCCGGCCACACCCGCTGCCGCGCAGAGTTCGGGGTCGACCTACAAGCCGACCCGCGAGGTCCAGCTTTCGGTTGGCGAAGGCCAGATGGTCACGCTTCCCAAAACCGTGACCAACGTCTGGACTTCGAACCCGGGCGTCGCCGACGTGTTCGTCAACTCGCCGCGCCAGATCAACATCTTCGGCAAGGCGTTCGGCGAAGCGACAATCATCGCGACCGGCTCCAACGGTTCCGTAGTCTACGGCGCCCAGGTCCGGGTCAGCCAAAACCTGCCGTCGATCAACGACGTGATCAGGGCTGCCATGCCGAACTCGGAGGTCAGCGTCATGACCGTCGGCCAGACCGCGATCCTCAACGGGACCGTGGCATCGCCCGAGGACCTTGCCTTCGCCGAGCAGCTGATCACCCGCGAGCTCAATCCCGGCGTCGATTTCTCGCAAGACGGGGCGATGTGCAAAATCTGCGTCCTCAACCGTCTGAAGGTCGCGACCCCGCTTCAGGTCACCCTGAAGGTGCGGATCGCCGAGGTCAGCCGCGACCTGCTCAAGCAGATCGGAGTCAACCTCTTCTCGATGGATCCCACCAGCGGGTTCAAGTTCGGGATCAACCAGGGCGGCGGAATCCAGCTCGACCCGACCAAGCCATTCATGGCCGGCCATATCCTCGCCGCGGGCACCACACTGGGCGCCGCCGGCAAGCTGTTCGGGCTCGACCTGGCGGGGACTTTGGACCTTGCCGAAAAGGACGGCCTGGTAACGACTCTCGCCGAGCCGAACCTGACCGCGCTTTCTGGTGAGACCGCCAGCTTCCTCGCCGGAGGCGAGTTCCCGATCCCGGTCTCGCAGTCGCTCGGTAGTCTTTCGATCGAGTACAAGCAGTACGGCGTATCGCTTGCTTTCACTCCGGTCGTCCTCGGCGACGGGCGCATTTCCATGCGCGTTCGGCCCGAGGTCAGCGAACTGTCCGACGCGGGTTCGATCCATCTCAACGGTTACGACGTCCCCGCGCTCACCACTCGTCGTGCGGAAACGACCGTCGAGCTCGGTTCGGGCCAGAGCTTCATGCTCGCCGGACTTCTTCGCAACAACACCACAAGCAGCATCGACAAGGCGCCGTTCCTCGGCGACCTGCCGATCATCGGCTCGCTGTTCCGGTCGACGAAGTTCCGGCGCCAGGAAACGGAGCTGGTGATCATCGTCACTCCATATCTGGTCAAGCCGGTCAGCAACCGGCTCGCGCTTCCGACCGACGGGTATCGCGCGCCGACCGATCCGGAGCGACAGGTTCTGGGCCAGTCCTACTTGGGCACCAGCGGCCCGCCCGCGACCGCGCCTGCCCCGGCGCCCGCCATCGGCGGTAGCGCTGCCACAACTGCGTCTCCGGGATTCAAGCTGTGATCGCGGCGATTGGAAAGGATGCCATCATGCGTGGGAAATTGATCGCCGTTCTGCTCGCTTCTGCGACCGCGGCTTGCACCACTCCGAATAACGGGCCGGCCGATCGCGGCGTTGCCTCGGTCAACGAGCCGGTCTTGACCCGTTCGAACTATGTCGTCGACCTGGCTGCCCCAGGTGGCGTTCTGGCGCCTGACGAAATGGGCCGGCTCGACGCCTGGTTCCATAGCCTCGAACTCGGTTACGGCGACTCGATCTTCGTCGACGGCGCCTATGCCGAGGGCGCGCGCGCCCAGGTTGCGCAAGTTGCCAGCAATTACGGCATGATGGTGCTTCCTTCCGCCCCGGTCACCGCGGGCATGGTTGCTCCGGGTAGCATCCGGGTCGTGGTTAGCCGCACCCGCGCCGAAGTGCCGGGCTGCCCGAACTGGAGCGTCCCGTCACAACCCAACTTCTCCAACCGCACCATGTCGAACTTCGGCTGCGCCTTGAACTCCAACTTCACGGCCATGGTCGCCAATCCCGAAGATCTGTTCCACGGCCGCGAAGGCACGGGCGTTGGCGACGCAATGACCGCGGCCAAAGCCGTCGGTGCCTATCGTAACGCTGAGCCGACCGGCACTCAGGGCCTGAAGGACATCAGCACGAAGGAGGGTAAATAGATGAACGCCCCGTTCCAGGCTCGCGCGGGATTGCGCGATCCGTTCACCGCCTTCGTCTGCGACGACGCAACCGCCGACATGCTTCGGCCGGTCGCCGTCGAGCACGGCTGGAGCCCGGAAAAGGTCAACAAGGGCGGGCTTCGCAATGCCGTCCAGTCGCTGTCGGTTTCGGCGAGCCCGAACATCCTGTTCGTCGATCTCTCCGAATCCGCCGACCCGCTGAACGACATCAACGGCCTCGCCGAAGTCTGCGAACCGGGCACGATCGTCATCGCCGCGGGCGCCGTCAACGACGTCCGCCTTTACCGCGACCTCGTCGCCAGCGGCATTCACGATTATCTGCTGAAGCCGTTCACTGTGGACCAGCTTCGCGACAGCTTCGCCCACGCCCAGATGATCCTGTCCGGGCCGCGCGGCGAAGCGCAGGTCGACAAGCCGCATGTCATGGCTGCCGTCATCGGCGTCCGCGGCGGTGTCGGAGCCTCGACGATCGGCACTTCGCTTGCGTGGATGCTCGGCGAGCGGTCGCACCGTTCGACGGCGCTGCTCGACCTCGACGTCCATTTCGGAACAGGCGCCCTCGCGCTCGATCTCGAGCCTGGGCGCGGCCTCACCGACGCGATCGAGAACCCGAGCCGAATCGATGGACTGTTCATCGAGCGCGCGATGGTTCGCGCCAACGAGCGGCTGTCGGTCCTTTCGGCCGAAGCCCCGATCAACCAGCCATTGATGACCGACGGAAGCGCCTTCTTCCATCTTCAGGAAGAGATGCGCAACGCGTTCGAATCGACCGTGCTCGACCTGCCCCGGCACATGCTGATCCAGCATCCGCACCTCGTCCACGACGCGCATGTCGCGGTGGTTGTCGCGGAACTGACCCTGGCCGCGACCCGTGATGCGATCCGGATCCTCGCCTGGCTCAAGTCCAACGCGCCGCAGACCAAGGTGATCGTCGTCGCCAACGGCGTCCCCTCGGGCGGCGCCCTGGAGATCAGCCGGAAGGACTTCGAACAGTCGATCGAACGCTCCGTCGACATCGTCTTCCCGTTCGATTCCAAGCTCGCCGCGCAGTCGGCGAAGCTCGGCAAGCCGGTCGCGGAAATCGCGTCGGGCAAGGTGGCGGCGCCCTTCAACAGCTTGCTCAACATGGTGCTCAGCCATGCCAGCGAGGAAGGGGCGACCGACGCGGCCGACAAGGCGGGAATCGGTTCGAAGTCGCTGGTCAACAACCTGAAGTCGATGCTTGCCAAGCCGAAGGCGAAAGCGGCGTAACGGAGTGGCCGGCCCGGTGGGTCCGGTCGCGCCCGGAAGGAATGTACGGTAGATGCTTTTCTATCTCATCCTGCTGATCGGCGGCTTCGGCTTTGCGCTGTTGCTGCTGAAGCTGGCCAGCGGGCCTTCGGAATCGAAGGCCCTCAAGCGGCGCATCGAGCTGGTCAAGGAGCGCCACGCGGAGGGCGTGACCGCTGCCGCGCAGGCGCAGATTCGGCGCCTTCTCGCCGACCGGGCTTCCAAGATCGAAGGCTTCGCCTCGACCCTGATCCCCCGGCCCGCGTTGCTTCGCAAGCGGCTGGAGATGACCGGCAAGGACATCACCCTATCCAAATATATGATGATCTCGCTGGGCCTCGCCGTCACGGTGATGCTGGTGGTGATGGTCCGCGGCGGCCCGTTCATGCTGTCGCTGTTCGTCGGCCTGTTCGCGGGTGTCGGAATTCCGCACTTCGCGGTCGGCAAGCTGATCAACCGGCGAATCCGCAAGTTCAACTCCAACTTCCCCGACGCCATCGAGCTGATGGTCCGCGGCCTCCGCTCGGGACTTCCGATCAGCGAAACGCTGGGCATCGTCGCGAGCGAAATCCCGGGGCCGGTCGGAATCGAGTTCCGCGCCGTCGCCGACCAGATGAAGATCGGCCGGACGATGGAGGCCGCTCTCCAGGCGACCGCCGACCGTCTCGGCACGCCCGAGTTCCAGTTTTTCGTCATCACGCTTGCGATCCAGCGCGAGACCGGCGGCAACCTCGCCGAGACTCTGTCGAACCTCGCCGACGTGCTTCGCAAGCGCGCGCAGATGAAGCTCAAGATCCGGGCGATGAGCTCGGAATCGAAAGCCTCGGCCTATATCGTCGGGTCGCTGCCCTTCGTCGTGTTCACGATGGTCTGGATGGTGAACCCTGGATACATGAGCCACTTCTTCACTGACGAGCGGCTCACGGTCGCCGGCCTTGGCGGCATGGTATGGATGAGCATCGGCGCCTTCATCATGGCCAAAATGGTCAACTTCGAGATCTAGGGGCGCGATAGACATGCCAACTTCCGGCCCCACCCTTCTCGGCTTCGACGTCATCTGGATCGCGACGATCCTTAGCGGCGTCGCGACTCTTGCCGTTCTGATGGCCATCTACGCGGCGACCACGGTCAAGGACCCGATGGCGCGGCGAGTGAAGGCGCTCAACGACCGCCGCGAGCAGCTCAAGGCAGGCATCGTCGCCTCGACCAACAAGCGCAAGAAGATCACCAATCGCAACCAGGCGGCCGATCGCGTCCGCGCGATCCTGAGCAAGTTCAAGATGCTTCAGGACGACCAGCTGCAGAAGACCCAGCAGCGGCTGATGCAGGCGGGAATCCGGATCAAGGACCTGGCCTTCTTCATCATTTTCGCGCGCTTCGTGCTTCCCGTCGTGCTCGGAATCGCGGCGGTCGTGCTCATCTACCTATTGAATTACTGGCCCGAATGGGGCGGCTTCCGCCGCTACGTGACCGTCGCCGGCGTCCTGGTGGGAAGCTACAAGGCGCCCGATATCTGGCTGAAGAACAAGGTCACCAAGCGCAGCCACGCGATCCGCAAGGGCCTTCCCGACGCGCTCGATCTCCTGGTCATCTGCGCCGAAGCCGGCCTCACCGTCGACGCCGCCTTCGGCCGCGTGTCGAAGGAGCTCGGCAAGGCCTATCCGGAGCTCGGCGACGAATTCGGGCTGACCGCGATCGAGCTCGGCTTCTTGAGCGAGCGCCGTCAGGCGTTCGAGAATCTCGCGCAGCGCGTCGATCTCGACGCTGTCCGCGGCGTCGTCACGACCATGATCCAGACCGAGAAGTACGGAACGCCGCTCGCCTCGGCGCTGCGCGTGCTGTCGGCCGAGTTCCGAAACGAGCGCATGATGCGCGCCGAGGAAAAGGCCGCGCGCCTGCCGGCGATCATGACCGTGCCGCTGATCCTGTTTATCCTGCCGACCCTGTTCGTCGTCATTCTCGGCCCGGCGGCCTGCTCGATCCACGACAACTTCCTCGGCCGCTAATCGCACGCCCCGCCAGGGGCCACGATTGCGGCTGCGGAACGGAATCGACGCTATTGCGCTTCTAGCCTCGTCCAGATTTTCGACGAGGATTCGAAGCGATGGTTGCATTCACTTCCGATCAATGGGTGATCCTGGCGCTGGTGTTCGTGCTCGGCCTTCTGGTCGGCGGATTCCTGTTTGCAGGAACCGGCCGCAAGTGGAAAACCCGCTATCGCGACGAGGTCCGCGAGCGCGAGGAACTCGAAGATCGCCACCGCGACCGGGAACGCGAATGGGACGAGCGCGAGAAGGAATGGCGGGAGCGCGATTCCCTGCGCGCCGCAGCCCTCAAGGACCGCGAGGACGACGGGGTTCCGGACAGGAATGAGTAGAGCCTAACCCTCGATCTTCGAGAAATCCGCGACCCGGTCCACCGCGTCGCGGAAGCGCATGAGCAGGTCGAGCCGCCGCGCCCGTTTCGCTTCGTCTGGATCGTTCACGGTGACGTGATCGAAGTAGGCGTCGATCGGTGACCGCAGGCTCGCCAGCGCCGCCATTGCAGCCGTGAAATCTTCGGCCTCGATCGCGGCACTAGCCTTTGGCTCAGCGGCGTCGAGCGCGGCAATCAGCGCCGCTTCCTGGGCCTCCAATTCGTCATTCCCGCGAACGCGGGAATCCCGCTTCTCGCCAGTCCACTTCTCCTTCTTCAGGATGTTCGCGGCGCGCTTGTATGCCGTGAGAAGGTTGGTCCCCTCCCCGGTCTCGACGAAATCCTGAAGCGCCTTCACCCGCGAGAGCAGCCGCACGAGATCGTCCTCCCCGCCCAACGCGAACACCGCGTCTATCAGGTCGTGCCGAACCCCCGCCTCACGCTG
Source organism: Sphingomicrobium sp. (assembly GCA_035717805.1). Classification (GTDB taxonomy): domain Bacteria; phylum Pseudomonadota; class Alphaproteobacteria; order Sphingomonadales; family Sphingomonadaceae; genus Sphingomicrobium. The sequence goes on from DASTIF010000002.1 coordinate 16,284, forward strand.
CTGAACCTTCAACCGATCCGCGAAGAAGTCGAGAACTTCGGGGACGGTTCGGTCGAGCCGATGCGCCACTTCCGAATCCTTTGACTGACCGGCCATATTCGCCAGCGCGCCCCGGATCGCCTGAGTCAGCGATAGCCTCAATCCCGAAGAGACGATGATATCGATCGATCCGATAGCCGCTCGCCGAAGCGCGAAAGGATCTTTCGAGCCGGTCGGCTTCTGACCGATCCCGAAGAACGCGCAAATGGTGTCCAGCTTGTCAGCCAGGGCCACGGCAGCCGAAGCCGGCTCCGCTGGCGTGCCATAATGGTCGCATATCGCGTCAGCGACCGTCTTAAGTTCGCCTTGTGCCTCGGACAGATAGCCGCCGATGACGCCCTGCAGCTCAGGGAATTCGCCGACCATTCCGGAGACGAGATCGGCCTTCGCCAGCCGCGCCGCGCGCTCGGCCTGGTCGGGATCGGCGCCTTTGACGATTCCTTCCTCCGCCAGCCACCGCGCCAGCTTGGCTACCCGCTCGACCTTGTCGGCGACCGTGCCCAGCTTTTCGTGGAAGACGATTCCGCTCAGCTTCTTCGCCTGCTCCACGAGAGGGACCTTCAGGTCCTGCTCCCAGAAGAAGCGGGCGTCGGCCAGGCGCGCGGCGAGCACCCGGCGATTACCTTCGACGATCGCCTCGCCCCCGTCGTTCGCCTCGATGTTCGCGACGCACACGAAAGCCGGCGCCAGCGCGCCGTCCTTCCCCGTGCACGCGAAATATTTCTGGTTGAAGCGCATGGTCAGAACGATCACCTCGCGCGGAACGTCGAGATAATCGGCGTCGAACGTGCCGAGCAGCGGCATCGGCCATTCGGTCAGCCCGGCATTCTCGACAACCAGCCCCTCGTCCCCGACCAGCGCAAAACCCGGGCGCGCCGCCGCCTCCGCCGCGCCGTCGCGGATAATCCGCTCGCGTTCCTCCTGGTCGACGATGACGTGGCAGGCCTTGAGCTTCTCGGCATAATCCCCTGCCCCGCCGATGGTGATCGGACCTGGATGATGGAAGCGATGGCCCACCGTCGTCGCACCCGAGACGATGCCGTCGATCTCGACCCGGACGATGTCCTCTCCCAGGATCGCGACGATCCCGTGCAGCGGCCGGACCCAGCGCAGCGAAGCCGTGCTTGCGGAGGCTTCGCCCCAGCGCATCGACTTGGGCCAGGGGAAGTTGCGGACGATCCGCTCCACGACGGGCCCCAGCAGGCTCGCCATCGCCTGCCCCGGCCTGTCCACCACCGCGAACCAGATTCCGTCGCGGTCCTCGAGCTTGTCCTTGCTGAGCCCGGTCTTGCGAAGGAACCCCTCCAGCGCCTGCGGCGGAGCGCTGGTCCGCGGCCCCTTGATCTCTTCGCTTGCCGTGGCCGTTTGGGCCGGCAGGCCCCGAGCGATCAGCGCCAGCCGCCGCGGGGTCGAGAAAACGTCGATGGATTCCGCCGCGACGCCAATCGAATTCAGCTCCTCGGCGAAGAGGCGCGCAAGGTCGTTGCGAGCCCCCGCCTGCATCCGCGCCGGAATTTCCTCGGAGAGCAGTTCGAGGAGGAAGTCGGTCACGGTTGCCACCCGTTGGCGTCCATCCAGGCCGCGCAGGCGCCTTTGGCGAGGTCGCGGACCCGGCCGATATAGGCTTGCCGTTCGGCCACCGAGATCACGCCTCGCGCCTGCAACGTGTTGAAAATGTGGCTTGCCTTGATCGCCTGTTCATAGGCGGGGATCGGAAGCTTCGCCGAAAGCGCATTCTCGCATTCCGCTGCGGCCTTCCTGAACTGATCGAACAGGATTTCGGTGTCCGCGACCTCGAAATTCCAGGCCGA
>DASTIF010000003.1:0-3085 GCA_035717805.1 Sphingomicrobium sp.
GCCGCCACAAGGTGCCCGCCGGGTCGGTGTTGGCGATCGCCTCCACCCCGTCATAGGCGAGCCTGCTCGCGCTCGGCCCGGCCGCATTCTCCCACAGCCGCCCGAGCTCCCGTCTTGGTGACCGTGAACGTCAGCGATACGCCTTCGTTGGCGCTCGCGTTGTTGATCGAGAAGCTCGGCGCTGGAGGCGGTGGAGTCGGCTCTTCGGTCGAGACGGTCACTGCCGTCCGGTTGCCTGCTTTGTCGTAGGTATAGCTGGTGACGATATCGTCGCCGACCGCCTCGCTTCGCGTGACTTTGACCAGCCGCCCGTGCGAATCATAGCTATAGGTGATCGTCTCGGCGGCATAAGCGGCGGCGCCGAGAACAAGGAGCGTCAAAAGACAGATAAACGCCCGCATGGCCGCCTCCCCAGCGACTCACCGAGCGGCATGGATCATAATTCAAAACAACGGCAGGCGAAAGAATCCTCTGTCCTACAGGCGCCCTGGCGTGCGACGCAAAGGCGCATGGCTGCGTCTGTTCCTCCTTCCGCTTCGTATCTTTCGCTTGGCCCATTGCCGCCCGGCTTCCTCGCGTGCGCGCGCGTGGCGCTGTGGCGTTTGTGGCCTTTCGGCAGCCGGCTACCCGAAGTTGACAATGTTGCCGAAGTTTACGACCCCCCGATTCGACCCCCCTTCGAGCGTCGCCTTCGTAAACTTTGCGCCGCGGGCAGTTGCGAAACTGGCGGCGGTTGCATAAGGCAGCGCGCAATCCGGCTCGCCGGCCCCGGCCGGGCGCAAGCCTCAATATATGCGGGAGAATTTCCAGATGGCGACCGAAGCGCCGACTCCGACACAATCGCTGCCGTTGCTCTACAAGGATTTGGAGCCGCTGAGCTCGAGTGCTCACGCCAAGATGAAGATCCGCGCGATCGAAGAAGCGCCGCAAATGGCGACGACCCACGCCATTCCGGCGACCGTCGACGAGTTCGCGCTCCTGGCGCGTCATTATCCGATCATCTTCTCGGCCGGCGGCAATGCCGTTCCGCTGGCGCTGATGGGCCTTACCGAGGGCGTCAACGCCTTCATGGACGAGAAGGGGAAGACGACAACCGCGAACATCTACATTCCGGCATATTTGCGGCGCTATCCGTTTCTTCTCGCGCGCCTGAGCGCCGACAGCGACGAGCTTTCCCTGTGCTTCGACCCCACGGCGGGAGCGATCGGGGACTTCAAGAAAGGCGAGCGTCTGTTCGACGACGAGGGCAAGCCGACCGCTCCGACCAAGGCGATTCTGGAATTCTGCGAGCAGTTCGAGACGGCCGGTCAGCGGACTGCGGCGTTCGTTCGCGATCTGGAGGAAAGCGGGCTGCTGATGGACGGTGAGGTCGCCATCCAGCCAGAGGGCGCCAAGCAGCCGTTCATTTATCGCGGCTTCCGCATGGTGGATGAGGAGAAGCTCCGCAACCTTCGCGGCGACGAGCTGCGCAAGATGAACCAGAGCGGGATGCTTCCGCTGATCTACGCGCATCTGTTCTCGCTTCCGCAGATTCGCGAGCTGTTCGTTCGCCAGGCCGAGCAGGGGAAGGGCCCCGCTGCGGTGCCGGAGCGCGAGCCCGCCGAGGCGTGAAGCTTTCGCGGCGGACCGACTTGAATCGCTGAGCAGACGCACCAGCTAGGCGGCGCCCGGCGGCTCTCCCGCGCCTCCCCCTTGACGGTCGCCGCCAGGCCAACGCACCCGAAGTGTGCGTTCCTCCCTGAACTGCGCCGCCCCGGCTTATTCGGGGCGGCGTCTTTCTATTCGGCGGCAGGAGCCAGCCGGCGGTCGAGCAGCGCCTCGCCGAGCCCGCAAGCCAATCGTTCGATCAGAAGCGCGACCGCATCGAAGCCGAGGCCGGGCTCGCCCGCCGGAGTAAGATAGCAGCGTCGGTCGATCTCGATCTGGATCGCGTGAACTCCACTTCGAGGCGAGCCGTGGCGGTCGAGAATATGGCCGCCGGCGAACGGATCGTTGAGCTTCGCGGAGAACCCGGCCCCGGCGGCGATGTCGATGGCCTGTGCGACCAGCCAGGGCGCCGAGCTTCGGCCGTAGCGGTCGCCGAAGACGATCCCCGGCGGCCCTTTCATGGCCGGCATCGAATGGCAGTCGAGCAGAAGCGCGCAGCCGAACCGGTCGAGCAGGAGCGAGAGCTGTTGCTCGATCGCCTGATGGTAAGGCCGGTAGGCCTGCGCCAGCCGCTGATCGAGCTCGTCGCGGCCAATCGGCTGGCGCCACAGCGGTCCGTGGACCGACGTCCGGGTCGGCACGATGCCGAGCCCGCCCCGGGCCCTCGCTGTCGGACGAATTCCGCGTGGCGCGGGCGTGATCGCGGGATCGATCTCGTCCTCGGCCCGGTTGCAGTCGATCGCGGCGCGCGGAGTCCGGGCGATGACCGCGCCGAGACCCCGGCCGAGCGCTCGCCAGGCAAGCCGGTCGACCAGCGGATCCTCGAGCGCTTCGAGCGCCCGGAGCCCGCCGACCGACAGGTCGAGCAGCCAGCGCGGATAGTCGCGTCCGGCGTGAGGCACCGACAAAAGCACCGGAATGTCACCGCGCGGCGGGTGAACGATGGGAAGCGGGAGGGGTGTCACGTGCAAATCTGTCCCAGATTAGGACCGGACAAGAGCGGCTGCAACGCACTGGGCGCTTCATTCGCTTCTGGCAAATCGTGAACGATCAGCGCATGATGATGGCGATGGCGCGAATCCTTCTGGCCGAAGACGATACGTCGATGCGCGAATATCTGCAGCGCGCGCTGCAGCGCGTCGGCTATGACGTCGACGCGGTCGGCTGCGGCACCGAGGCGATGCCGCTTCTGGAATCGGACCGCTACGATCTGCTTCTGACCGACATCGTCATGCCGGAAATGGACGGAATCGAGCTCGCCCAGAAAGCGTCGGCGATCGACCCGCAGATCCGGGTGATGTTCATCACCGGCTTTGCGGCGGTCGCGCTTCAGTCGGGAAGGGCGGCGCCGGAAGCGAAAATGCTCTCCAAGCCGTTTCACCTCAAGGACCTCGTCGCCGAGGTCGACCGGATCTTCCAGACCGAGGACCAGCACGGC
>DASTIF010000004.1:0-17530 GCA_035717805.1 Sphingomicrobium sp.
TCACCCCCGCGAAAGCGGGGGTCCCGCTGGCTTCGGCCGATTTCCAGGACAAGGCGGGATTCCCGCTTTCGCGGGAATGACGATAGGAGTGGCGCCATGACGTCAGATCTGGACCTGGTGATCGCCGGCGGCGGCCCGGCGGGGATGATGGCAGGGCTGCTGTTCGCGCGCGCCGGCAGCAGGGTGCGGGTGCTGGAAAAGCACGCCGATTTCTTCCGCGATTTTCGGGGGGACACGGTTCACCCGTCGACGCTGGAATTGCTGCGTGAGCTCGGCCTCTACGACGAGTTTCTGAAGCGCCCGCACGACGAGGTCCGAACGCTCACCGCGCGCGTCGCCGACCGGCAGATCGTCATCGCCGACATGAGCCATTTGCCGGTGAAGAGCCGGTTCGTCGCGCTGATGCCGCAATGGGACTTCCTCGATTTTCTCGCCGACGAAGCGCGGCTCTATGCCACCTTCGATCTGCGGATGGAGGCGGAGGCCGTCGATTTGCTCTTCGACGGCAGCCGCGTGGCGGGTGTGCGGCTCGAAGACGGCGCAGAGGTGAGGGCGCGCCTGACAATCGCCGCTGACGGCCGAGGATCGATCCTGCGCCACAAGGCCGGCCTGCCGAAGAAGGACCTCGGCGCGCCGATCGACGTGCTCTGGTTTCGGCTCCCCAAGGAGAAGACGGCTGTCAACGAAACTGGCGGCACGTTCGGATCTGGCACCTTCCTCGTCGAGCTCGACCGCGGCGATTATTGGCAGTGCGCCTTTGTCGTCCCCAAGGGGGCGGCGTGCGACGTGCGCCGCAAAGGCCTGCCGGCGTTCCGTGAGACCGTAGCGCGCGCGGCGCCCGAACTTGCCGAGGCGGTCGAAACGCTGAAGGACTGGGATGAGGTGAAGCTGCTCTCGGTTTCACTCGACCGGCTGACGCGCTGGTGGCGGCCGGGGCTGCTCGCGATCGGCGACGCCGCGCACGCCATGTCGCCGGTTGGCGGAGTCGGCATCAACCTCGCCATTCAGGATGCGGTCGCGGCGGCGAACATCCTCGCGGGGCCGCTCGCAAGCGGCGCGGACATCGATCCGCTCCTCAGGAAAGTTCAGGAGCGGCGGCTATTCCCGACCCGCGTCATCCAGCGCGGGCAGAAGCTCATCCACGACCGCGTGCTGACGCCGCTCGTCGTCCGCAAGGCGGTGCTGGACAAGGTTCCGCTCGCCTTGCGCCTGCTGGACCGGTTTCCGATGCTTCGCCGGATTCCCGCGCGCCTTGTGGGTCTCGGCGTCCGCCGCGAGCACATCCGCTCGCCGGACGCGGGCCTCAGGCGGCCTGAGCCGTCTCGGCCATCGCCGCCTCGAGGTTCTTCACGATCGCCTCGAAAAACTGCTCGGTCGTGAGCCACGGCTGCTCCGGACCGACGAGGATGGCGAGGTCCTTGGTCATCTGACCGCCCTCGACCGTCTCGACGCAAACCCGCTCGAGAGTCTCGGCGAAGCGCGTGACCTCCGGCGTGTCGTCGAACTTGCCTCGATATTTGAGCCCGCCGGTCCAGGCGAAGATCGAAGCGATGGGGTTGGTCGATGTCGCCTTGCCCTGCTGGTGCATCCGGTAGTGTCGAGTCACTGTGCCGTGCGCCGCTTCGGCTTCGACGGTGTGGCCGTCGGGAGTCATCAGGATCGAAGTCATGAGGCCCAATGAACCGAAGCCCTGGGCGACCTGGTCCGACTGGACGTCGCCGTCGTAATTCTTGCAGGCCCAGATGAACTTGCCGCTCCATTTGAGCGCGCTGGCGACCATGTCGTCGATCAGGCGGTGTTGATATTCGATACCAGCCTTCTCGAATTTCGCCTTGTATTCGCTGTCATAAATCTCCTGGAAGAGATCCTTGAACCGACCGTCATAAGCTTTGAGGATGGTGTTTTTGGTCGACAGATAGACCGGCCAGCCGCGGTTGAGGCCGTAGTTGAAGCAGGCATGGGCGAAGTCGCGGATCGATTCGTCCAGATTGTACATGCCCATGGCGACTCCGGAGGCCGGAAAGTCGAAAACCTCAAACTCGAGCTCGTCGCCGTTCTCTCCCGCCCATTTGATCGTCAGCTTGCCGGGGCCGGGCACCTTGAAATCGGTGGCCTTGTACTGGTCGCCGAAAGCGTGGCGTCCGACCACGATCGGGTCGGTCCAGCCGGGGATCAGCTTGGGCACGTTCGACATCACGATCGGCTCGCGGAAGACGACTCCGCCGAGGATGTTACGGATGGTGCCGTTGGGTGACTTCCACATCTTCTTGAGGTCGAATTCCTTCACCCGGGCCTCGTCAGGGGTGATGGTCGCGCATTTGACCCCTACGCCGTGCGTCTTGATCGCCTCGGCGGCCTCGACCGTGATCCTGTCCTCGGTCGCGTCGCGGCTCTGGATCGAAAGGTCGTAATAGAGCAGGTCGACATCGAGATAGGGCTGGATCAATCGTTCGCGAATCCATTGCCAGATGATTCGGGTCATCTCGTCGCCGTCGAGCTCGACGATCGGGTTCTTCACCTTGATCCTGGACATTTCGTTCCTGCTTTTGCGGGGTTGGCGGCGCGCATAGGCGATGCGCCGGAGGCAAGGCAACCGCCGCCGATTGTGAATGGTGCGCGGCCAATCTAAGGGCTTGGCCCATGCCCGACCTCGAAAAGCCGGACAGCCCGCTGGTCACCACCAACACCAAGTGGCGTTTTCCCTCGGTCCATCCGGAAGGACGCAAGTACCTCCTGATCGCGGCCGTCGCGACGCTCGTCGTTTACAGCGGCGTCAGCCATTTTCTCGGCTGGCTCTGCGTGGGGCTGACGATCTGGGTCGCCGCATTCTTCCGCGATCCCATTCGAACCACCCCGCGCGGAAATTTCATCGTGGCCCCTGCCGACGGGCTGATCACGACCATCTCGAAAGTGCCGCCCCCGCGGGAGCTTTCAGGGCCCGGCGGGATGGAAGGCACGGACTATACGCGAGTCTCGATTTTCATGAGCGTGTTCGATGTCCACATCAACCGCTCGCCTATCGACGGCCGGGTGACCAAGATGGCCTATGTGCCCGGCAAGTTCCTCAATGCAGACCTGGACAAGGCCAGCGAGGATAACGAGCGCCAGCATTTCCTCATCGAGGGCTCCGACGGCTCGATGATCGGCGTGACCCAGATCGCGGGGCTGGTGGCGCGCCGGATCCTGACCTTCGTCCGTGAGGGCGATTCGGTCGAGGCGGGGCAGCGGATCGGGATGATTCGCTTCGGAAGCCGGGTCGACGTCTATCTGCCCGCCGGGACCGGCCCGAAAGTATTGTTGGGTCAGCGCGCCATCGCCGGCGAGACGGTCATTGCCGAAATCGGGGTCGAACCGGCGCTGACCGGGCTGAGCCAGTGACGATCGAGCGCGAAGCGGGCGGAATTCCGTTCCGCGCGATGATCCCCAATGCGATCACGCTCCTGGCGTTGTGCTTCGGCCTGACCGGGGTCAGCTTCGCGATTGGCGGGGAATGGGACAAGGCGCTTGGCGCAATTGTCGCGGCAGGCGTTCTCGACGGGCTCGACGGCCGAATTGCGAGGCTGCTGCGCGCCCAGAGCCGCTTCGGTGCCGAGCTCGATTCGCTCAGCGACAATATCGCTTTCGGGACCGCGCCCGCCTTGATCCTGTTCCTCTGGTCGCTTCAAAGCGCGCCCAGGTTCGGCTGGATCGCAGCGCTCGCGCTGGCAGTCTGCTGTGCTCTCCGGCTCGCCCGGTTCAACGCCCGGATCGACGCCGCCGACCAGCCGCACAAATCGGCTGGCTTCAACACCGGGGTCCCGGCGCCCGCCGGGGCGGGGCTGGCGTTCGTTCCGATCTTCCTGTGGCTGGTGACCGGCAACGAGATGTTCCGGCGCTGGGAGCCGGTGATGGCCTGGACCCTGTTCGTCGCAATGCTGATGATTTCCAGCATTCCAACCTACAGCTGGACGAGCCTTCGGATCCGCAGCGGTTTGCGCCTGTTCGCGCTCGCCGGCATCGCCCTGCTCGGAGCGGCGCTCATTCGGGCGCCCTGGATCACCTTGCTCGGGGTAGCGGTTCTCTATCTGGCCATGCTTCCTTTCAGCATCGCGAGCTACGGACGGGTCAAGCGCCGGCGCGCCGCGGCAACCGCTTCAGGCCTCCACGCCCGCCAAGCGCGGTCCTGATCTCCGCCCGGCTGTCGTAGAGCTGCTGGAGGGCAAGGCTCCCGGCGACCCAGAAGCAGGTCAGGAACAACAGGTTCAAAATAAGTGCGAGCATCGGTCAGTCCCTTGTCTTGAATGGCGCGCCGGTCGCACTGCAGCGCTGCTGGGACGGACCAATGTTCCTGTTTTGTTCTCACTTGTCAAGCGGGCAAGCGGGACAGGGCCCAAGAGGTTGAACCGGCGGCATTCTTGGGCTAGGGGCCGCGCCATTCCACAGGCGGAGCTGACATACCGGTGCCGGCCGAAAGGCTGGTGACTGGCTCCGCCGAGGCTTGAACCGGAAGGAGAAGACCAATGGCGGCTAACGTCGTCACGATGCAGCAATTGCTCGAGGCCGGAGCGCATTTCGGCCATCAAACCCATCGCTGGAACCCGCGGATGAAGCCGTACATCTTCGGCGACCGCAACGGTGTCCACATCATCGACCTGTCGCAGACCGTGCCCTTGTTCGCGCGCGCTCTCGATTTCGTCCAGCAGACCGTCGCACGCGGCGGCAAGGTCCTGTTCGTGGGAACCAAGCGCCAGGCGCAGGACGCGATCGCGGGAGCCGCTCAGGCTTCGGGACAGCATTTCGTCAATCACCGGTGGCTCGGCGGGATGCTGACCAATTGGAAGACGATCTCCAACTCGATCAAGCGCTTCAAGAGCCTCGAGGAGCAGCTCTCGGGCGACACCGCCGGCCTGACGAAAAAGGAAGTGCTCCAGCTCACTCGCGAGCGCGACAAGCTCGAGAAGAGCCTCGGCGGAATCCGCGACATGGGCGGCCTCCCCGACGTCATGTTCGTGATCGACACCAACAAGGAAGAGCTTGCCGTCAAGGAAGCGAACGTGCTCGGCATTCCGGTCGTCGCGATCCTCGATTCGAACAGCGATCCGAGCGGGATCGCTTTCCCGGTTCCCGGCAATGACGACGCGAGCCGCGCGATCCGGCTCTATGCCGATGCGATTGCCGGCGCGGTCATTGCCGGCCGGACCGGCGAAGCGCAGTCGAAGGGCGAGGACATCGGCGAAATGGTCCAGCCGCCCGCCGAGCCCGCGCTTCAGGCTTAATTTCGCCTGTGCTCCCGCGAAGGCAGGAGCCCGGCTTTCTTTCATTTGAATGGACCCCGGCCTTCGCCGGGGAACGAGAGGAAATCAAATGGCTGAGATTACCGCCGCCACCGTGAAAGAGCTTCGCGAGCGCACCGGCGCGGGCATGATGGATTGCAAGAAGGCGCTTGCCGAGAACAATGGCGAAATGGAAGCCGCGGTCGACTGGCTTCGCGCCAAGGGTTTGTCCGCGGCGGCCAAGAAGGCCGGGCGGACCGCCGCCGAAGGCCTTGTCGGAGTTGCGGTCGAGGGCACTCGAGGCGCTCTCGTCGAGGTGAATTCCGAGACCGACTTCGTCGCCAAGAATGAAACGTTCCAGAAGTTCGTCGGCAATGTCGCCAGGATGGCGCTGGAAACCGGCGGCAACGTCGAGAACCTGCTCGCGGCGAGCTATCCCGGCGGCGGAACGGTCGAAGAAGCGCTGACCAACAATATCGCCACGATCGGCGAGAATCAGTCGCTGCGCAGGTCTGCGGTGCTTCAGGTCAATCAGGGCGCGGTCGCGGCCTATGTTCACAACGCCGTTGCTCCCGGCCTCGGCAAGATCGGCGTTCTCGTGGCGCTTGAAAGCGCTGCCCCGGCGGAAACTCTCCAGGCGTTCGGCAAGCAGGTGGCAATGCATATCGCCGCGGCCAACCCGCTCGCTCTGAACGGCGACGATCTCGACGCGGAGCTCATCGAGCGCGAGCGAGCGATCGCCAGCGAGAAGGCGAAGGAAAGCGGCAAGCCGCAGAACATCGCCGAAAAGATGGTCGAAGGCAGCCTCGCGAAATTCCGCAAGGAGAATGCACTTCTGTCGCAGCTGTTCGTGATGGACAATAAGACGCCTGTCTCCGAAGTGCTCGCCTCGGCCGGCAAGGACGCCGGAAACGCGATCGAAATCGCCGCCTTCGTCCGTTTCCAACTCGGCGAGGGGATCGAGAAGAAGCAGGACGACTTCGCCGCGGAAGTCGCCGCTGCAGCCGGAACGAACAAGGCCGAGCCGGTCGCCTGAAAAGGTCAGATAAATGAAAAAAGAGGGCGGGGCTTCGGCTCCGCCCTTTTCTATTTGAGTTTCGCGGCTTCCGCCTTGCAGTCGTAGGGCATGTCCGCCTCGAAACAGAAATCGGGCCAATGACCGCTCGTGCGCCAATAATCGAGAAGCCCGGCGCGATCCATGACAAGCAAAAATCCTGGTTCCTTCCGAAACTCGTGAAGTTCCGGGCGGAAATAGGCTCCGCTGATGAGAGCGAGATCGGTCGGCTTTCCCCAATGCATTAGCGTGTCAAACAGCTCGTCATGTTGGTGGAAACCGCCCATAGCGAGCGTATAATAGGCCAGCCGCCCGGCGCCGGCGCCCTCCCCAAACTTGTCCTTTCGCGCGCGCAAAAAGTCTACAAGCCGATCTACATTCGCGGGAGTCGGGTCGATTCTGGCCTCGATCAGGTATCGAACGCCCGCCGTACCCGTCTGGGTCTGCTCCATGCCGAGCGCGACTTTCGGATCCCCGTAGCGGAAATAGAACAGAAAGCGGGCGTCCTGGGCAGTGGAGGTTCCTGGCCACAGTTTCTCGATCTCGGCCAGCTGGTCGCTCGCCGAATCGAACAATCCCGCATAGGCGAGCGCAGCCATATAGGTAGCGCCAAGGGTCGGCGAAAGCTGGTCGATTTCCGAGGCGCGCCGGGCGTCGGTCACTGCATCTCTCATCCTGCCAACGCTTGTCAAAACCGATGCTCGGAAACTCAGAACGTCGGGATTGTCGGGGCTTCGTCGGGCCGCACGATCGATCAGTGCCAGCTTCTGTTGATAGGCGGTGGCGGGCAAAAGCACGGTTTCGGCCAGGTCAGCTTCCGCAATCCCGGGATTAATCGCCCGTGCCTCGGCAATGAGACGCCGGAGATCACTTCGCGACTGCTCATCGGGAGTTCCGTTGGTGGACAGGAGGTCCGAAACACTCGCTTGCGCCAGAAGGAGCTTGCCCCATGCCGCAGAGAAATGAGGCGCATCGCGAGTCACTTGCCGGAACATTGGAATAACGAGACGGAAATCTCCGCCAGCGATTCCCGAGAGTTGGGCGCATGCATTGAGATATGTCTTCAAAATCTGGGCATCGAGACGATGCTCCGAAAGCCCCTCCAGTGCACAGTCGAGGACCCTCCCGGCGGTGAATGCGACCTGCTGCTTGAGATCGGATGCTTTGCCCGATGGTTGCCTGAAGTCCTTCGACCAGAGCAGGCCGTGGCTGGTCCCGCTCAGCAACGCGAGCGTCGCCGAAACGCTGCCCCCTTCGCTCGTATCGGCAGCCTGGAACAGGAGGTCTGGAGCGGACGATCCGTCGACCGCGTTCACCAGCGTCATCGATCCAGATCTGGCCGACTGGAGAGTCCCGAGGTTGACCAGCAAGTTGCGCGCCAGGCTTTGCGAGACCGGCGAATTGTCCGCGGCGGCGACGGCCACCATTGGCACCCGCAAACGATCCCTGCCATTGAGCCAGTAGAGTCCGCCCGCGAAGGCAAAGAGCAACGCAGCTATCAACGTATACGCCACCCGTCGGTGGGACGTGGCCGATCGGGAGAGCGGGCCGGCAGGCGCTTCTGGCGCAGCGGTCTTGGCAGCGGATTCGTCGTCGCTTGGAGCCAACGCCTCGACATCGGCGAACAAGGTCCGAAGGGCCGCGGGCGTGCCGCGACCCTTCCAGCGACTGAGATCGATTGTCTGAAACTGGCGGAAGCCGAGCGGAGGCGTCGTCCCATCGATCGTTACCGGGACGAGACGGGCTGTGTCACGTCCGACGGCGGCTTCGTCGCGCACCCAGGGCGACTCGATGGAATTCTCCGACCACAGAACGATGATCGCGTCGGCCGCTTTCAAGGCTTCTTCGATGACCTTGGCGAATTGCGCGCCGCCCCGCACGTGCAGATCCCACCAGACGGAATGCCCGGCCCTCTCAAGAGCGGCCGCTACCAGTCTCGCACGGCTCGTGTCATCGCGGTCATAGCTCAAGAACACGCCGGCCATGAGTATTCCCCTGCCGCTGCAATGCTGCCCGTAAACGCACTCGCGGGCAAGCAAGCCTGTTGGCAACACGCCGAGTGCGCCATAAAGGCGTGGCCGCCCTTCTTGCATCTTGAGGACAGTAGACCCGATGACCCGCCCGCGCTTCAACCGGATACTCTTGAAGCTCTCGGGCGAGGCATTGATGGGGCAGGGGCAGTTCGGGATCGATCCGCATGCCGTGAACGGCCTCGCAGGCGAAATCGCCGCAGCAAAGGCGCACGGGCATGAGCTCTGCCTGGTGGTCGGAGGCGGCAACATCTTCCGTGGCATCGCCGCCGCTGCAAAAGGGTTCGACCGCACCAGCGCCGACTACATGGGCATGCTGGCGACGGTCATGAACGCGCTCGCCCTCCAGAATGCACTCGAGAACCAGGGCGTGGACACGCGGGTTCTGTCCGCCATCCCGATGTCGGCGGTCAGCGAGCCCTACATCCGGCGCCGGGCGCTTCGCCACCTCGAAAAGGGCCGGATCGTCCTGTTCGCCGCGGGGACCGGCAACCCCTATTTCACGACTGACACGGCGGCCGCGCTTCGGGCCGCGGAAATGGGCTGCGATGCCTTGTTCAAGGGCACCAGCGTCGACGGTGTTTATACCGCCGATCCGAAGAAGGATTCCGGCGCCAAGCGCTACGACAAGCTTAGCTTCCATCGCGTGCTCAGCGACGACCTTAGGGTCATGGACGCCGCCGCCGTCGCGCTTTGCCGCGACAACAATATCCCGATCGTCGTTTTCAATATCCGCCAGCCCGGCAATCTTGCCGATGTCCTCGCCGGAGGCGGGACCGCGACGATCGTTCAGAACGAGGAGTAAGTGATGACGACCACCATGGACAAGTCGGACCTGCAGCGGCGAATGCACGGCGCGGTCGATGCCTTGCGCCATGACCTGTCGGGACTTCGCACCGGCCGCGCGTCGACCGCGCTTCTCGATACCATTCATGTCGAGGTCTATGGCGCCAACATGCCGCTGAACCAGGTCGCTACCGTATCGGTGCCCGAGCCGCGGATGCTGACCGTCCAGGTCTGGGACCGGTCGAACGTCCAGCCGGTCGAGAAAGCGATTCGCTCGGCCAATCTCGGCCTCAATCCGGTGACCGACGGCCAGCTGATCCGACTGCCGATTCCCGACCTGACCGAAGAGCGGCGCAAGGAGCTGGCGAAGCTGGTCGGTCAATATGCCGAAAAAGGGCGCATTGCCGTTCGCAACGTCCGCCGCGACGGCATGGATCATCTGAAACAGGACGAGAAGAAGCATCAGATCAGCGAGGACGAGCACAAGAGGCTGGAGCACGACGTCCAGAAGCTGACCGACGACACGATCAAGGAGATCGACGACCTCTCCGCCGCCAAGGAAAAGGAAATTCTCGGCAAGTGACGCCGGCCAACGCCGCTTCAGCGGAGGGGGTGGAGTCGCCGGACACGGCCGGCGGCGCGGTTCCGCGCCATGTCGCGATCATCATGGACGGGAACGGCCGCTGGGCGAAGGAGCGCGGGCTTCCACGGGTGGCAGGGCACAAGGCCGGCGCCGAAGCCGTGCGCCGTACGCTCCAAGCCGCAGTCGACGCCGGCGTTGAGGTCCTTACGCTCTACGCTTTCTCGTCGGAGAACTGGCGCCGCTCGGACGACGAGATTGCCGACCTGACAGGGCTGATGCGTTTCTATCTCGAAAAGGAACTCAATCGGCTGATCGAGGAAGGTGTGAGGCTTCGGCTGATCGGCGATTACCGCGCGTTCGGGCCGGACATGGTTGCCCTTCTCGAGAGGGCTCTCGAAAAAACCAAGTCCAACGAGCGGCTGACACTGGCGGTGGCGCTCAACTACGGTGCGCGAGCGGAGATCGCCAAGGTGGCGGCTTCGTTGGCACGCCAAGCGAAAGCGGGCAAAATCGATCCCGATACGATCGACGAGGAATCGGTCGGCGCTTTGCTCGACACCGCTGGCCTTCCCGATCTCGACCTGTTGATCCGAACCTCGGGCGAAGTGCGGCTGTCCAATTTCCTGCTTTGGCAGGCCGCCTATGCGGAGCTTCTGTTCACACCCGTCCTGTGGCCGGACTTCGATGAAAAGACGTTCAACGACGCGCTCGCCCAGTTTGCGGCTCGCCAGCGCCGTTTCGGAGGCCGATGAACGAGCTTGCCATCCGAACGGCGACCGGGATCGCGATGGTCGCGATCACGCTGGTTGCGACTCTCGCCGGCGGTTACGGCTTCGCGGTCCTCGCGGCGGCGGCGGCGACGGCGGTCTTCTACGAATGGACCCGGATCACGAAGGGGTGGGGGCCGGGTTGGTACGCCGCGGGCTTTGCCTATGCGCTCGCCGCGGCTTTGGCTCTGCTGTGGATCCGCGACCGCGCCGACAACGGCATGGCCCTGGTGCTGTGGGTCTTCCTTGTCGTGTGGACGACCGACATCGGCGCCTATTTCACGGGACGGGGAATCGGCGGGCCAAAGCTGGCGCCGGCGATTAGCCCGGGGAAGACCTGGGCCGGATTTTACGGCGGTGTGGTGGCCGCCACACTCTTGGGAGGCGCCTGGGCACTCTTCACCGGTCTTCACCCTGTCGTTCTGCTTCTCGCGCCTCTGTTTGCCGTTGCCGCGCAGGGGGGCGATCTGTTCGAAAGCTGGATGAAGCGCCGCGCCGGCATCAAGGATTCGGGACGGTGGCTGCCGGGACATGGCGGCGTCTTCGACCGGCTCGACGGGCTTCTTCCGGTGGCAATCCTGACTGCCTTGGCCGTACTTGGAGGCGCTGCATGAAGCGCGGGGTAACGATCCTCGGAGCGACCGGGTCGATCGGCCGCTCGACGCTCGATCTCGTCGAGCGTTCGCCGGAGCTGTTCACGATCGAGGCGCTGACCGCCCAGACCAACGTCGACGCGCTCGCGGATGCGGCCCGGCGAACCGGCGCGAAGCTCGCGGTCATCGCCGATTCGACGCGTCTCGTGGAATTGCGCGACAAACTCGACGGCAGCGGCTGCCGCGCCGCCGCGGGAGCCGATGGCCTGATCGAGGCCGCCCGGAGCGATTGCGACTGGCTGATGGCGGCTATTGTCGGTTGCGCGGGCCTGTTGCCGACCATGGCTGCGATCGAAGCGGGAAAGACCGTCGCGCTTGCCAACAAGGAAGCGCTCGTCACTGCGGGTTCGCTGATGATCGACGCCGCGGTTCGAAGCGGCGCCACGATCCTCCCGGTGGACAGCGAGCATAATGCTATTTTTCAATGTCTTGCTGGAAGCCGCATAGAAGACGTCGCAAGACTCGTGCTCACCGCGAGCGGCGGGCCGTTTCGCGATTTCTCCGTCGAACAGATGCGCGATTCGACGCCCGCCGAAGCTGTCGCTCACCCCAAATGGTCGATGGGCGCCAAGATCTCGGTCGATTCGGCAACCCTGATGAACAAGGGCCTCGAGCTGATCGAGGCGCATCATCTGTTCGGACTTGCTCCGGAGAGAATCGACATCGTCGTGCACCCGCAATCCGTGGTTCACTCGCTGGTCGAGTTCGTCGACGGGTCGCTTTTGGCCCAGCTCGGACGCGCGGACATGCGCATTCCGATTGCCTATGCGCTTGCCTGGCCGGCCCGGATGGAAACGCCGGCGGACCGTCTGTCGCTGACCGAGGTCGCGAGGCTCGACTTCGAAGCGCCCGACCCCGTCCGGTTCCCGGCGCTTCGCCTGGCTCGAGAAGCCCTCAGGCGCGGCCTCGCCGCAGCAATCACGCTCAATGCCGCCAACGAAGTCGCCGTAGGTAGCTTTCTGAAGGGCCGGATCGGCTTTTGCGATATCTGCCGGGTGGTCGAACAGGCGCTCGAGGAAAACAAGTCGACCAACCCGAAATCCATCGAGGAAGTAGTTGCGCTGGATCGCGAAACCCGCGAACGCGCGCAATCGATGATCGCCGAGAGCTGCTTCGGAAATGCTTGACCAACCGCCGCTCTGGCTGATCGTCATCGCCTTCATCTGTGCGATCGGCCCGCTCGTCTTCATCCACGAGCTCGGTCACTATTTCGTAGGCCGTCTGTGCGGCGTGGGGGCGGAGACGTTCTCGATCGGATTCGGGCGGGAGATCGCGGGCTGGACGGACAAAAGCGGGACCCGCTGGAAGGTCGGCTGGCTTCCGCTCGGCGGCTACGTGCGCTTCGTCGATGACGAGCCCCATGCCGGGAAGACGGAACAGGTTCGCGAGCACAATCCGCGAAGCTTCGCGGGGAAACCGGTATGGCAGCGCTTTCTGATCGTCCTTGCGGGCCCGACGGCGAATTTTCTGCTCGCCATCCTGATCTTCGCCTGCTTCTTCGCAACGCTCGGAATTCCGCGCACGCCCAACGTCATCATGGCCATCCAGCCTGGAAGCGCGGCAGCCGCGGCCGGGCTTCACAAGGGCGACCGAATCGAATCCGTGGCGGGCCAGCAGACCGAAACCTTCGAAGATGTTCAGCGGATAGTGGCGCTCCGCCCCGGCGAGACCGTGACGGTCACGTTTCGCCGCGGAGACGACACGTCCACGGTTCGGACCAGGCTGGGAGTGCACGAAGAGCAGGACCGCTTCGGACAGAAGTTCCGGCTTGGCCTGCTCGGCGTGTACGCGGAAGGCCGCGAGTTGAAGCGCGTTCCGCCGCTTCAATTGATACCCGAAGCCGCCGGCTACACCTGGGATCTGACCACCACGACATTCGAGGGGCTGGTCCAGATCGTCACCGGCAGGCGCTCGGTCGAGGAGCTGGGCGGCCCGCTCAAAATGGCTCAGGTCGCCGGACAACAGGCATCGCTCGGCCCGTTCCAGTTCGTCCAGCTGCTGGCCCTGTTTTCAATTAATCTGGGATTCATCAATCTCTTGCCAGTCCCGATGCTGGATGGCGGCCATCTCCTTTTCTATGCGGTGGAGGCGATCCGGCGCCGCCCGGTCAGCGTTCAGGCGCAGGAATGGGCGTTTCGAGGAGGGCTCGCACTGCTTCTTGCACTGCTGCTGTTCACGACGGTCAATGATCTGGGATCATTCGGTCTTTGGGAACGGATCGGGCGCTTGATTGGCTAGAGCGCTTGGGGCAGGGCAACACTTCGAACCAGCTGCCCGGATTGCGGGCGACAAATCAATCAAGGCGGGGACGCGTGACTCCAGATAAAGCGATACTTTCCAGGCGCGCTGGTGCGGTGCTGATGGTGGGCACCATCCTGGGAGGCTGGTCGGCGCCGTTGCTTGCGCAGGAGGCTCCGGCGGAAACGACCACCGCCCCGGCCGAACAGGAGCAGCCCGCCACCGCCGACGTGCCGGCGCAGGTTCCAGCTCAGCCGCAAGGCCAGATCGTCGCGGCTCCGCAATCCAGCGGCATGATTCGCTCGGTAGGCGTTCGCGGCAACCAGCGCCTCGAGCCGTCGACCATCATCTCCTATTCGAATCTGCAGCCGGGACAGACCTTCACTGGGGCCACTCTCGATCAGGCGCTCAAGGATCTCTACGCGACCGAGCTTTTCGCCGACGTGGTCATCACCGGTGCCGAGACCGGCAACATAGTCATCACGGTTCAGGAAAACCCGGTCGTGAACCGGATTGTGCTGGAAGGCAACAAGGCCCTGAAGGACGACAAGATCCTGCCGGAGATCAAGCTTTCTCCTCGCCAGATCTTCACGCGTTCCAAGGTCAGGGCGGACGCTGACCGAATTATCGAACTGTACAAGCGCGAGGGCCGCTTTGCCGCCCGAGTGGAACCGAAGATCGTCCAGCTCGACCAGAACCGCGTCGATCTCGTGTTCGAGATTTACGAGGGTTCGAAGTCGAAGATCCGCCAGATCAACATCATTGGCAACGAAGCGTTCAACGACGGACGACTCATAAAGGAGATGTACACTCGAGAGGCTGGCGGGCTGCTCGGCTTTCTGAAGTCGAACGACACCTACGATCCCGATCGCCTGGCCGCCGATCAGCAGAAGTTGCGGGCATTCTACCTGACCGAGGGTTATGCCGACTTTCGTGTCGTTTCCGCGCTTGCCGAACTGACACCCGACCGCCGCGACTTCATCATCACCTATGTGGTGGAGGAAGGACCGCGGTACAAATTCGGCAAGATCGATGCCGAAAGCGCGCTTCCCGATCTTTCCGAGGACAAGATCCTGAAGTCGATCAGTCTCGAAACCGGAGATTGGTTTAACGCCCAAGGCGTCGAAAACATCGTCACCGGGTTGACTGAAATCGCCGGCGGGCTCGGCTACGCGTTCGCGGAAATCGATCCCGCCTACCATCGCGATCCCGTCAACCATGTGATGGACGTGACATTCCGGATCGCCGACACACCGCGCGTCTATGTCGAGAGGATCGACATCAATGGCAACACTGTCACCCACGACAAGGTCATCCGACGCGAATTCCGATTGAATGAAGGCGATGCGTTCAACGCAATCAAGATCAAGCGCTCTCAGGACCGAATCCAGTCGCTCGGCTATTTCCAGGAAAACCTAGAGATCAAGCAAAGCGAGGGATCGGGTCGCGATCGCGTGGTTCTTGGCCTGGACGTGCAGGAAAAGGCGACCGGCCAGCTTCAATTTTCTGCAGGCTATTCGAGTCTCGAACGCTTTATTGTGTCACTGGCCGTCCAGCAGAACAACTTCCGCGGAATGGGCCAGACGCTCGGCGCCGGAATCGATTATTCCCGTTATTCGAAATCAGTTCAGCTCAGCTTTACCGAGCCATACCTTTTCGACAAGCAAATCGCGTTGGGCGGACAATTGTTCCGGCGCGATTACAACAGCTTCAATTACATCGGCGGAGAACGAAACACGACCTATAGCCAGGTCAGCACCGGGGGAGGGGTAAGGCTCGGCTTTCCTCTAAATGAATATAGTTCGTTCGGCCTGCGCTACTCTCTGGTCCTCGATGACGTCACGCTGGACAAAACGCTTTATTACCGGGACATCGACCAGGACGGCGATCTCGAATGCGATCCTTTGCGAGCCGGTACATATTTGTGCGACGAACTTGGTAAGCGGCTGACCTCGTCGATCGGCTATTCGCTTTCGTTCGACAACACTAACGGCGTCCGTGCGACCCGGGGGCAGCGCGCGACTCTGTCCCAGGATTTTGCCGGTCTTGGCGGCGATGTTCACTATCTTCGAAACCGCGCGGAAGCGACGAAATACTGGGGGAAAAACAGCGGATGGATTCTTTCGGCTCATGCCGAAGGCGGTTACATTCATCCGTTCGGCGACGACCCAGCATCCGGAGCGGATCCCGTTCGGTTGACGGACCGTTTCTTCGGTCCCGCTCCATCGCTGCGAGGTTTCGATATCCGAGGAATCGGCCCGAGGATTCTGCGCGTCCCGTATGACTCGGAAGGCAATCTCATAGAAGAAGGGGATCGAGTTAGCGACGCTCTCGGCGGCCATGCTTATTATATGGGGCGGATCGAGGTCGAAATTCCGGTCAGCGCCTCGGTGAAGGCGCTTGGAATTCGACCGAGTGCCTATATCGAGGCCGGCTCAGTGTGGGGCCTCAAGCAACCAACTCTCAACAACTATCTGGCGATCTGTTCTCCGCCGGCAGACTCCGATGAGGATCCGATCGTTATTCAGCCCGGGGATGCATCAATCGAGTGCCCGACCGATTTCATCAGATCCAACGGATACAAGGAGGAATTCGTCGGGAACTCGCCGAGTCCTCGCGTGTCGGTCGGCGTTGGCTTCAACTGGGTATCCCCATTCGGGCCACTGCGCCTGGATGTTGCGAAAGCCCTGCGCAAGCAGCGCGGCGACGACGACAAATTGTTCAGCTTCAACGTAGGAACACAATTCTGATGCAAAAAATGCTTATGGGAGCCGTTATGGCGGCGAGCATGCTGACTCTAAGCACACAGGCTAGCGCACAGACCGCGCGTGCACCGGCGGCCGTGATCGTCGTTGTGGACGCGTCGCGCGTTTATAGCGACTGCACCGCTTGCCGGACCGCTCAAAGCCAATTGCAAACGCGAGTGACGGCACTTCAAAACCGCCAGAAGACCCTCGCCGGGCAACTGCAACCCGAACGCGCTGCGATCCAGAAGGCGATTGACGCCCTTGGCGGCAAAGAGCCCGACGCGGCGCTCAAGACTCGCGCTCAGAATTTCCAGACCAAGTCCGAGCAGGCACAGCAGGAACTCGCTCGGACCGAGCAGGAATTGCAGTCGATCCGGGCCAATATCATTCGGCAGATCGACGCGAAATTCAATCCGGCGGTCAGGCAGGTGATGACCCAGTACGGCGCAAATCTCGCGCTCGAGTCCGAAGCAACGATAGCCCATGCAGCGGGCGTAGATGTTACGACCGCGGTCCTTGCGGCACTCAATGCGGCTCTGCCCTCAATCAGCGCCACTCCGCTACCGCAGCAGCAACAGAGCCAGCCGCAGAGCCGCTAGATGGCTGCGGAAGGAACCGCGTCGCCCGGCCCGCTGGACATCCGGCGGGTCATGGCGGCGCTTCCGCACCGTTACCCGATGCTGCTCGTCGACCGGGTCGAAAGCCTCGATCCGGAGCGCGGGATCGCCGCGATCAAGGCGGTGACCATCAACGAGCCCTTTTTCCAGGGGCATTTCCCGGGCCGGCCGATCATGCCCGGCGTTCTGATCGTCGAGGCGTTGGCTCAGGCGGCCGGCGTGCTTGCGGTGCAATCGCTCGGCCTCTCGGGGACCGGCAAGCTCGTCTATTTCATGGCGATCGAAAACGCGAAGTTCCGTATGCCTGTCGAGCCGGGCGTGCTTCTCCGGCTCGAGGTCGAGTTCGTCCAGAAGCGCCCGAGCGTGTGCAAGTTCGCAGGCAAAGCGCTGGTCGGCGACAAGGTGGCCGCGGAAGCGAATTTCACCGCAATGATCGCGGACCCGCCGTCGGCCTGACTAGCCGCCGCTCAGCCTGATGCCGATGTAAGCCGCGCGGCCTTCCGTTCGATAGCCGAATACGTCCTGATAGCGCTCGTCGAGCAGGTTCGAGCCGCGCGCGAACAGCTCGAATTCGGGGCTGAGCGCATATGCTACGCGAGCTCCAGCGAGCCAGTAATTGCCGAGCCGAACTGGCCGAGCCGGGAATACGTCGAAATTGGTGTCCTCGCGTGCGCCCACATAGGCCAGTGACGCGCCGTAGGTGAAATGTCCGGAACGGCCGTCGAGCGCGACTGAGGCGCTGTGCCTGGGACGCCGAACCTCACGGAGGCGCGCTTCAGGAATTGCGCCGGGCTGAGTGGCGT
>DASTIF010000005.1:0-9969 GCA_035717805.1 Sphingomicrobium sp.
GTGGACATTCGGGGAGACCTCCACATGATTAGCCTCAAGCGCCTGTCCCTTCTGCTCGCCAGCTCCGCGCTCGCGTCCTGCGCCGCAACACCGCCCGCGGCGATGGCGCCGCCGCCCGCCGAACAAATGGTGCCCGTCGCGCCCGCCGAGGCACCGATCGCTCCGGTCAGCGCGCTGGTCGGAGAGGTCGCGATCCCGCACCAGGTCTTCCAGCTGGAGAACGGGCTCACGGTGATCGTCCACGAGGACCACAAGGCGCCGGTCGTCGCGGTCAGCACCTGGTACAATGTCGGTTCGAAGGACGAGCCGCCGGGAAAGACCGGCTTCGCGCATCTGTTCGAGCATCTGATGTTCAACGGCTCGGAGAATCTGCCGGGCGACTATTTCACCTATCTGCAGCAGGTCGGGGCGACCGATTACAACGGCACCACCTGGTTCGACCGGACCAACTATTTCGAGACGGTGCCCACGGGTGCGCTCGAGCGGGCGCTTTTCATGGAAAGCGACCGGATGGGCTATCTGCTCGGAGCGGTCACCCAGGAGAAGCTCGATAATCAGCGCGGCGTCGTCCAGAACGAAAAGCGCCAGGGCGACAACCGGCCCGGCGGCCTCGTCGATTACGAGGTTTTGGCCAATTTGTTTCCGGACGGCCACCCCTATCAGCACGACACCATCGGTTCGATGGCGGACCTCGATGCCGCCAGCCTGGCGACGGTCAAGGAATGGTTCCTCGACAATTACGGGCCGAACAACGCGACACTGGTAATCGCCGGCGACGTGACGGCCGCCGAAGCGCGTCCGCTGGTCGAGAAATATTTCGGGGCGATCGACCGCGGGCCGGTCAACGTGCCCGCGGCAGCGGACGTACCGACGCTCGCCGCGCCCAAGTCGATCGTGATGAAGGACCATGTCGCGACGGTCGAGTTGCAACGCCATTGGGCGGTGCCCGGGATGCTGTCGCCGCAGCTTGCGGCGCTCGATCTCGGCGGGTCCATCCTCGGCGGCCTCGCGAGCTCGCGGCTCGACAAGATCCTCGTCCGCGAGGAAAAGCTCGCGACGTCGGTCTCCGCCGGCCTCCAGCCGTTCCAGCGGATCGGGCTGTTCGCGATCAACGTGACCGTGAAGCCCGGCGTGGACCCGGCGGTGGTCGACAAGAGGCTCGACGAAATCCTCGCCGACTATCTCGCCAATGGACCGACCGAGGACGAAGTCCGCCGTGCGGCGACGCAGGACGTCGGCAACCGTATCCGCGGGCTCGAAGAGGTCGGCGGCTTTGGCGGCAAGGCCGTCGCCTTGGCCCAGGGCCAGGTCTTCGCCGGCGATTCCGATTATTACAAGAAGACGCTCGCCGCATATGCCGCGGTCACGCCGGCGCAAATCCAGGCCGCGATGCAGCAATGGCTGAGCCGGCCGGTGTTCAAGGTCACGCTCGAGCCGGGTGAGCGGCCGCCCTACGAAGAAACCAAGGTCAAGCCGAACAAGGGCAAGAGCGCCGACATTCCGACCAAAATCACCAAGCGCGAGCTTCCCGCGGTTTCGGACACGCCGCCGCTCGATTTTCCGACCGTCCAGCACGTTGCTTTGTCGAACGGGGTGAAGGTCGCCTATGCGCAGCGGACCGCCGTTCCGGTTACACAGCTGGCGCTGGAATTCGACGCCGGATATTCCGCCGATGCGCCCGCCGCGCGCGGCCTTCAGAACCTGACGCTGTCGCTTCTCGACGAGGGCGCCGACGGGATGACCTCGCAGGAAATCGCCGAACAGAAGGAGAGGCTCGGGGCACAGATCGGGGCGAGCGGAAGCGCCGATTTCAGCACTGTCAGCCTGTCCGCGCTGTCGGCCAATCTCGGCCCCTCGCTCGACCTTCTCGCCGACATCGTTCAGCGCCCGGATTTCGCGCCGGCGGAAGTGGAAAGGGTGCGCACCCAGACACTGACCGCGATTCTCGAGGCGCAGAAAAGCCCGAACGCAATGGCAGCGCGTGCCTTGCCCGCGCTGCTCTACGGGCCCAACCACCCCTATGCGACGACCTCGCTCGGCGACGCCGCGGCGGTGACGGCTGCCTCACGGTCGGACCTCGCCGCGTTCCACGACACGTGGATCCGGCCCGACAATATGGAGGTGTTCGTCGTCTCCAACCTGCCGCTCGCTGAAATCCTTCCGCAGATAGAGGCCCGGTTCGGGACCTGGGCGGCCCCGTCGTTGCCCAAGGGCGTGAAGAGCTTCACGGCCCCGCCGGCGCGGCCCGCGAGCCCGAAGATCGTCCTGATCGACCGGCCCGATTCGCCGCAGTCGATAATCCTCGGCGGCCAGATCACGCCGATCGACCCGATGGGGGACATCGTTCCGATCAGCGGCGCAAGCGAGGTCCTCGGCGGCAACTTCCTGTCGCGAATCAACATGGACCTGCGCGAGACCAAGGGCTGGTCCTACGGCGTTCGCGGAAGCATCGGGCTCAATGTCCACGCGGTGCCCTATCTGGTCCAGGCGCCGGTGCAGGCCAATCGCACCGGCGATTCGATCGCAGCACTCAACCAGCAGATCGAGAACATCCTCGGGACCAAGGGAATCACCGAGGAGGAGCTGACCCGGCTGGTATCGAACAATGTCGATGCGCTTCCGGGCCGGTTCGAGACCAGCGACGCGGTGCTCGCCGCGATGATCCAGAACGCGACGTACGGACGGCCCGACAATTATTACGAGCTGCTGGCCTCCAAATATCGCGGCCTGACCAGAGCGCAGCTCGATGCGGCGCTGAAAGGCGCGGTCGACCCGGAAGGATTCGTCTGGGTGGTCGTCGGCGACGCCAAGACGGTGAAGCCGCAGCTCGAAAAGCTCGGAATGCCGGTCGAGGTCATGCAGCCGCAGTAGGGCTGGATTGGAGAAGTCGGCGAAGGCGAAAGACGCCTTCGCCGGCCTTCTAGTTTCGGCGCATCGTCCCGTCGCCGACGATGGCGACGGACAGCAGCGCGATGCGGTGCGCTAGAGCTTTACGCGGGTGACGTGCCCCATCTTGCGGCCGGGCCTTGGCTCGCCCTTGCCGTAGAGGTGGAGGTGCGCGCCGGGCTCACCGGCCAGGCTCGGCCATGAGTCGATCTCGTCGCCGAGCAGATTTTCCATGACGGCCCTGGCTCCGACGCGGTCCGTCGGGCCGAGCGGAAGGCCGCAGATTGCGCGGATGTGCTGCTCGAATTGCGAGGTGACGGCGCCTTCGATCGTCCAGTGTCCGCTATTGTGCACCCGCGGCGCGATCTCGTTGACCAGCGGACCGCCCGCGCAGGCGAAAAACTCGACCGTCAGGACTCCGACATGGCCGAGCTCGTCCGCAATGGCCGTCGCGACCCGAACGGCCTCATCGCGATGGCGCTCGACCGACTCGCCGGACGGAACCGTCGAGCGGCGGAGGATTCCGTTTTCATGGTCGTTGAGCGGCGGATCCCAGGCGGCCACCGTTCCGTCGGCGGAGCGGGCAAGAACGATCGAAAATTCGCAGTCGAAATCCACGCGCGCCTCGGCGATAGCGGGCTGGCGGCCGATCGAGTCCCAGGCTTCGACGACAGTGCCCGGCGTCTCGGCCCAGGCTTGGCCCTTGCCGTCGTAGCCGAGGCGGCGGGTCTTGAGCACCAGCGGGAGTCCGAGGCGATCTTGCGCGGCGCGCGCGTCGGCTTCGCTGTCGACCCGAAGCCAGCGGCCGACCCGGGCCCCGCATTTCTCGATGAACTCTTTCTCGATCCCCCGCTCCTGGCCGATCTGGAGCGAGGCGACTCCGGGCCGAAGCCTGGAGGCGATGACGTCGAGCGAGGCCGCGGGGACATTCTCGAACTCGTAGGTGGCGACGTCGACGGAGTCCGCGAACCGGCGAAGGGCATCGACATCGGCGTAGCTCGCGCGGGTGAATTCCGCGCTGACCGCGGCGGCGCAGGGCGCCTCGCCGGGCTCGAAAATGTGGCAGCGATAGCCGAGCTCGGCCGCGGCGAGCGCCAGCATCTTGCCAAGCTGGCCGCCGCCGATGACGCCGATGGTCGAACCGGGTGGAATCATTCGGGCGTTTCGGCGACCGAGGCCGTCTGGCTGGCGCGATGCTCGTCGAGGCGGGCGGCGAGCGCGTCGTCGGTCGTCGCGAGGATGGAGGCGGCGAGAAGCGCGGCGTTGATCGCCCCAGGCCGGCCGATCGCGAGAGTCCCGACCGGCACCCCGGCGGGCATCTGGACGATCGACAACAGGCTATCCATGCCCTTGAGCGACTGGCTCTCGACCGGGACTCCGAGCACGGGAAGCGTCGTCATCGATGCCGCCATTCCGGGCAGGTGCGCCGCTCCGCCCGCGCCCGCGATGATGACCTTGAGGCCCCGGTCCCTGGCGCCGTGCGCATAATCGTAGAGGCGCTTTGGAGTGCGGTGGGCCGAAACGATCCTGGTTTCGTGCTCGACGCCAAGCGAGTCGAGCATCTCGGCGGCGTGGCGCATCGTCTCCCAGTCGGACTTGCTGCCCATGATGATCCCAACGCGAGGCCCGGGCATTGCAACTCCTGATGCTGATCCGCCGAACCGGCGGTTTAGGAAGGCCGCGCCCTGTTCGCAATCGGGACGGCGGATTCAGCCCGATTTTCAGCGTCATCGATTCGGGCTATGCCGGGCAACGTGAGTCGGGGGATAAGCGACGTGGCGGAACGAGACTCGCTCGAGGAGATCGAGCGGCTGCGGGAGAAGATCGCAGGGCTCGAGGACCGGGTCCGCCACCTCGACGAACTGGCCCATCAGGATCCGCTGATCGCGCTTCCAAACCGCCGCGGCTTCATGCGCGAGCTGGACAAGCTGGTCGCCCGCGTGACCCGCTACGGCGAGAGCGCGGCGATGCTGTTCGTCGACATCGACGGCCTCAAGCACATCAACGACACCTATGGGCACAAGGCCGGGGACGAGGCCCTGATCTACGTCGCCAGTGCACTCAATCAGGGCGTTCGCAAAAGCGATTGCGTCGCCCGGCTCGGCGGCGACGAGTTCGGGATATTGCTGGCCCACGCCAGCGAAGACAGCGCCCGCGAGACGGCTGACCGGCTGACCGCTCATATCGAGGAATGCGAAGCGACCTGCGACGGCAATCCGCTGCCGCTGGGGATCGCGATCGGAATCACGATGATCGAGGCCAATGACGCGCCGGACGCGGTCATCGCCCGCGCGGACCGCGCAATGTACAGGGACAAGGCCGCGGCCTGAGGCGTGGGCCGCGCGCCTAGCGGTCCTTCAGATAATAAGAGTCGAGCAGGCTGAGGTCGCCGCCGAGCTCGTAAACGAGCGGCTCGCCGGTCGGGATTTCGACGCCGACGATGTCCTCGTCGCCGATGTTCGAAAGATGCTTGACGAGGGCGCGGATCGAATTGCCGTGGGCGCTGATCAGTATCCGTTCGCCGGAGCGGAGGGCGGGCGCGATCGCCTCGTCCCAATAGGGCAGGACCCGCTCGATCGTGTCCTTCAGGCTCTCGGCGCGCGGTACCTCGACGCCCTCGTAGCGGCGGTCGCCGCTGACGTCATAGGGGCTGCCTGGCTCCAGCGGGGGCGGGGGGACGTCGAACGAGCGGCGCCAGATTTTGACCTGCTCGTCGCCGACCTTTTCGCGCATCTCCTGCTTGTTGAGGCCGGTCAGCCCGCCGTAATGGCGCTCGTTCAGTCGCCAGTGCTTGCGGACTGGAAGCCACAGCCTGTCCATCGATGCGAGCGCCAGATCGAGAGTCAGGATCGCGCGGGTGAGGACGCTGGTGAAACAGCGGTCGAAATCGAGCCCGCGCGATTTCATCAGATCGCCGGCCGCTCGCGCCTCTGCCACCCCTTTTTCCGAAAGGCCGACGTCCCACCAGCCGGTGAAGCGGTTCTCCAGGTTCCACTGCGACTGGCCGTGGCGGAGGAGAACCAGCGTGGGCATCAGGCCGCGACCGTCTCGCTTTCGGAAGTTTTGGTGCTGGCTTTCTTAAGGTCCGGAAGCACCGCGTGGAGCGCGTCGAGGCAGGCCCGGGCGAGATGCTTCGACCGTTCGGGCGACCAGCCGTAAACCGGATCGGGAAGGTCGAAATTGTCCTTGAACGGCATTTCGAGAGTCATCGAAACGCAGCCGTAGCGCTCGGCCAGCTGAGTCGTCGACATCGACATGTTCGCCTCGCCGGGCCTGGGGATCTCATAGCCCCGCCTGGTCTGGAAATCGGGCGACAGGCGCTCGAGCGTATTGCTGAACAGCTTGAACAGCCGGCTCTGCTCGTCGGTGATCGAGGGAATGCCCTCGAAGCCGGCGAGGAAGTTGGCGGGGATGGCTTCGTCGCCGTGGACGTCCATCGCGAAATCGACACCCGTCTCGTCCATCGCATTTCGGACGCACAGAACCTCGGGGCTCTTCTCGGCCGACGGCGCGTGCCATTCGCGGTTCAGGTTCACGCCGACCGCGTTGGTGCGAAGGTGCCCGCGCCGCGAGCCGTCGGGGTTCATGTTCGGAACGATCCGGAAGGTGCAGTCGCGAAGCAGGACGCGCGAAACCGGATCTTCCGGATCGGCGAGCTTTTCGAGCGCTCCTTCCATCCACCATTCGGCCATGGATTCGCCGGGATGCTGGCGGGCGTAAAGCCAGACTTTGAGCGGCCCATCGCCCATCGTCAGGCAGTCGATATCCTGTCCGTCGAGCGATTTTCCGAGCGATTCGTAATCGACGCCGGGGAGCAACGCGACCGACGTGACGAGATCATGGTGCCGCTCCATCGAATAGGGCGCGAAATAAGCGATCCAGACGATGTCTTCCGTCGGCGTGAACCGAATCGTGAGGACATTGTCGTCATAGCTCGTACCGTCGATCCGTACCCATTCCTCGCGATCCGTCGAAAGGCAGGCGCGATAGTCGGGCCACCCGTGCGGGTAGGCCGATCCGGCGCAATTCACGATCCGGAGCGTGACCTCGCGCCCCTCGCCGCCCGCAAGGCGGAAATAGAACCACTGGTAGAAATCGCTCATGTGGTCCTTGACGATCTCCAGGTCGGCGCTGTCGCCATCCTGCTTGACGACGCGGATATTGCCCGCGTCGAACGCGCTCGAAATCGTGAGTGCCATCCGGACCTTCTTCGAATTGAATGGAAAGTTGCGGCGCCTGATAGCTGAAATTGCGGTTGTCGCAAGCGATGGGCGCAGCTAGCCAAGCCGGTTATGCGGCAGGTTCCAGTCCTGGTCACCGGCGGGGCCGGTTATATCGGCAGCCACGCCGTCCTGGCGCTGAAGGACAGCGGCTGGCCGGTCGCGGTGATCGACGATCTGTCCAACGGCAATCGCCTGGTCGTCCCGGATGAGGTGCCCTTTTACGAGGGGTCGATCGCCGACCAGGCGCTGGTCGGGCGAATTCTGCAGGAGCAGCGAATCGGCGCGATCATGCATTTCGCCGGATCGATCGTGGTTCCGGAATCGGTCGAGAATCCGCTGCTTTATTACGGCAATAACACAGTCGGAACGCACGCCCTGATTTCGGCCGCCGTCGGCGCCGGAGTCGGTCATATCCTCTTCTCTTCGACCGCGGCGGTTTATGGCGCCCCCGAGACGGTCCCGATCGACGAACAGGAGCGCAAGCAGCCGATCAACCCTTATGGCGCGTCGAAGCTGATGACCGAGCGGATGCTCGAAGACTGCTCCGCGGCCTATCCGTTCAATTACGGCGCGCTTCGCTATTTCAACGTGTCGGGCGCGGACCCCGATCTTCGCTCCGGCCAGATCGGCAAGGGCTCGACCCATTTGATCAAGGTCGCAGTAGAGGCGGCCACGGGGAAGCGCGATCATATCGACGTCTTCGGAACTGATTATCCGACGCCCGACGGAACCTGCATCCGCGACTATATCCATGTCAGCGACCTCGCGAACGCGCATGTGCTCGCGCTGGAGCGGCTGATCGAGCAACCCGGCGAGAATCTGGTGATGAACTGCGGCTACGGCAAAGGGCTGTCGGTTCTCGAGGTCCTCGACGCCGTCGACCGGCAGCTCAACCGGCCGGTCCGGCGCGAGATGAAGCCGCGGCGCGCGGGTGATCCGCCGATCCTGGTCGCGTCCAACCGCCGCTTGGTCAAAACGCTCGCCTGGACTCCGCGATTTGACGACATCGAGACGATCGTGAGTCATGCGCTTCAATGGGAACGCAAGCTCGAGGAGCTTGCCGTCGAGTGACGTTGGGTCGCCTGGTCCTCGCGCCGCTCGTTGTCGCGCTACTCGGCGCGTCGGCTTTCGCTTATCCGGCCCCGACTTCCAGTGCCGCGCAGCGGGTCCGCGCCGACGTCGAGTATCTCGCCGGCGACGCCCTCGAAGGGCGCGGTACGGGCTCGCGCGGTTATGAGATGGCCGCCGCTTACGTCGCTTCGCAGTTCAGGGCGATCGGCCTGAAGCCGGGCGGGGCCGACGGACAATGGTATCTCGACGTGCCCTTCCGCCAGGCATGGCACGCCGAAGCGCCCCGCGCGGCCCTCACCATCAGAGGCCGCGAACTGGTGCTGAGGGCGCAGGCCGACTTCGCGGTCCGGCCCAGCCTGACGAGTCAGGCGCGAAGGCTCGCGGCGCCACTGGTCTTCGTCGGGCATGGGATCAGCGATTCCACGCTCGGGATCGACGATTATGCCGGGCTCGACCTGCGCGGAAAGATTGCGGTCGCGCTGGAGGGCGCGCCTCCCGGCCTGTCGAGCGAAGTTTCCGCCCATCTCGATTCGTGGAAGCAGACGACCGCGGCCGACAAGGGCGCGATCGGCCTGATGGAAATAGAAGGGACGGCGCCGGGCCGCGGCCGAGGCCTCGGCTATTACGTCAGGCCGGTCATCGACTGGATCGATCCCACGGGGAAATCGACAAGCCAGTCCGAGCGTTTGCAACTGGTCGGCTCGATTTCCCGAGCGATAGGCGAGAGGCTATTTCGAGGCGCCAGACGCGATCTGTCCGATGCGGCGAGAGCCGGCCTCAAGCCCGGAACGGTCACCGGATTCGAGCTGAAATCCAAACTGACGGTGAGTGACCGCACTCGGTGGCAGGACTTCAAAAGCCCGGAAGTCATCGGTCTGCTGCCCGGGTCCGACCCCGTGCTGAAAGACGAATATGTCGTGCTGATGGCGCATCTCGATCATCTGGGGATCAAATCCGGAGCGGCGAAAGGCGAAGATTCGATCTATAACGGCGCTCTCGACAATGCCGCCGGCGTTGCGACCATGCTCGAAGCGGCGCGCGAGTTCGTCGCCTCGGCCAAGCCGCCCCGGCGATCGGTTCTGTTCATCGCCAACACGGGCGAGGAAAAGGGCCTTCGAGGAGCCGATTATTTTGCCGCCCACCCGACGGTGCCGGCCGGCAGCATCGTCGGTCTGGTCGACCTCGACATGCCGCTTTTGCTGTACGACTTCACCGACGTCGTTGCATATGGCGGCGACCATTCCACCGTCGCCCGGACGATCGCCGACGCGGCGCAGTCGATGGGCGTGAAGGTCTCGCCCGACCCGATGCCGGAGGAAGCGATCTTCGTCCGGTCGGACCATTATCGATTCGTCACGCGCGGGGTTCCGGCAATCCTTCTGATGACCGGCTTCGGAAACGGCGGCGAACGCAAGTGGAAGGATTTCCTTGCCAGCGCCTATCACCAGCCCAATGACGATCTGAAGCAGCCGATTCGCTGGGACCAGGGCGCGCGCTACGCGGAGCTCAATTACCGGATCGCCAGAGCGCTCGCCGATGCCGACCAGCGCCCCTTGTGGTACAAGGGCGATTATTTCGGGGACACTTTCGCTCCCGGCCAGCCGCGCGCGGATCACTCTTCGGCACCTTGACTTGGCAAGCCGGTCCCCATAGGGGAGCGGCCGGTTTCACAAACCTCCCAAATTCCTGTTTTGAAAGAACGAGCAAGGCGCCCGGCCATGAAGATTCGCAACAGCCTCAAGTCGCTGAAAGACCGCCACCGGGATTGCCGCGTCATCCGCCGGCGCGG
>DASTIF010000006.1:0-7034 GCA_035717805.1 Sphingomicrobium sp.
GCTGACCGGCGCGGCGCGCGGAGCCGGCCCGATCAGCCAGCTCGGTCCGCAGGGCTGCCCGGTGGTTCCGTCGAGCACCAGCGGGCTCGGCGCGCTTCTCAACAGCGCTCCGGAGCTGATGGAGCGAATCCAGCGGCTGACCGAACGGCTGACCGAGCTTCTGAGCGACAAGAACCAGAACGCGATCGCCGACATTCTCGAGAATATCGATCGCACGACCAAGGTTCTGGCCGACCGCGCGCCCGAGATGGCCGATGCGATCAAGGAGGCGAGGGGTGCCGTTCACAACGCCGGGATCGCCGCCGAGCAAGTGGGTCTCCTCGCAGGCAATACCAACCGGCTGGTGACCGAACAGGGGCAGCCCGCGGCCGAAGACCTTCGCAAGGCGATCGCGTCCGTGCAGTCCGCGGCGGACAATCTCGACGCGATGGTCAGCGATGCCAGGCCCGGCGTTCAGACTTTCAGCAAGTCGACCTTGCCCGAATTGAACCGGCTGGTTCGCGACATGCGCGACCTTAGCCAGTCGCTGCAGGGGGTGTCGGAGCGGATCGAACGAGGCGGGATCGGCGGCGCTCTGGGGCCGAAGCAACTGCCCGATTATGAACCGGGGAAGAGATGATGACAGGCACTGCGCGCATCGCCGCTGCATTGGTTTTGGCGGCATCGCTCGCCGGTTGCTCGCTGAGCAGCCTGGTGGGCGGCGGCTCGAAGGCGCCGCCGGCGCTCTTCACGCTTACGTCAGAGGCCGCGCCGGCGACGCCGACACGGTCGGCGGCTGTCGGTGAAACGGTCACCATCCGGACCCCGCTAATCCCCGAGGCGCTTCGAACGGACCGGGTTCCCGTGCAGCTCAATGCGACCCAGGTCCAATATGTGAAGGACCTGCAGTGGGTCGACACGCCCGACCGGCTGTTCCAGCAGCTAGTCGAGGAAACGGTCCGGCGGACGACCGGGCGGGTCGTCCTCGATCCGGAGCAGTCGGCGCTCGACCCCGGCCTGGTCGTCACGGGCGAGCTCAACCGCTTCGGCTATGACGCCCAGCAGCGCATGGCCGTCGTCCAATATGATGCCTCGCTGGCGACGCAGGGAGGGAGCCATGTCGAAACCCGCCGCTTCGAAGCGAGCGTTCCGGCCGACGGGACGGCGGGGACGGTGAGTCTCGCGCTCAATCAGGCGGCCAACCAGGTCGCGCGCGACGTCGCGGCCTGGATCGGGGGCTAGCCTAGCCCAGCGACTTGCTTGCCTGCTCGTAAACATCCCTGGAGAGGCCCGGCACGGCGACGATCCGCTCCAGCTCCGAGCGCATTATGGCCTGGCGCGTCTCGTCGAACCGGCGCCAGCGGCCGAACGGAGTCACCAGCCGGGCCGCAACCTGCGGGTTGAGCTTGTCGGCGGCAATGATGAGGTCGGCGAGGAACGTGTAGCCGCGGCCCGACGAATCGTGGAACGCCCACTGGTTCGCCCCGAAGCTCGACCCGAGCGAACGCAAACGGTTCGGGTTGGACGGATTGAACAAGGCGTGCTTCGAAAGCTGCTCGACCTGCGCGACCGTGTCCGGACGCTGCGCCGCGGCCTGCACCGCGAACCATTTGTCGATGACCAACGGGTCTTGCTCGTAGCGTTCGAAGAATCGGCGAAGCGCCTGCTCGCGCTCGGGGCCGTCGAGCGAGGCAAGGATCATCAAGGCGCCCTGGCGCTCGGTCATGTTGTCGGCCGAATCGAACTGCGCCTTGGCGAGCCTGGCACCGGATTCCGGTTCGGCCGCGGCGAGCAGGCCGAGCGCAACGGTACGAAGCCGCCGGGCGCCCTTCGCGGTGCCGCCCAGATCGTCGCCGGCGAATCCCTGCGCACGCTGGGCGTTCGTCAGCTCGGCATCAAGCTCGCTCCCGATGACTGCCCGAAGCTTGTCGCGAGCGGTGTGGATCGCGTCGGGGTCGACGATCTTCATCCGGTCGCCGATCATGCTTTCGGTCGGCAACAGGATGGCCTCGGCCTTGAACGCCGCGTCGAGCGCGTTCGACCGGAGCGAGTTTCCCACCGCGCGAACGACGGCACTGGAATCCGGTGAGCCTCCTTCGGCTTCCTCCACAAGCCAGCGCATCATCAGCTCCTGGATCGCCTCGTACCGGGCGAACGGGTCGGTGTCGCTCGCGGCCAGCTTTTCGAGCTCGCCCGCTTTGCGCTGGACGTTCATGACCACCGGCGCGGAGAATCCGCGATTGATCGACAGAAGCGCCGGTTCGCCGATGTCGTCAAAGGCGATTTCGGTCGCGGACTCCTCGAGCAGGATCAGCCGCTCGGGCGCGATTTCAGCGCCGCTCGATTCCGATATGAGCGCGGTCCTGAGCGGAATCGCCATCGGCTTCTTCACCGGCTGGCCGGGGGTCGGTGCGACCGATTGGGCGAGTTTCACAACCGTCCTGCCGTCGGACTCCTCGAGCCTCGCTTCGACATGCGGCGTACCGGCCTGCGAATACCAGAGCTTGAGATGCGTGAGATCGATTCCGCTCGCGTCTTCCAATGCCTTCACGAAATCGTCGCAGGTGGCGGCCTCGCCGTCGTGCCGCTCGAAATAGAGGTCGGTGCCGGCGCGGAATCTTTCCGGTCCGAGCACCGTGTGCATCATGCGGATGAGCTCGGCGCCCTTGTTGTAGACGGTTGCGGTATAGAAATTACCGATCTCGATATAGCTGTCGGGCCGCACCGGATGGGCTAGCGGGCCCGAATCTTCGGGAAACTGGATCGCGCGAAGCGTTCGAACATCGTCGATCCGCTTGACGGCGGGGCTTCCGATGTCGGCGGAGAAGCTCTGGTCGCGGAAGACCGTGAAGCCTTCCTTCAACGACAGCTGAAACCAGTCCCGGCAGGTGACCCGGTCGCCCGACCAGTTGTGAAAATATTCGTGGGCGACGACCCGCGCGATATTGTCGAAATCATTGTCGGTCGCGGTGTCGGGATCGGCGAGGATGTAGGCAGAGTTGAAGATGTTGAGGCCCTTGTTCTCCATCGCCCCCATGTTGAAGTCGGAGACCGCGACGATGTTGAACAGGTCGAGGTCATATTCGCGGCCGTAGACGTCCTCGTCCCACTTCATCGCCTGCTTGAGGCTTTGCATGGCATGCGCGGTCTTGGGCACGTCCGCCCCGCGCACCCAGATCCCGAGATCGACCTTGCGGCCGGACATGGTGGTGAAGCTGTCGCGGTTGGCCTGAAGGTCGCCCGCGACCAACGCGAACAAATATGATGGTTTGGGAAACGGGTCTTCCCACTGCGCCCAGTGCCGGCCGTTGTCGCCGTCTCCGGTTTCGACCGGATTGCCGTTGGTCAGCAGGATCGGAAAGCGCGCTTTGTCCGCCTCCATCCGCACCGTATATTTGCTGAGCACGTCGGGGCGATCGGGGAAGAAGGTAATCCGCCGGAAGCCTTCCGCCTCGCATTGGGTGCAAAGCATTCCCTTCGATTCATAGAGGCCCATGAGCTTGGTGTTGGCCGAGGGGCGGATTTCCACCTCGGTCTCGATCACCGCCGAATCTTCGGTCAGCGGGATGACCAGCGCCCGCCCGTCCATGCGCCATTCGCAGTCTGCGCCGTTGACCCGCACGCTCTTCAGATCGACCTCGTCGCCGTCGAGGCGAAGCGGGCGGTCATGATCGCCGTTGCGCTCGACGTTCAGCCTTGCGCGGACGACGGTCGCGTCGGGATCGAGATCGAACGACAAGTGGATTTCCCGCACCAGCCAGTCGGGCGGCTGGTAGTCCTCGCGCCGGATTTCGACATGCCTTGGGTTTTGCGGGGCTTCCGCGTTCACTCTGACGTCCATGGTTCGACGCTTAAGCGGCGTCGGGCGACTGCACAACCGAGCGGCTGCGGCTCATCGCCAACAGCATTCCGCCGAGCGTCAGGACAGCGCCCACGACGGCGACGCCGGTCCAGCGATAGCCTTCCAGCGCGGTCGAGAACGCCATTGCGATGATCGGCACGAGAACGCTTGAATAGGCCGCCTTGCCGGGCCCGATCCTGCGGACGACGGGGAAGTAGAGGCTGAAGCACAGCGCCGAGGCAATGACTCCGAGATAGGCGACGCCCAGCCAGTAGCCGAAGCGCGGGCTGACGACCGGCGGCCCGGACACGGCCGAGGCGAGGAGAATGTCGAATGCCGCGCCGATTGCCATCGACCAGGCAAGGAGGCTGGCGAGATGATGCCGCCGGACATGCTCGCGCGCCTGATAGACATTGGCCGCCGACGCGGAGCACAGCCCGAGCAGGGTGAAGCCCAGGCCGATCGCGACATCCTCCGCCGACGCGGCGCTTGCACGCACTTCCTTGACGCAGAGCAGGGCGATACCCGCCACGGCGATCGCGGAGCCAATCGCGAAGCGCCGCGCGGGACGCTGGCCGAGAAACGCCCAGCCGAGCAGGCTGTTGGGGATCAGCAGAAGCGCGAACAAAGTCGCGACGATGCCCGAGGTGACGTGGCGCTCGGCGAGATAGACCGCGTTGAAGTTGATGCAGAATTGCGCGATCCCGATGAACAGCGCGGCCTGCATGCCTTGCCGGTCCAGCAGCAGCGGACGGTGCTTGAAACGAGCGATCGCGGCCATTGCGGCGGCGGCGAGGACGAACCGATAGGCCACGGACCAGTGCGGCGGAACGACCCCGAGCTGGTCGCGGATCACGATCCAGGTCGATCCCCAGATCGTCGTGAAGACGATGAACGGCAGGACGATCTCGACGAAGGTCGAGCCCTTGTCCTGATTCACAGCGCCCCGATCGCCGCCGCGAGCTTTCCGACCGGCTCGCCCTTCTGGTCCCAGCTCGTGACCAGGCGGATTTCGCCCGGTGCCCAGTCGTAGAAATCGAATCCTTCGGCGCGAAGCGCCGCGGCCTCTTCGGCGCTTACCTTGAGAAACACCTCGTTCGCCTCGACAGGATAGACCAGCCGGTCCGGCGCCGCCTGTGCGAGCGTCGACGCCGCGGCGTTCGCCGAGCCGGCGTTGTCGAACCACAGACCGTCCTCGAGCATGGCAAGGATTTGCGCCGCCATCATCCGTCCTTTCGACAGCAGGTGCCCGGCGCGCTTGCGCCGGATCGCGATCTCCTCGGCAAGCTCGGTCTTGAACAGGATCAGCGCCTCGGCGCTCAGCCCGCCGTTCTTGACGAAGCCGAAGCTCAAGGCATCGACGCCCGCGCGCCAGCTTAGGTCGGCGGGGCTTTCGCCGGTGGTGACGATCGCATTGGCGAAGCGCGCGCCGTCGACATGGAAACCGAGACCGTGCTCGCGCGCCAGCTGGCCGAGTGCCGCGACCTCGTCGGCGCGATAGACGAGGCCATATTCGGTCGCATTGGTGATCGAGAGCGCCGCCGGCTGCACCTGGTGGACATCCTTTCGGATCCGGTCGCACACGGCCGCGGCCGCTTCCGGCGCAACCTTCGCGCCGGGGCCGTCGACCAGGATCAGCTTTGCTCCGCCGGTGAAGAAGCCCGGCGCGCCGGCCTCGTCATTCTCGATGTGCGCGTCCCTGTGGCAGAGGATCCCGCCGTAGGGCGGGCACAGAGCGGCAAGAGCGAGGCAGTTCGCGGCCGTTCCGCTCGTCACCCAGAGCGCGCGGACTTCGGTCTCGAAGAGGTCGGAAAAGGCACCGTCGAGCCGCTTGCTCCACTCGTCCCCATCATAGGCGGTGTCGAGCCGGTTCGACCGCTCGATCGCCTCGATCACCTTCGGATGGGCGGCCGCCGCATTGTCCGAGAAGAAGCGCATGGCCAGCCCCAACCCTATCGCCCGGCGCTTGGCAAGGTCAGAAAATCGCGACCTTGCCGCCGGCAAAGTCGAGCCTGGCGGTGAGCAGCGCGCGGAAAACATTGTAGCCGCCGGTGCCGGGGAAATAAGCGTGGAAGAATATCCGCGACTTTCCGTCCGGCCCGTTGGCGACCGACGGATGGCCGGGCGCGGTCCAGCTTTTCGCCGAGCTCAGAAGCGCCTTGGGTTGCTTGGTGTAGGGGCCGAGCGGGCTCTCGGCGACCGCAACGCCGATCCCGTAGGCCGGGTCGGTGAAATCGTTGGCGGCATAGAAAAGCCAGTAGCGGCCGTCGTGCTTCCACA
Source organism: Sphingomicrobium sp. (assembly GCA_035717805.1). GTDB lineage: Bacteria > Pseudomonadota > Alphaproteobacteria > Sphingomonadales > Sphingomonadaceae > Sphingomicrobium. The sequence goes on from DASTIF010000006.1 coordinate 6,101, forward strand.
CGAACGGCCCCTCGACGAGATGTCCCTCCCAGTCGAGGTCGTTGGCGATGACCGTTACCGGCGCGCCCATCAGGGTCAGGCCGTCTTCGGACAATCGCTGCGCGAGGATCGGCGTTTGCATCGCGGCGAGAATTTCCTCCGCGCCGCCGCAGCGCTTCAGGCAGGCACGGACCCTCGGCCATGAATCGACGGCGGCGGCGATGAACGGCTGCATCAGAAAGAAGCGCTCGATCGGGCGGCGCGTACCCGCCCAACCTACCACAGCCGCGGCGAAACGCGCCGTCAGCCTGTCGGATTCGGAGTCGAAAATCCGGTCGATCAGCTCCGGCCGGTCGCGAATGAACGCCGCGAGCTTGCGCGGCCAGATTCCGTTGCGGTCCTCTTTCCAGAACAGATAGAGCACCCCGTCACTATCGACGAAGATATGACCGTCGATCGAGCCGCCGCCGAGCAGCGGCCGGCCGATGTCGGTCCATGGGCCGGTCGGATCCACGGCTTTCGCCAGCCCCACTCTCAGCACATTGGAGCGGTCGCGAGCCGTATAAACCAGCCAAAATTCCGCGCCCACCCGAGTCATTTCCGGCGCCCAGAAATCGCCGATCTGCCGGCCGGCGGCGGTCCAGCCGGGCGCCTCACCTTCGGGGAAAACGAAACCTTCGTGCCGCCATTGCTCGAGGTCGTCGGAGAGCAGGATCGGAAAGGCGTCCGGAGCGTCGTTGGACGTCGCGACCAGCACATAGCCCCTGTCGGTCCTGACGACCGCCGGATCGCCGTAGCCGGCGAGAATCTTCGGCGAGATATTTTCCGTGAGAAGCGCCCGCCAGGGCGGGTCGGGAGCGTCGGCGGGGAGCTTCGCCGCGCGGATCAGCGGCCGAGTTCCGAAATCGCGGGAAAGCTCGGCGTAGAAGTCCGCGAAATGCTCCTGGTCCGTCCC
>DASTIF010000007.1:0-2373 GCA_035717805.1 Sphingomicrobium sp.
GCTCCTAGGAATTCGGCGCGCCGGCGGGCGCGGACAAGATGTAGGCGATGGAGAAACCGGCGAGGATGAGGCCGAAGGCGGCGGCCATCATCCCGGCTATGCGAAGGCCGTAGGTGGCGGCCTCGCTGTCGGGCATTCCCAGCAGGGCGCGGACGAAGGCGGGGCGCAGAAGCGCGACCAGCCCGGCGATGAGGACCGGAACGCCGATGAGGATGAACAGCCCGGTCATCGGCGGCGCACCCTGACCACCCGGTCGCGATAGACGATGTGGCTCCGCTTCGCTCCGACGCCGAGGACGACGATGCCGAGGAAATAGCCGAAATCGTACCAGCCGCCGTTGTTGGGCACTGCGTAAACCGCGACCCGATCGGCGAACAGCGAGACGATCCAGGCGACCGGGAAGATGAAGCCGTGCCACAGGCCGAGCAGGAAGCCGGGCGCGGCGGGCGCAACCGCATCGCCCGCCTGGGTCGCTGCGCAGGCGGAGAGGGCCAGCGTCGCGGCGGCCGCGAAACAGGTCCTCACCTTCCGCCGCTTCGCGGCTCCCTCCTCTCCCGCGAGCGGGAGAGGGTTAGAGCGGGACCGTCCGGGAAGCCCACCACTTCCCGAACGGCCCCTCCCCACCCCAAGCAGGGAAAGCGGGCTCATTTCACGATCCAGATCACGGCGGTGACCAGGAACAGGACGGCGGCGATGGCGAACAGCGTCCCGCTGGTCCTGTCGTTGGTTTGCAATCCGTCGGGCGCGGCCTTTTTCGCCCGCGCGAAGGCGCCGGCGGCGAGCACCGCGAAGGTCGCCGCGAGCACCGCGTACAGGGCGCCAAGTCCGATATCGGCGCCGCTCATCGGCCGAGCTCCGACGGCGAGGGGCGATAGTCGAGCAGGCCGAGGCCGTGGATCAGAAGCAAGGCGGCGACGACGAACAGAAGCACCGCGCCCTGGCTTCCGCCGCGGCGATAGGCGATCACGCCGGCGACGAGCAAAGCGACACCGATCGCGGTCTCGACGATCGCGCCGGCCGTCATCGCAGACCTATCGTGGCGGCAACGACAGCGGTTGCTGCGAGCGCGATCAGGTCGAGCGCGACCAGGCCGAGCGCGACCCCGCCGACCACCGCGCCGACGCGGCCGGCTTTCGTCCTGGGACGAGCGATCCTGGGAAAGACCCTCACCCCGACCCTCTCCCGCATGCGGGAGAGGGAGGAGCGGCGCAGCCGCGGAGGGTGAGGGGTCACTGACACGCCAGACACTCGTCGTAGTCGGTGGTCGACGCGAGCTGGATTTCCTTGAGCTCGGGCGTGTTGTCCGCTTCCACCCCGCCGGCGAAACCGGCGCGCTGAACCGACTTGGAGCGCAGGTAATAGAGGCTCTTGATGCCCAGCTCCCAGGCGCGGAAATGGAGCATCAGCAGGTCCCATTTGTCGACGTCGGCGGGGATGAACAGGTTGAGCGACTGCGCCTGGTCGATGAACGGCGTGCGGTCGGCGGCGAGCTCGATCAGCCAGCGCTGGTCGATCTCGAAGCTGGTCTTGAACACGTCCTTTTCTTCGCTCGTGAGGAAGTCGAGATGGGCGACCGATCCGCCGCGCTCGAGGATCGCGTTCCACACCTTGTCGCCATCCTTGGCCTTGGCCTCCAGCAGCTTTTGCAAATGCGGGTTCTTGACCACGAAGCTGCCCGACAGGGTCTTGTGGGTATAGACGTTGGCCGGGATCGGCTCGATGCAGGCGCTAGTGCCGCCGCAGATGATCGAGATCGACGCGGTCGGGGCGATCGCCATCTTGCACGAAAAGCGCTCCATCACGCCCATGTCCTGCGCGTCGGGGCAGGGGCCGCGCTCGTTGGCGAGCATCATCGAGGCTTCGTCGACCTGGGCGCGGATGTGCTTGAAGATCTTGAGGTTCCAGCTCTTGGCCATGGCGCCCTCGAACGGGATCGACCGCGCCTGGAGGAAGGAGTGGAAGCCCATCACCCCGAGGCCGACGCTGCGCTCGCGCTCGGCCGAATATTTGGCGCGCGCCATCTCGTCGGGCGCGCGGGCGATGTAGTCGGACAGCACATTGTCGAGGAAGCGCATCACGTCCTCGATGAACTGCTTGTCGCCGTTCCAGTCGTCCCAGGTTTCGAGATTGAGCGAGCTGAGGCAGCACACCGCGGTTCGGTCGGCGCCCAAATGGTCGCGGCCGGTCGGAAGGGTGATCTCGCTGCACAGGTTGGAGGTGGTGACCTTGAGCCCGAGGTCGCGGTGATGCTTGGGCATCGACCGGTTCACCTTGTCGATGAAGATGATGTAGGGCTCGCCGGTCGCGAGCCGGGTCTCGACCAGCTTCTGGAACAAGGCGCGGGCGTCGACCTTGCCGCGGACGCTCTGGTCC
>DASTIF010000008.1:0-31914 GCA_035717805.1 Sphingomicrobium sp.
GGCTAGCCGTTCGGTTCGTCAGCCTTCCAGATTGTCGGCGACGAACTGGTCGATCAGCCGCACTCCGTAGCCGGTCGCGCCCTTGTCGTAGGTCGCGCCCGCCTTGTCCGACCAGACCATCCCGGCAATGTCGAGATGCGCCCAGTCGACCCCATCCTCGATGAAGCGGCGGATGAATTGGGCCGCGGTGATCGATCCGCCTTCGCGCGGGCCGACATTCTTCACGTCGGCTATCTGCGAATCGATCATCCGGTCGAAGGGCTCGGCAAGCGGCATCCGCCACAATTTGTCGCCGCTTTCGGCGCCCGCCTTGAGCAATTTGGCCGCCAGATCGTCCTCCGGCGTGAACAAGCCGCCGAACTCGTGTCCGAGGCTGACAAGAATCGCGCCCGTCAGGGTGGCGAGATCGATGACCGTCCTGGGCGAATAGTTGCGCTGCACGTAGGCGACGGCATCGGCGAGGACGAGCCGGCCTTCGGCGTCGGTGTTGATGACCTCGACGGTCTGGCCGGACATGGTCGTAACGACATCGCCGGGCCGCTGGGCATTGCCCCCGGGCATGTTTTCGACCAGCCCGCAAATCCCGACGAGATTCGCCTTTGCCTTGCGCAGGGCCAGCGCCTTGAAGGCGCCGACCACCGCGCCGGCGCCGCCCATGTCCCATTTCATCGCTTCCATGCCATGGGCCGGCTTGATCGAAATGCCGCCCGTGTCGAAGGTGACTCCCTTGCCGACGAAGGCGACCGGCGCCTCTCCTTCCTTGCCGCCGTTCCAGCGAAGGACCAGCAGCCGGGGATCGCGCACCGATCCCTGGGCGACACCGAGCAGCGCGCCCATGCCGAGCGTCTTCATCTGCTCCCCGTCGAGCACGTCCATCTCGATTCCGAGCTTGGCGAGCTCGCGGCAGCGCTCGACGAAGCTTTCGGGGTAGATGATATTGGCCGGCTCGGTGACCAGGCCGCGAGTAAAGCTGACGCCCTCGTAAACCGGCTGCCAGCGATCGCTCCATCGCTGCTCGGAACCCTCACCGCCGCCGACGATGGTGATGCTCTTCAGGGTCGGCTTCTGCTTGTCCTTGAGCTTGGTGCGGTACCGGTCGTAGCGCCACGAACGAAGCGCCGCCGAAAGCGCAACCCTGGCGGCGCAATCGGCATCGTAAGCGAGGCCGGTCAAGTCGATCACGGCGTCGCTTTCGCCCGAGGTCAGAAGCCGGGCAGCCGCAGTCCCTCCGAGCTTTTCCGCTGCCTCAACGGGGGAACATTCAGCGCCCGTGCCGACAACCAGGACTCGCCGCGACCCTCCTTCATCGTCGACGAACATTTCCGCCACGCTGCCGGGCTCGCCGTCGAAGCGAAGTCGTCCGAGAAGCTGCTCGACCGTCGACTGGCCCGGAAGGGATGCGGCCGTGGGACGCCTGCTGCCCGCGGAGGGGATGACGAGGGCATAATCTCCACCGGGCCGCGTGGCGGCGAACTCAATCTTCATCGTGACCGTATCCTTGACTGTGCGGAGGCTGGAATTGCGGGCGCTTTAGGACGCACATCGTTCGATGGCAAAGCCGGCGGGAATGCAATGAATGCCCATTGATCGAGCGATCGAAGGCGATTGTCCGGTGGCGGCCAAGGTGCGATAGGCGGCGACTGATGCGGTGCGGAAGCGGGCAAAGGCAAGAGGTTGCGTAGTCGGCTGATCTGGTGGACGGCGCTGCCGATTCTGGGCGTTCCAGCAGCGGCCGCGGCACAGGATGTCGACGTCCAGGCCCCGGCGGCCGAAATTTCCACCGATCCTGCCGTCGAGTTCAGCGCCGACCGGGTCGTCTATGACAGCGAAGCCGATGTGATCACGGCCTCGGGGTCCGTGCGCATGTCGCGCGACGGCAATTACCTCGCCGCCGACCAGGTCTCCTGGGACCGCAAGACCGGCCTCGTTCGGGCGGTTGGCAATGTCGTCGCCGTCGATCCTCAGGGCGACAAGCTGATCGGCGACAATGTCGTGCTGACCGACACGCTTCGCGACGGAACGGTCGAAAACCTGCTTGTCGTGCTTGAGACGGGAGGCCGGATCGCTGCCGACAGGGGCAGCCGCGCTAACGGGGTCATCACGCTCGAGAATGCCGTTTATTCGCCCTGCCCCGTCACGACCGACGATGGCTGCCCGAAGCGGCCCAGCTGGATGATCACGGCCGCGAGCGTTACCCACGACCCGTCGAACGAGCGGCTCCGTTTCCGTGGCGGAAGACTGCAACTTTTCGGGATTACACTGCCGCTCCTGCCCGTGTTCAGCGTTGGCACCGGAGGGGAAGGGTCGACCGGATTCCTGTTCCCGGACCTCAAGATATCGCGCAAGAACGGCTTCGAGGTCGCTTTGCCTTATTATTGGCGGATCGCGCCCAACCGCGACCTCTCGCTGATCCCGCATATCTACACCGGCACGGCTCCGGCCTTCGAAGCGCGCTATCGAGAGCTGAACAGCCTGGGTGCGTTTCAACTGGGCGGCTTCGTCGCTTACAGCGACGTCGAAAACGCGGACCTGACCCCCGATCCCGACACAGAGCGCAAGTTCCGCGGCTATTTCGAAGCCAATGGCAAGGCGCAGCTGGACCCCTTGTGGAGCGTCACCGGAGTCGTCCGGGTGGCGAGCGACAAGACCGTCACCCGGCGGTACGACATCACCCGCGACGACCGCTTCCGCAACTTCATCAACGCCGAGCGGATTTCCCCGGACAGCTATTTCACGATTGCCGGCTGGGCCTTCCAGGGCCTCAGGGTCGACGATGTCCAGAAGACGTTTCCGATCGCGCTTCCGGCGATCGATGCGCGGATCAATCTCGATCCGCCGGTATTGGGCGGCAAGGTGCAGTTGCAGGGCAACAGCCTCGCCATCGTCCGGATCGATGGCCAGGATACGCAGCGCGCCTTCGCGAGCGCCCGCTGGGACCTTCGCCGCCTGACGCCATGGGGTCAGCAGCTGACCTTTACGGCCTATGCGCGCGGCGATGTCTATCACACCGACGAGGCCGGCGAGACGACCGTGCCAATCTACCGTGGAATGAACGGCTGGCACACGCGCGGGATCGTTGCCGCGGCAGCCGATCTGCAGTGGCCGCTCATCGGGCCCTTGTTCGGAGGCACCCAGCGGCTCGTCCCGCGAGTCCAGCTCGTCGCGACGCCGCCGACTGCCAATCTGGAGATTCCCAACGAGGATGCCCGGTCGGTCGACCTCGAAGACAGCAATCTGTTCGCCCTCAACCGCTTCCCTGGCTACGACCGCTGGGAGGATTCCTCGAGAATTACTTATGGTGTCGATTGGCACTATGAGCGCCCGAACCTGTCGGTCAGCTCGACGGTCGGACAGAGCTACCGGCTGAACCGCCGGCCCGCGATTTTTCCCGAAGGGACGGGCCTGACCGACCGCTTGTCGGACATCGTGGGGCGGACACAGGTCCGTTACGGCCGCCTCATCGACTTCACTCACCGCTTCCGCCTCGACAAGGACAATCTCGCGGTCCGAAGAAACGAAATCGACCTGACGTTCGGAGGCAGGGAAACTTACCTGCAGGCCGGCTACCTACGGCTCAATCGAGACATCAATCGAACGGTGGAAGATTTGCGAGACCGCGAGGAGATCAGGCTCGCAGGCCGGCTGAAGTTCGCTCGCTACTGGTCGATCTTCGGTGCGACCGTTGTCGATCTAACCAGCAAGGACGAGGATCCTTTCTCTCTGGCGGACGGATGGGAGCCCGTGCGCAACCGTCTGGGTATCGCTTATGAGGACGAGTGCCTGGAGCTTGGCCTCACCTGGCGGCACGACTATGAGCAGCTCGGGGAGTTCCGGAAGGGCAGCACCTTTGCGTTTCAGATACGGTTGAAGGGTCTCGGCCGCTAAGCTTGGGTTCAGCGGCGAGGGCTAATGCGATCTTGCGGATTTGTTTGGGCAATAAGGAAAAAACTTCGTGGCAGTGACTGATTTCTTCCGGGCGCGGACCGGAATGGGCATTATCGCCGTCGCTTTGGGCGTGGCCACGGCAGCCATCGCGCAGGATTCCGCGCCAGGCGACCGGCCGCTGGACCTGCCTGAAAATCCGCAATTGTGGGGAACGACGCTGCCGTCGGTCGTTAAGGCGACGGCCATCGTCAACGGCGAGATCATCACCCAATCCGATATCGACCAGCGAATTGCGCTGATGGCGATTTCCAATGGCGGCTCGATCCCTGCAGGGCAGATGAACGAGCTGCGCCAGCAAGTCCTGGGCAATCTCATTGATGAAACGCTGGAGATCCAGGCTGCCAAGGCAGACGAGATTACCGTGTCGCAAAGCGACATCGACCGCGCCGTGGAACGTCTTGCTTCCGAGAACAAGCAAACCGCGGATGAGCTGGCCGACTATCTCAAGGCGAACGGATCGTCGATCAAGTCGATCCGCCGACAGATCGAAGGCGAAATTGCCTGGAGACGGCTTCAACAGAGGAACATCGAAAGCGGTATCAGCGTCGGAGACGATGAGGTTCAGGCCGTGATCGCTCGTTTGAACGCCTCGAAGGGCGAGGAAGAGTACCGCGTTGGCGAGATTTATCTGACTGCGCCGAACGGAAATGTTCAGGAAGCAACGACCAAGGCCGCGCAAATCCTCGAGCAGCTACGCAACGGCGCCAACTTCCAGGCCTTCGCCAGCCAATATTCCGAAGCATCCACCGCGGCTGTCGGGGGCGACCTCGGTTGGGTCCGATCGAACCAGCTTCCCCCGTCGCTAGCGGCGGTGGTGACGCAGCTGAAGCCGGGCGAGATCAGCAGCCCTGTCCCGGTACCCGGCGGAGTGTCGCTGGTGGCGCTCGTCGACAAGCGCAAAATTCTTACCAAGGACCCGCGCAACGCGGTGCTCAGCCTGAAGCAGGTCACGGTCAGCTTCCCCAAGGGAACGACTCGAGAGCAGGCGGAACCGCTCGTCGCGCGTTTCGCTCAAGCTGCGCAGAACATTGGCGGCTGTGGCGGCGCCGAGAAAATCGCCAGCGACTTCAACGGCGAGATCGTATCGAGCGCCGAAGTTAATATGCGGGACCTTCCGCCGGCGCTGCAGGAAATCATGTTGCCGATGCAGATCGGACAGGCGACTCGACCGTTCGGGTCGATCGAAGAGGGCGTGAGAGTGCTCGTGCTGTGCGGTCGCGACGAGATCGTGCCGGAAATTCCGACCTACGATCAGGTTTATGCCCAGCTCAACGAGCAGAGAATGAACCAGCGCGCGCGGCATTATCTGCGCGATCTTCGCCGTGATGCGGTGATCGAATTCAGGTAGGACGCGCGCCATGGCGCGCCTGCCGATGATTCCGCTGGCCGTTTCGCTCGGCGACCCCGCCGGGATCGGGCCGGAAGTCCTCGCCAAGTGCTGGGACAACCGTGACCGCTTCGAACTTTCGCCCTTCGTCTCGATCGGCGATTCGTGCTCGGTGCGTTCGGTCTGGGACGGTCCGATCGCGACAATTGACGACCCCCGCGAAGCCGATTCGGCGTTCGACGTGGGATTACCGATCATCGAGATTCACTCTCCGCATGAAGATCGGCCCGGCCATCCCAGCGTCGCCGGCGCCCATTGCTCGCTCGACGCACTCGAAATCGCGGTCGGCCTTGCGCGGTCCGGCTCGGCCTCGGGCGTGGTCACCGGCCCGGTTTCGAAGGAGCAACTCTATTCGATCGGTTTCCGCCATCCGGGGCAGACAGAGTTCGTCGCCGAGCGGTGCGGAATTGCCTCGGGCAACGTCGTCATGATGCTTGCAGGCCCTACGCTTCGCACGGTCCCGGTCACGACCCACATCGCCCTTCGCGACGTTCCCGATCAGCTCACGGCTTCACTGATCGAATCGCGCGGCCGGACGACGCTCCGGGGTCTGCAGCGCCAGTTCGGAATTGCCGAGCCGCGGCTTGCGGTCACCGGGCTCAACCCCCACTCGGGCGAGGGCGGCTTGTTGGGCCGTGCGGAAATCGAGGTCATCGAACCTGCGATCGCCGCGCTTCGAGCGGAAGGCTGGCGGGTGAGCGGACCGCACCCCGCGGACACCCTGTTCCACGAAACCGCGCGCGGACGCTATGACGCGGCGCTTTGCATGTACCACGACCAGGCGCTGATCCCGGTCAAGGCGCTTCATTTCATCGACGCGGTCAACGTCTCGCTCGGTCTTCCCATCGTGCGAACCGCGCCCGACCATGGGACCGCCTTCGACATCGCCGGTGAAGACCGCGCCGACCCGAGGCCGATGGCCGCCGCACTTCGGCTTGCGAGCGAGTGCGTCCTCAATCGTGTCGCGGCCGCGTGACCGGCCCGGAGCCGCTTCGGGAAACGATTGCCCGACACGGGCTTCAGGCAAGCAAGGCGCTCGGCCAGAACTTCATCCTCGACCGCCAGCTGCTCGGCCGCATCGCGGCAATCCCCGGCGATGTCGCGGGCGATACTGTTTATGAGGTCGGACCGGGCCCGGGTGGCCTCACCCGGGCGCTTCTCGAACGCGGTGCGCGGGTCGTCGCTGTCGAGCGGGACCGGCGATTTCTGCCGGCGCTGGCCGAGCTTTCGGCTGATTTTTCAGGCAAGCTCGAGATCGTCGAGCAGGATGCGTTGAAAGTCGACGAGGTAGCGCTCGTCGGACCCGGAGCGCGCGTCATTTCGAACCTGCCATATAATGTCGGCACCGCGCTTTTGCTGCGCTGGATGACGGAAGACTGGCCGCCCTGGTGGCGCTCGCTGACCCTCATGTTCCAGAAAGAGGTTGCCGAGCGGATCGTCGCGAAGGCCGACACTCCGGCCTACGGGCGGTTATCCGTCCTTGCGCAATGGCGAGCGGACGCGCGGATCGCGATGTCGGTGCATCGTTCAGCCTTCGTTCCGCCGCCAAAGGTCGCCTCCGCGGTGGTCCACATCACGCCGAAACAGGCGCCCGCGAATGTCGACCCGAAGCGGATCGAGCAACTGACCGAGGCCGCGTTCGGTCAGAGGCGCAAGATGCTCCGGTCGAGTCTGAAGACAGTGCCGGGCGCTCTCGATGCCCTCGATGGATTGGGCATCGACGCGCAGCGCCGCGCCGAAACGCTCGAAGTCGCCGATTACGTCGCCCTTGCGAGCGCGCTGACCTAATTGTCCTTGGGGACGTCGGGCGCCTTGGCCGATGCGACCGTCGGGCCGCGCGAAATCGCCGAGGACAAGGATGCGACCTGGCGGCAATTGTTCGAGCATAGCTTCTGGAGCTTGGCCAGATTCTCCTTGGCGCGCGGAATTGCACCGAGCTCGACCATCGCTTCGCCCTGCACCTCGAGAGCGTCGAGGTCGTTGGGCTCCAGCTGAAGCGCCTCGTTGGCCAGCCGGATCGACTTGCCGAACAGCTTCTGCTGCTTGGCGACCCGGGCAAGGTCGACAAAGGCGGCGCGGTTACGCGGGTCGACCACGACTGCCGTTTCCAGAAGGTCGGTTGCTTCCAGGAGCTTGCCGGCTTCGAGCTGTCCTTCGGCCTGTTGCTGAAGCTCGATCGATTGCGGAAGGATCTGATTGTCGGGCCTCTGGCCGATGACCGGGCTCGCGAGCGCCGCCGCTACGGCCCCAAGCGCCAGAAAACGCACCGAAATTTTCATTACTTTCTCCATCGATCGAGCTGGGCTCCTAGCATGGCTTGGCGAGGCGCGCGATGAAAAACCCGTCCGTCAAATCATGCGCCGGAGTCAGCAGCCGGCCGCTGCCGTCCAAACGCCCGGCGGCAATGTGCGTTTCCTGTACATGCCATGATGAATGGCGGCTGAGGAAGGCGTCTATCGCGCCTGCCCCTTCGCGGGACAGTAAAGAGCAGACGGCATAGACCAGCGACCCGCCGGGTTTCACCAGCTCGGTCGCGATGTCGAGCAGGCGACCCTGAAGCGCGGCCAGCCGGTCGAGCCGCTCGGCCGTGAGGCGCCAGCGCGCCTCCGGATTGCGCCGCCACGTGCCGCTTCCCGAGCAAGGTGCGTCGACAAGGACGAGATCGGCCGCGCCGAGCCAGTCCTTCAGGCCGACGAGCTCATGCGGCGGGTCGAGGAGACGCGTTTCGACGGTCGCTCCGGCACGCTCGGCGCGCGGAGCCAATTTGGACAAGCGCGAGCGGTTGGAATCGGCGGCGAGGATGGTCGCGCCGGGAGCGGCAGCCGCAAGCGCCAGCGATTTGCCTCCAGCGCCCGCGCAGAGGTCGAGGATTCGCTGCCCGGCCCCAGGCTCGCAGGCGAGCGCAATCAGCTGACTTCCCTCGTCCTGTATCTCGACACGACCGTCGCGATAGGCGGGCGAATCATCAACCCGGCTGTCGGGCGGCATCCGCACCCCCCATGGGCTCAGCGATGTGGGCACGGCGTTCGGGAACTCCGAGATAATCGTGTCGCGGTTGGCGCGGGCGATGTTCACCCGAAGGTCGAGCGGCGCCCGATCGAGAAGCGCCGGCCATTCGTCGGGCGTGACGAACGGCGACAATTGCGGGATCAGCCATTCAGGGACAATCCCGGCCGGAGTCGCCACTTCACCGTCGGCCAAGGGCTCGGGCCCGCGCGGCTGACCGAAAAGCTCGAGCAATCCAGCTTCTTCTTCGGCCAGGCCGAGGACCGCGGCCCGGCCGCTTTCGGGCGTTTCGGAACAGCGGCGGATGGCCCGGAACACGAGCTCGCGCACCGCCCGGCGATCCTTCGATCCGGCATAGCGGCGGGTCTTGAAATAGCGCGTGACGAGGACGTCGGCTGGCGCCCCTTCCTCGCGCGCGGACTGGATGACGAGGTCGAGAATCTCGATCGCCGCCTGGAGCCGCGCGGCGGGAGTCATGAGCTAGCGGGTCGGGTAATTGGGCGCCTCGCGAGTGATCGCGACGTCGTGGACATGGCTTTCGGAAAGGCCAGCGTTGGTTATCCGCACGAACTTCGCGCGCGACTGAAGCTCGGCTATCGACTTCGATCCGGTATAGCCCATCGCGGCCTTCACCCCGCCAACGAGCTGGTGAATGATATCGCGAACCGGGCCCTTGTAGGGCACCTGCCCCTCGATCCCCTCGGGTACCAGCTTGAGATGGTCCTGGATGTCCTGCTGGAAATAACGGTCCGCCGACCCGCGCGCCATCGCGCCCACGGATCCCATGCCGCGATAGCTCTTGTACGCCCGGCCCTGGTAGAGGAACGTCTCGCCGGGCGCTTCCTCGGTGCCGGCGAGAAGCGAGCCGATCATCACCGTCGATGCACCGGCTGAGAGCGCCTTGGCGATGTCGCCGCTGGTCCGGATTCCGCCGTCGGCGATCACGGGAACGCCCGATTTCCGCGCAGCCGAAGCGGCCGCCATGACGGCCGTCAGCTGCGGGACTCCGACGCCCGCGACGATGCGCGTCGTGCAGATCGAGCCCGGCCCGATGCCGACCTTGATCGCGTCCGCGCCGGAATCGACGAGCGCCTTGGCCGCGTCGGCGGTGGCGACATTGCCGGCGATCACCTGGACCGAGTTGGACAGGGTCTTCACCCGCTCGACCGCTTTGCCGACTTCGGTATTATGGCCGTGGGCCGTGTCGATGACGATGCAATCGCAGCCCGCCTCGATCAGCGCCTCGGACCGATCGAATCCCTTGTCGCCGACCGTGGTTGCAGCCGCGACCCGGAGCCTGCCTTCGGAATCCTTGGTCGCGAACGGCGCGGCGACCGCTTTTTCGATGTCCTTGACGGTGATCAGCCCGACGCAGCGGCTGTCCTCGTCGACGACGAGCAGCTTTTCAATTCGGCGCTGATGGAGGATTCGCCGGGCCTCGTCCTGGCTGGTGCCGATCGGAACGGTGGCGAGATTGTCCTTCGTCATCAGCTCCGAAACCGGCTGTTTCGGGTTCTCGGCGAAGCGCACGTCGCGGTTGGTGACGATCCCGACCAGCTTGCCGGACTTTTCGACGACCGGAATACCGCTGATCCGGTTCGCCTGCATCAGCTTCAGCGCCTCGGCGAGCGTCTGATCCGGTCTCATCGTGATCGGGTTCACGACCATGCCGCTTTCGAAGCGCTTTACCGCGCGCACGGCGGCAGCCTGGTCCCTGACCGACAGGTTGCGGTGGAGAACGCCGATCCCGCCCAGCTGGGCGAGCGCGATCGCCATGTCGGCTTCGGTCACGGTATCCATCGCCGATGACAGGATCGGAATGTTGAGCGGGATTTCGCGGGTGAGGCTGGTCCTGGTGTCGGCCTGGCTCGGAAGGACGGAGGATTCGAGCGGCTGAAGGAGGACGTCGTCGAACGTCAGGCCCAGCGGAATGTCGGAAGAAATCGGGTCGGCCATATCGGCCCATGACAGAGCAGGAGCGATTCGCCAAGTGGGACGGCGGCGCGGTCGCCTAGAGGACGGCGAGATGGCGGTTGTCGAAGGCTCGCTCGTACTGGTCCACAATCGCAACCTTGCGCTCGATCGCCTCGATCACGGCCACGGAGAAATCCACGCCCGCGAGGTCGGAGCAGCTTTCCAGGTTGCCCGGCGAAAAAACGTTCACTTCCAGCACCTTGTCGCCGACTATGTCTATCCCGACCAGGAACATGCCGTCGGCGACCAGCTTCGGACGGATAAGCTCGGCGACCTTGAGTTCGCCGGGTCCGATCTCGACCGCTTCGGCCTTGGCGCCGGCGTGCATGTTGGAGCGGATGTCGTCCTTGGCCGCGACGCGCCTCAACGCGGCATATTTCCCATCCACCTGAAGCGGGACGCCGTTCATCATGAACAGGCGGATGTCGCCCTTCTTCGCAGCCGGCACATACGCCTGTGCAATGATGTAGCCGTCGCGGCCGATCGCCTCGATAATCTGGTTCAGATTGGCCTTCGTTCCGGTCTCGAGCTTGAACACGCCCGATCCACCCGAGCCCTGAAGCGGCTTCAGGATTATGTTGTTCTTGTGAGTCTTGGCGAAGGCCTTGATGTCGGCGGCATGCCTGGTGATCAGCGTCTCCGCCCGCGCTTCGGCCGGAAAGCTCTGGAAATAAAGCTTGTTGACGGCGCGGCCCAGGCTGTCGGGGTCGTTAAGAACGATCACGCCGCGCTTCGCCGCTTCGCGGCCGAACAAGATGCCCGCTTCCATCGCCCAGGGGCGCTCGAAATCGATAGACGGGTCGTTGCGCAGCATTAGCACGTCGATTTCGCCGGCATCGATTCGCTTGAGATCGCACTCGTCGTCACTTTTCAAAACGCGGAAAAAATCGCCGCGCTGCTTGTACTTGCGATCAGGAATGAATCGCGCGTGGCACGACAGGACGTCATCGGCATTGAGCACCCAGTCCGAAGGCGTCACATAGCAGACTTCGTGCCCACGGCCGATCGCCTGGTGGCCGAGCACGGTCGTCGTGTAATTTTCATACTCGCGCTCGATGTCGTTGACGAAGAAGGCGATCAGCAAGGCGTCACTCCACTTCCAACAGCGAATCGAGGGGAACGCCGCTCGCCAGCCGTTCGATCCGTTTTCGCGCGTCCTCACGTTGCAAAAACTCGGGCAGGAACACCGGCGGGTGAAGGAGACCGCGCTGCAACAGCTCGTCGATCGCCTCCGCGTCGGCCGGTGCGATCTTGCCCAGCCAGAAGGGATCCATCGACGCTCCGCTCCCCATCCGGTCCATGACCTCGAGGAAGCCCTTCAAATAAATCGAGTCCTTCGCGAGGCCGCCGGAACGGAAGACTCGCGTGGTGATGTCGAACGCGCTTCCCCTTGCGAAATGACAATTGTCGCGAAGCAGGCGATACACTTCGATGAAGGTGGCGCCATGGAACATGGCATCGACCGCGACCACCCGGCCGGCCAGGAGTCGAAGCCGCGCCGCGGTCAGGCCGCCGACTGCCCATTCGGCGAAAACGCCGAGCCCTTCCTGAATGCCCTCATAATGTGCAAGGCCGGTCCTGAAGATGGTCAACCCCTGGGTGGCGCCGTTGAAATAGGTGAGCAGGTGAACGCTCACCTCGTGCGACAGCAGGGCATCGAGCCGGTGCTCGGCAATCGCGGAATCACTCGAGATCATCAGCTTGCCGCCCGAGACCAGCATGCCCGAGACGTCGTCGCGAACCTCGACCTTCGCTTCGAACCGCTCATCGATCGAGCGATAGTTGTCCACCAGCGCGTTCGCCGCATCGGCGACCTGGCGAGCGCTCAGGACGCGTTTTGCGGGCCGCTGCGGCTTGACCGACGAAATGATCGACAGTGCCTGTTCGAGGAGATCGTCAGTGACTGCTCCGTAAAGCAATGTCGAAGCGGACCGGAAGCTGCGCGTGTTGCGGGTCGACAGCATCGTCATCTGCATGTCGATCTCGCGCCTTTTCTCGCTCAGCAATCGCTCGAGAAGCAAGTCCTCCACGATCGAAAGATCGATCGCGTAAAGGTCGCGCTTGACGCTGTCGGGGTTCACGGTGAGCGGGCGATAGCGGAACTCGGGCTGGTCCTTTTCACCGTCGTCGAAGAATCGCTGCCGTGCCTCCGCGGTGTTGATCGGCGAGATCGACAAGAGGAAGTCGAAGCTTCGGGCGATTGAATCGAGCTTGCGGTCTGCCTTGAGGGCGGCCGCGATGAAGGCGCTTCGTCCAAGCGAACGATAATGGGGAGGCGGCGTAGCCGCGACCTCGCCCATGAAAGCGGCCGCGGCGCACAGCAGGGCGCCGATCAATTCCGAAGCATAATCGTGCATGAGCTGCGGATAGACGCCGTCCTCCGGAGAGCGATGTACCTGGGGAATGGCGATCGACAGCCGGTTGGCCGATTCCTCTCCATTGAGGATTTGCGCATTTGCCCGATCGACCGTCACTTTCGGCTTGCGATGGTCCAGCCGAATGTCGTCGAGAGCGCCCTCGAGCGATTTGAGAGCGACCTCGGCCGCCTTGCCGCCCGACGAAGAAACATGAAATTCGAACGGCGGCAGACGCGGCGAGTCCGGCTTTCCCCTGTCGGGAGCGGAATCGCGAAGCTCGATCAGGAGAACCGGCCCGAGTTCGTCACGCAAACGCCCGAGCACGACCTTGAGAGTCGCTTCGGCCTCTTCGTCCTCCTTCGGCGACCAGATGAGATAGGCCGGGCTGTTGGTCGCAACTCGCCGGCCGATGCTGCTTTCCGGGCTCGACGAGCGGTGAAGGACGAGAAACGGAAGCCAGCGATCGAGGTGGATTCGGCCGCTCTCCGCGAAACTCTCGCGGAGGGAGCCGCCCGGGCCAAAGCGAATGTCGCCGGAATCGGAAGCAAGCGTGAGGTCGGCGCGGGCGCTCACGTCAATCGCTCCTCGCATCTGTTCGCTATGTAACTCACGACGTCGCGCATGGCCGCGAGCTCGCGCTCGTCGGGAAGGCCCGTCCATTCGTCCATGAAGAATTTCTTGAACTCGAGCGCGATCGCGCAGCCGCGAAGCGGGTAGCGCTCATGGACGAAGCGGGTCTGGTAGCCCTTGCCCTGGAAGGCGACATTCTCCCGGACATCGAGCCGGCGGCCATTGAAGTCGAAGTTTCGAAGACCTTCGATGAGCGGATCGATCAGGAAGGCCCAATGGTCGCGCGGCATGGAGAATGTGCCGATGTTGATGTCCGGCGCGTCTTCGATCGGAGTCGGGTCGCCTTCGGGGCCCTCGCGCCGGTGATTGTAGCTGTGGACGTCAATGACCACGAAGCGCTCGTGCCGGGCCGCGACCGAGTCGCAGAGCTGGCCGAACATGCGGTAATAATCGGCATGGTGAGCCAGCGAGCGGGCAGACATCTCCTCTTCGAGCGGCTGCTTCCAAACGTCTAGGCCCCATGACTGCTCGGCGGTCGAATAGATCGCGCCGTCGGGTGGCCGGTTGAGGTCGAACTCGAACCGCGAGCGATGAACGATGACGTGGGTAGCCACGTCGAGCACCGCTTCACCGGTGAACGGATCCTCTTCGCGAAGCCGGTCCGGTTCGCTCAGCGCCATTCGCTCGGCGATTTCGGGCCGAAGGTCGTGCCCGTTGTGGATCGCGGTCGCGATGACCGAGCCCGCGCCGTGCTGCACGGTCCACCATCGTCGGTCTGGAACAGCCATGGCCAGATAAGCGCTTCGCGGCCGTTTCGGTTGCGGCACGCTTGCCGCCCGGTCAGCGTCCGCGCTGAAGCAGACGTTCCGCGGTCGCGACGTGCATGCGCTCGATCATGCGGCCTTCGAATCGCTCCGCGCCGCCGCCATAGGCGTCGATCAGCCGCCGCGCCCGGGCGATCTCCTCCTCGCTCGGCGAGAAAGCGCGGTTGCAGGCGTCGATCTGCCTGGGGTGGATGAGACTCTTCCCGTCGAAGCCGAAACGGCGGCCTTCCGCGCATTCTGCCGCGAACCCCTCGGCGTCGTCCAAGTCATTGAAGACGCCGTCGAACACGGCGATTCCCGATGCGCGGGCGGCGAGAACGATCGACTGGAGCGCGGTTCGCAACGGGGCCCTCCCCGCGTCCGGCGGGAGCCTGAGGTCGGCCGACAGATCGTTGGTGCCGGCGATCAACGCCGCAACCTGCGCCGCGATTTCCGCGGCCGCCAACACCCCGACGGCGGTTTCCACCATCGCCAGAAGCGGCTTGCCGATGGTCTCCGCAAGACCGTGAACGAGATGCGCCGACGATGCTCTCGGGACTACGGCGAACTGCGCGTTGGACCGGGCAACGGCGTCCACGTCGAGCGAATGCCATTCGCTGCCCACCGCATTCAGCCGAATCCCCACCGGCATCGGCCAGCCGTCCGCGACCGCTTCCACCGCCGCGTCGCGGGCCCGGTCCTTGTCTTCGGCCTTCACCGCATCTTCGAGGTCGAGGATGACCAGATCGGCCGCGGATTCGCGGGCGTGGCCGATTGCTCGCGGGTTGGACGCGGGAAGAAACAGCACCGACCGGACCGGCTCGAGATTCAAGTCCACCCGATTTTCCTTCCGTTCGCGTGTCTCACGAAGCATCATGGCGCCGGAGACAAGCGGGGACAAACATGCTGACCACTTTCATGATCGCCATTGCCGTTCTGGCGCTTTTGTTCGTCATGCTCGGAGTCAAGATCGTCCACCAGGGCTATCGCTACACGATCGAGCATTTCGGACGTTTCACCCGGGTCGCCGAGCCTGGGTTCAACTTCGTGCCGCCCTTCTTTTATCGCGTCGGGCGCAAGATCAACATGATGGAGCAGGTGCTCGACATCCCGGGCCAGGAGATCATCACCAAGGACAATGCGATGGTGGCGGTCGACGGAGTGGTGTTCTTCCAGGTGCTCGACGCCGCCAAGGCCGCCTATGAGGTGTCGGACCTCTATCTCGCGATCATGGCGCTTTCGACGACCAACCTGCGAACGGTCATGGGGTCGATGGACCTCGACGAGACCTTGTCGAAGCGCGACGAGATCAACACAAAGCTGCTGGCGGTCGTGGACAACGCGACGGAAAATTGGGGCGTCAAGATCACCCGGGTCGAAATTCGCGACATCCGTCCGCCCCAGGACATCGTCAATGCAATGACCCGGCAGATGAAGGCGGAGCGCGAGAAGCGCGCCGTCATCCTGGAGGACGAAGGGTATCGGAAATCGTAAATCCTCAAGGCCGAGGGTCAGAAGCAATCGCAAATCCTCGATGCGGAGGGCGCGCGCGAAGCCGCGTTCCGCGAGGCAGAGGCGCGTGAACGCTCCGCCCAGGCGGAAGCCAAAGCGACCGAGATGGTGTCGAACGCAATCGCCCAGGGCAATGCGCAGGCGATCAACTATTTCGTCGCCCAGAAATATGTCGATGCGGTTTCCGAATTCGCCCGCTCGCCGAATTCCAAGACCATCCTGTTCCCGGTCGAAGCGACACAGTTGATCGGTTCGCTGGGTGGGATCGGGGAGATCGCCAGGCAGGCGTTCGGAACGGAGAAGGTTCCCGCGGCTCCGAAAGCCCGCACCCAGCCGGGCGTACCGAAAGTCGAAGGCTGATGCTCGAGGATATCGATCCGGCCTGGCTGTGGATGATCGGCGGCGTTCTGCTGCTGATCCTCGAAGTCATCGCTCCGGGCTTCTTCCTGGTCTTCATCGGCGCGGCTGCCATAGCGACGGGTTTCTTCGCGGTCCTGTTCGGGCTCGGCCTGGTGCCGCAGCTCGCGCTGTTCGCCCTCTATGCGATCATCGCGGTCATGGTCGGGCGGCGTTTCTACAATGTGCGCGGGATCGACAGCGCCGACCCGTTTCTCAACGACCGCGCGGCCCGGCTCGTCGGCAAGTCGGTCGTGGTCGTGACGCCGGTCGACGCGCATGGCGGCCGGGTTCGGGTCGGCGACAGCGAATGGAGCGCTCGCGGCGTCCCGGCCGAGAAAGGCGAGCGAGTCCGGATTACCGGGGTTGAAGGCAATTGCCTGATCGTCGAGGCTGAGCGGCGGCTAGACTGACCAGGGAGGTCGAGTTGGGTTTTTCCAGTTTCAGCCGCCGCGAAACGCTTGCGGCGCTTGCCTCGAGCGCGGCCGCGCCGGTCCTTTCGGCCTGCAGCCGCGCTGTTTCGATCGCCGCCGCCCCTGCCCCCGTTCCAGCCAACGAACCGCAGGCGCTGGCCCTCCTCGACCGCTTCGCCGAACATTTGCTCGGACTGTTCCCCGAAAGCGCGACCTCGCTCGGCGTCGACACGGGCGCACGGGCGACGCTTCGCTCGCGGCTTGCGGACCGTTCAATGGCGGGCCGCGAGCAGGTCGCCGCCGTTCTTCGCACCGATCTCGCGGCTGCGCAGGCGCTCGAACCCAACGCCCTCGATTTCCAGATGCGGACCAATTTCGAAGTGGTCCGGAGCGCCTATGCGACCGCTCTCCAGGGACTGGCTTTCCCCTATGGCGATGTCGCCGTGGGCGGCTGGCGCAACACGCCCTATGTCGTCATCCAGAATGTCGGCGCCTATCTCGACATCCCGCGCTTTCTGGACAGCGATCACCGGATCGAGAATTCGGCCGACGCAGAGGCCTATCTGGCCCGAATGCGATCCTATCCCAAACAACTCGACGGCGAGCTCGGGCGTATTCGGGCGGCGCGCGGGCAAGGCCTCGTTCCTCCCGCTTTCCTGCTCGATAAGGCGATCGCGCAGATGGAAGCGTCGCTGACCAAGGCGCGCACGCGCGGGAGCCTGGTCGAATCGATCGTCAGGCGAACCAGCGAAAAAGGGATTCCCGGCGATTGGGAAAGGCAGGCGACCGCGATAGCCCGGCAGGACGTGGCTCCGGCGCTGGAGCGCCAACTCGCCGAACTGAAGGCGGAGCGCGCGATCGCGACCGACGAAGCGGGCATGTGGGCGCGGCCGCTGGGCAATGACTATTATCGCTGGGCGCTCAAGGCTTCGACGACCACCGACATGACTCCCGACGAAGTCCATGAAATGGGCCGCCGGGAGCTCGCCGACCTTCATCGCCGGATGGACGAGATTCTCAAGCAGGTCGGCTACAGCAAGGGCTCGGTGGGCGACCGGATGAAGGCACTCGCAAAGGACCCGAAATATAAATTTTCTCCGGGCGACAAGGGCCGGGCCGAGATCAGGGCGTTCATCGACGACCGGCTGGCCTGGATCAGGTCGCAGCTTCCGCGCGCTTTCGACACGCTCGTCGACCCCAACATGGAAGTGAAGCGACTACCGCCAGAGGAAGAGCCAGGCGCGCCCGCCGCCTATGGCGGCTCGGGCTCGATCGACGGCAAGATTCCGGGCCGTTTCTGGATCAACCTTCGAACGACCGACCTGCACAGCAAATACAGCCTCGCGGACCTTGCCTTTCACGAGGCTATTCCGGGGCACATCTGGCAGGGCGAATATACGCATGACGAGCCGCTGATCCGCCAGCTGCTCGCCTTCAACAGCTATTCGGAAGGCTGGGCGCTCTACGCGGAGCAGCTCGCCGACGAGCTTGGCGCCTATGACGGAACGCCGGTCGGGCGGCTCGGCTATCTTCAGTCGATCGCGTTTCGCGCCTGCCGGCTGGTCGTCGACACCGGCCTTCACGCCAAGCGCTGGACCCGCCAGCAGGCGGTCGACTTCTTCGTCGACGTCAACGGCTCAAACCCGGAGGAAGTGGCGAGCGAAGTCGACCGCTATTGCTCGTGGCCGGGCCAGGCGTGCGGCTACAAGGTCGGGCACAGCACGATCAACCGGCTGCGCGAGAAGGCCAAGGCCGCGCTCGGCGCGGATTTCGATCTCAAGGCCTTCGATGACGCGGTCGTTCTGGGCGGCAACGTGCCGATGGATGTTCTCGCCAAAAACGTCGACGCTTATATCGCCGAGGCCAAGATGGCCTGAGACGATTTCGCGCTAAAATCCGATTGAATTCAGAGCTTTCACCGAATTGGAGGCGGTTGATGCCTTCATGGCGTCGCGCTATGCGTTTCAGGTCGACATCCTCGGCAACGTTCCCGCAATGAAGGAGAAGACCAGTGAAAGCATTGATTTTGGCTGCCCTCGCAACCGGAGCGCTCGCCGCATCCGCCGACGCCCGCCCAACCGACACGATCGGTTATTGCATCTCCGACGGATTTTACGGGAACGAACCGAATTTGATCGACCCCTATGCCCCCGGCGGGCCGTCCAACCAGGCTCCGGGAACGGTTGCGGGTCGCGTGGTCCCGAGTCAGTCGCCGGGCCCGTTCGTCAATAACCCGACCGACCCCGACAACCCATTTCGTGGCAGTTCGCTGGGCGATTATCACGAGCTATTCGCCGGCAGCGGATTTGCCGACTTTTGCAGCCCCCAGGGCTAAAAGACCGTGCGGCTGGCTGCGATAGGCCAGCCGCCCTCTAATCGGACGCGAATCGCGGAGCTTCCATTGTTCGCCCGCCCTGGTGGATCGTCATGCTCTTCGCTGGCCCAGCCGCTTCTCCATTGAACGTCACGCGAGCGCCGGCTTTTTCGACGGTGAACTCTGTTTCGCTGCGCGGAATCAGTCGGAGCGTCGGCTGGTCGCCGAGCTTCACCGAAAGACCGTCGTCCCCGAGCGTGACCACCGCAACCGCCCCGCCGACCTGGTAGCCGCCCACATAAAGTTCCAGGGTCGATCGGGAGACGTCGAACGGCCTTTCGTCGGCAGGGACGCCGCCGACCCGCTTTGCAAGCTCGGCCTTGTGGGAGCCGTTCAGATAGAATTCCATAACCGGTCCCGATTCGCCTTCTTTCAGGTCGAACCAGGTCATTCCGCCATCGTAGAAGAAACGCTTGCCGCCGGCAGGAAACACCTCCAGCTCGGCGGAATCGCTGCGGCGGGTGAACAGCTTGCCGCCGCGGCTCAGCAACACCCGCGGATCGTCCGATCCCTCGATCTTGTAGGCGCCGAGCAGCGGCTCCATCGCCTTCAGATCGACCGGCTGCTTCTGAAGCACAGGGAAAGCATCGCCGACGGCCAGCATCGCCAGTTTCTGGGCCACCGCCCCGGGCGACATCGCGGGGGGCGCCGAATTGGTGAAGACGGCCACGAAAACATCCCTTTCCGGAATGTAGAGGGAGGCGGTGACGAAGCCGAAGATGCCCCCGCCATGGCCGATGGTCGGATGGCCTCGAACATCTTCCATCTCCAGGCCGAACCCGTAGGGGTTCACCTTCCCGTCCGCGGTGTTCGACGGTGATGTCGTCGCCTTGTAGGACGCGGCGTCGACCACCTGCCCGTGGTGAAGCCCGTTTGCCCAGGCCGCCAGATCCCCGACGGTGCCAATCAGCCCGCCGGCCGCGGCGGGAACGCTCATGTGAATCTTTTCCGCGGGCTGGACGCTTCCATCGTCGCCACGGCGGTAGCCGGAAGCCATGTTCGCGACACTGGCCTCGCCGACGCCGTAGCGCAGCGTAGTCAGGTGAAGCGGCGTCGCGATTCGTTCGCGAACTGCTTCGTGCCAGGCCTTGCCGGTCACCTTTTCGATGATTGCGCCGACGAGGACGTAGCCGCTGTTGTTATATGCCCAGGTCTCGCCCGGCTTCGAGAGCGAGGGCAGGTTCTTGAACACCGCCATCAGCTGCTCGGTGGTGTAGGCCCTGTTCGTATTGGCTTCGACCATCCAGCCGGGTATGTCGGTGTACGACTGGACGCCGCTGGTGTGGTTGAGCAACTGTCGCACCGTCGCGCTCGCGCCGGGTTGCGGATAGTCGGGGTAGAATTTCGACAAAGGGTCGTCGAGCGACAGCTTGCCCTCGGCCACCAGCTGAAGGACCACCGCCGCCGAGAATTGCTTTGTGATCGAGCCGAGCCGGAACACCGTAGCCGGCGTTATCGGCTCCTTCGCCTGCACGTCCGCCAAGCCGCGCCAGCCCTGATAGATGATCTTGCCATGGTCGGTGATGACCACCGCCGCTCCGGGTCCGTCGGCGGCCCAGGACTGGGCGATCAGCTTGTCCGCTTGCGCCTTCAGGTCCTGCGGGGCCGCCAACGCTGGCCCCGCCAGCGCCAGGCAAGCCGCCGCCACTCCGCTGCGCAAACTCGCACGCATCGAATTCCCCCTTCAAACTCGAAGAGGTGTGCTATTTAACTATAACAGTTCGGTCAAGCATCCCGATTGCACTCGCTCGCGCCGACCAGTCGCGGCGGCAGGAGCATGACGGCGGCGGCGAGGATGAGATGGAGAATCGCAGTCTCGATCCGAAACGCCTCGGTCCCGCTGATGTCGAGTGGCACCAGCGCGCTCCCCGCGTTCCAGCCGAGGTGGAGAGCGAACGCCGCCCACAGGCTGCGCGCCCGCCACGCAGCGGCCGCATAGGCCAGCCCCATGCAAAACAGCCGCTGCTGCTCGGTGATGCCCCAGTCCAGCCGCCACACGTGGTTGAGTGCGTACATCGCCGCGCTGAGCGCGATGAGCGCGGCCGCCGGCCAGGTGCTGCGCGCGGCGAACAAAGGAAAGCCGCGGGTAAGAACGTCTTCGGCGAGCGCGGGAATTGCGCCCATCGCCAATGCCAATACGAAGCCGGCGAGCGGGTCGCCGGAACCCGCGCTGTCGAACGTGGCGATTCCAGCGCCGATGGCGATCCAGCCGGCGGCGAGGCGGGCCAACACCATCGCCGCAAGTCCGCCGCCGATGACGAGGATGGTCGAGCGGCGCCAGGCAAGCCCGAACGTGCCGGCCCGCCCGCCCGTCGCCAACCAGCGCGAGACGGGCCACGCCATGAACAGCGCCACCACCATCAGCAGCGGTCCGGCGGCCCCGCCGACGTGGAAGCGCTCCTGGAGCCCGACGGCGGTCACATATGGCAGCCAGATCGCGACAAAGCCGGCGGCTAGCACGGCCCACGAAGGCGCCCGCGAATCCCGCCCGGCGCGGTTACTCCTGGGCAACGGCCTTGGCGGGGTTCACCGCCGCCGGCTGCGCGGCCTCGCCGACGATCCGGATTCCAAGCTCGCGGAGGTGCTTCGGATCGACCTGACCGGGCGCGTTCATCATCAAATCCTCGGCCTTCTGGTTCATCGGGAAGAGGATGACCTCGCGGATGTTCGGCTCGTCGGCGAGAAGCATGACGATCCGGTCGATCCCCGGCGCCGAGCCGCCGTGGGGCGGTGCTCCATATTTGAAGGCGTTGATCATGCCCGAGAAGTCGCGGTCTACTTCCTCGCACGTGTAGCCGGCAATTTCGAATGCCTTGTACATGATGTCGGGCCGGTGGTTGCGGATCGCGCCGCTGCTCAGCTCCACGCCGTTGCAGACGATGTCATATTGCCAGGCGAGGATGTCGAGCGGGTCCTTGCTTTCCAGCGCCTCCAGGCCGCCCTGCGGCATCGAAAAAGGGTTATGGGAGAAATCGATCTTCTTCTGGTCGTCATTATATTCGAACATCGGAAAGTCGACGATCCAGCAGAAGCGGAACGCGTCCTTTTCGATCAGGTCGAGTTGCTCGGCGACGCGGGTGCGGGCGGCGCCCGCGAGCTTCGCGGCTTCGGCTTCCTTGCCCGCGGCGAAGAAAATCCCGTCGTCGGGCCCAAGGCCCATCTCGTCCGCGAGACGGTCCATTCGATCCGGGCCGTGATTCTTGGCGATCGGTCCGCCCCATTCGCCGCCCTTGCGGGTTGCGTAACCCAAGCCCGCATAGCCTTCGCTTCGCGCCCAGTCGTTCATGTCATCGAAGAACTTGCGGCTCTTCTCGGCGGTAGCGGGCGCAGGAACCGCGCGGACCACTCCACCGCCATCCACGATCTTGGCGAACAGGCCGAATCCGGAGCCTTCGAAATGGCTTCCGGCGTCGTGGACGAGCAGCGGATTGCGAAGGTCGGGCTTGTCGGTGCCGTATTTGAGAATCGCTTCCCTGAAAGGAATGCGCGGATAATCGCCTGCCCTGGTGACGAACTTCCCGTCGGCGAATTCCTCGAAAACGCCCGAAAGGACCGGCTCGATCGCCGCGAACACGTCGTCCTGGGTGACGAAGCTCATCTCGAAGTCGAGCTGGTAGAATTCGCCTGGGCTCCGGTCGGCGCGGGCGTCCTCGTCGCGGAAGCAGGGCGCGACCTGGAAATATTTGTCGAAGCCCGCGACCATGATTAGCTGCTTGAACATCTGCGGCGCCTGCGGAAGCGCGTAGAACTTGCCGGGGTGGACCCGGCTGGGGACGAGATAGTCGCGCGCGCCTTCGGGCGAGCTCGCGGTCAGGATCGGCGTCTGGAACTCGACGAAGCCCTGCTCCATCATCCGCCGCCGGATCGAGGCGATCACTGCCGAGCGGAGCATGATGTTGCCGTGCATCTGCTCGCGGCGAAGGTCGAGGAAGCGGTATTTGAGTCGGATTTCCTCTGGATAATCGGCCTCGCCGGCGACCGGCATCGGAAGCTCCGCCGCCTGCGACTGGACCTCCAACTCGCGCGCGACGACCTCGATCTCGCCGGTCGGAAGCTTGGGGTTGATCGCGTCCCTGGCGCGGGCGACGACATCGCCGGTGACTGTGACGACCGACTCCAAACGGAGCGAATCGAGCGGCTTCTGGACCGGATTGTCCTCGTCGGCGACGATCTGGGTGATCCCGTAATTGTCGCGAAGGTCGATGAACAGGACGCCGCCGTGATCGCGCTTGCGGTGAATCCAGCCGGACAGCCGGACCGTCTTTCCGACGTCGGAGGCGGTCAGTTCGGCGCAGCTATGAGTACGGTAGGCGTGCATGATCGCTTTGGCTTCCGGATTGATTGAACTGGCGGGAAAAATCGCGCCAGCGCTTCGCCAGTCACCCGCCACTTTGTCAAGGCGGCAGGGCGCGCTATGGCGCCGCCACCCGAGATGAAGATTCACCCGCTGATCACCCAGAGCGCGCCGCTTTCCGACCTCGTCGGACGGCTCGTGCAGAGCCCGTTCGTCGCCGTCGACACCGAGTTCATGCGCGAAAATACCTATTGGCCAGATCTGTGCCTGATCCAGATCGCGAACAGCGAGGAAGCCGCGGCGATCGACCCGAAAGCGGACATCGACCTTGCGCCACTGATGGAGCTGCTGGTCGAAAACGAGGAGGTGCTCAAGGTCTTCCACGCCGGCAGCCAGGACCTGGAAATCATCCACAATATGACCGGCAAGATGCCCAAGGCGCTGTTCGACACGCAGATCGCCGCGATGGCGCTCGGGCACGGCGAGCAGGTCGGCTACTCCAACCTCATCGAATCGATGCTCGGCCACAGCCTCGACAAGGGCGCTCGGTTCACCGACTGGAGCCGGCGCCCGCTCGACAAGCGCCAGATTGACTATGCTATTGCCGACGTCACCCATCTCGCCAAAATCTTCCCGCGGCTTCTCGAGCGACTCAAGAAAACCGGACGCGGCGGCTGGCTGGACGAGGAGATGGAGCGGCTCGCCGATTCGTCGAGCTTCGCGTTCGAGCCGGAGGATGCCTGGAAACGGCTTCGGCTTCCGAGCCGCAACCCGGCGGTCCTCGGACGGCTGAGGGCGCTTGCCGGATGGCGCGAAACCGAGGCGCGCACCAAGAACATCCCGCGCGGGCGGATCGTGAAGGACGACACATTGGTCGAGCTCGCCGCCCATCCACCCAAGACTCAGGACGATCTGGGGAAGGTTCGCGGGCTCTCGGCGGGCTGGAAATCGAACGACATCGGGGCGCGGCTGATGACCGCGCTTGCGTCGGCCGAGCCGCTCGAGGGCGACGATCTGCCGTCGCGCGAGCCCCGCCGGCCGGGCCTGACCAAGGACGCCGCGCTGGTCAGCGACCTGTTGAAGCTTCTGCTCAAGATCCGCGCCAAGGAGACCGGCGTCGCTCCGAGGCTGATCGCAAGAAGCGACGATCTGGAAGCGCTCGCCGCGGGGGTTCGCGTCGGCCTCAAAATCCTGAGCGGCTGGCGTTTCGAGGAATTCGGGCGCGATGCGCTAGACTTGGTCGAAGGGCAACTCGCCTTCGCGATCGAGAATGGAAAGCTCAAGATGAGCCGGATCGCCGAGGAGGTGGACGCGTGACGGGACGGATAATGACCGCGGCAGCCTGGGTCGCATTGGCCGCCTGCGCGCCGGCGCCCCAGCCGATTCCCGTCCACGGCGAGACTCCCGGCCGGACCTGCGACAATGCCGACATTCAGCAGTTCGTCGGCCGCGAAGCGACGAGTCAGCTCGGCGCGGAAATGCTTCGGGTCTCGGGCGCGGCGACAGTGCGCTGGGTGCAACCGGGAATGGCGGTGACGATGGAGTTTCGGTCGGACCGGCTGACTGTCTATCTCGACGCGGCAAACCGGGTCGAACGGATCAGCTGCAGCTAGCTGTCGATCATTCCGGCATCGATGAGGGCGCGACGAACGGTCGGCAGGCTGAGCCGCGCACGCTCCGCGATCGCGAATCGGTCGACCGCTTCGACGGCCCGCTCCACAGTCAGGTAATCGCGACGGAGACGCTCGCTCATGAATTTCTGCGCCTCCCGCGGGACATGGAGGCCGCGGTCGGCGAAATGGAGCTCGATCAACGCCTGGAAGAGCCGATCGTCGGGCTCGGCGATTTGGGCGACCGGCGTGATCGCGATCCTGGTGCGCAGGTCAGGAAGCGATATTTCCCAATCGGGCGGGGCATGATCGACGATCATGACCAGCGGGCGGCCGCTTTCCTGGGCCGCGTTCCAGGCGTGGAACAAGCCCTCCTCGTCGGCGCGCTCCGCCTGATCGATCAGCTGGCCGCCAACCCGCTCGATGAAATTTCGCGCGAGCAGGCTCCGTCCCGACCGGCGAGGCCCGGAGAGCAGGGTCGCCTTGACCGGCCACAGGCTCCAATTGCGAAAATGCTCGAAGGCGTCGCGATTGGCGTCCGAAACGATCAGCCGCGATTCGCCCTGGCTCTGCGGCCAATCGAGCGGGAGCGCGATCTGCTCCCTGCCGCTCGTCACCGTGCGGCACCCGCGGCCGCGGGCGTGCCGCTTGCTCCGGTTTGCTGGCCCTGCGGCTGAGGAGCGGTCGTGTTTGCCGGCGGCTGGGCCTGCGGCGCGGGTGCCGCCGTTGCCGGACGCGGCACGTACATCCGAAGACCCCCGCCGACGACGTCGACTCCCCATCCCCGCGATACCAGCAGCGCGCGCATGGTTGCGAGCTCGCCGCGATAGCTGACGGTGAAATAGCTAGTGCTTCCGAAAGCGATGTTGATCTGCTGCACGCTTTGAACGCCCGGCACCGCGCGCAAATGCGCCAGAGCCGAATTATAAGTCGCGGCATTCGGAGCCAGGACTCCGACCTGATAATTGACCGGAGCATGCGCTGGCGGTGCCTGCTCGGGCGGCGGAGGCGGCGGCTCGGGCAAGTTGAGAGTGGGGTCGCGATGGAGCCGGCCGGCCGCGAAGGCGTCGGCGAACAGCTGGTCCATGCGCCGGACACCCTCTTCCATCATCGCGGGGATCCCGGCGCTGTTGGGCGCGGTCAGGTCGAACCCTCCGATAATTTCGCCGTCGGGACCGTGCCGCCCGACGAATCGCGCCTTGGCCGGCCCGCCGGGATAAAGGCGGTGGACCATGACTTCGGCGACCAGGATGTCGGCGGCGCCGTAAAGGTCGAGGATGTTGCGCCACCAGCCGCGGCCGGGCCGCTTCGACTGTGCCGCGTTGATGAGCAGCGGATCGACGCCCAGACCGCTGACGCGGACGTAGTCGATCGGGCTTTGCGACGTCCGGAACTGTGCCCAAGCGCGCTGCCAAGGATTGCGAAGCTCGACCGCGGTCACCGTGCCGGCGCTGACTGTGATCGGAACGAGCAGCATCGGTTGCGACCGCTCGCTTACGCCGGGGATTCCGAGCAACTGCCCGGCGCGCGCCCGGTCGAACAATATGCCGAGGTCGGCGATGTAGCGGTTGGGGCCGATCTGCTCCCTCTGAACGATGATCGAGCTTACGATATCGTCGAGAGTCGCATCGGAAAGCGTCGGCGCCTGCGATACCGGCAGCTTGTGGCTCTTTGCCCAAAGCTTCCTGAATCCCTGCCGCTGGGCGATTCGCCAGCCGGCGAAGCGCGCGCTTTGAGCGTCCTTGCCGCCGACATCGACGTGGATTCCGCCGATTTCGAGCGTCCCGGAGCTGTCCAGCGGCAGGATTCCGCGCTCGCCGCCTTCCATCTGCGCATAGAGGACGCCTCCGACGGCGAGGCAGAAAAGCGCGACAATTGCGGCAAGGAACCAGGGGCGGCGAGGCATTCCCGTGCGCTTTTGGCGACAACGGCGTGGAAATCCAAGCGGCTTGTGGCTCCTTCTAGACGCCGCTTCGGCTTCGCTCAGCGGCAACTCAGGATGAGCGGTTCTCATTTCCGCTCATGCTGAGTAGGGACTGAGCCTGGGCGAAGACCCGTATCGAAGCACGGAGAAACATGGGACTGACGTACGAAGATTCCGGAGTGTCGATCAATGCCGGGAATGCGCTGGTCAAGGCGATCGGCCCACTCGCGCGCTCGACCGCCCGACCCGGGGCCGCCGCCGAGCTCGGCGGCTTCGGCGGGCTGTTTGATCTCAAGGCCGCCGGATATCGCGATCCGGTGCTCGTCGCGGCCAATGACGGCGTCGGCACCAAGCTGAAGCTTGCGATCGACCTGGGCGAGCACGGCGGCGTGGGAATCGATCTCGTGGCGATGTGCGCCAACGACCTGATCGTGCAGGGCGCCGAGCCGCTGTTCTTCCTCGACTATTTCGCAATGGGGAAGCTCGATCGGCAGATTGCGGAAAGGGTGGTGGAATCGATTGCCGATGGCTGCCGTCAGGCCGGATGCGCCCTAATCGGCGGCGAGACCGCGGAAATGCCCGGCATGTACGCCGCCGGCGATTACGATCTTGCCGGCTTTTGCGTCGGCGCGGCCGAGCGCGAGCAATTGCTGGACGGAACCGCCGTCGAACCGGGCGACGCGATTATCGGGATTGCGAGCTCGGGCATTCACAGCAACGGATTTTCGCTGGTCCGGCGGATCGTCGCCGATCGCAACTGGGACCTGGCCGCGGAAGCGCCGTTCCTTCCCGGAGTCAGCCTCGGCGAGGCCCTCCTCGAACCCACCCGGATTTACGTGAAGCCGCTGCTTCCGCTGGTCCGCGAGGGGCTGATCCACGCGCTCGCGCACATCACCGGCGGTGGTCTGCTCGAAAATATTCCGCGAGTCCTTCCCGACGGCTGCAGGGCGGAAATCGACGCCGGCCGCTGGGAATTGCCGCCTCTGTTCGCGCTCTTGCAGGAGGGCGGGGCCATCGCCGCGGAAGAAATGGCCAGGACGTTCAACTGCGGCATCGGAATGGTCGCGATCGCGGCGCCGGAAAGATGCGACGAAATCATCGAGCGGCTGGAGGCGAGCGGAGAGAAAGCGCGGATCATCGGGACCGTCGAGGGCAGCGCGCGCGGCTGCACGGTCAAAGGGCCGGCCGGCAGCTGGGGTTCGGCGCAAGACTGGACGGCCGCGCACGATGGCTGACCCAAGACGCGTCGCGGTGCTTATTTCCGGGCGCGGAAGCAATATGAAGGCGCTGATTGAAAGAGCGGAAGGCTATGAAGTGATTCTCGTCGCTTCGAACAATCCGGGCGCGCCCGGGCTCGATTGGGCTCGAACCAGGGCAATCCCGACCTGGGCGCTCGACAGCCGCGGCATCGAAAAAGCGATCTGGGAATCGCAGCTTCAGGAGACGCTCGAGGCGCATGCGGCCGGCACGATCGCGCTCGCCGGTTTCATGCGAATTCTATCGCCGGATTTCACACGCCATTGGCGAGGCCGGATCCTGAACATCCACCCCTCGCTCCTGCCCAAATATCGCGGGCTCGATACGCACCGGCGAGCAATCGAGGCGGGCGACGAGGTCAGCGGGTGCAGCGTCCACGTGGTCACCGAGGAACTGGACGCGGGCGAGGTTGTGGCCCGCGCCGAAGTTCCGATCGTTTCCGGTGACACCGCCGGCGCGCTCGAAGAGCGGGTGCTCGAGGCCGAGCACAAGCTTTACCCCAAGGCGCTCGCCGAGTTCGTGGCCCGATGAGCGATCCGCTTTCCAGGGTGCGCGAAGCGGCGCTCGACCTTCCGCGAACCGAGGAACGCCTATCGCACGGCCAGCCGACCTTTTTCGTGGCCGGAAAGCAATTCGCGCAATTCCGGAAGAACCACCACGGCGATGACCGCACCGTCGTCTGCGTGAGGACCAGCGGAGTCGACGAGCAGGCGATGCTGATCGAAGCTGATCCGGATAGCTATTCGAGGCCCGCCTATCTCGGTCCTTCGGGCTGGGTTTCGATCAATGTCGGGCGCGATAGCGTCGATTGGGACCATGTCGCCGACCGGATTGCCAGGAGCTGGGAGCTTGCGGCTCCGCGCAAGCTTCTCGAAATGGGCGGGCGATGAGCGAGACTCCAAAAGAAGCCCAAGCGCGAAAAGCACGTCTCCGCTGGGTCACTCTTGGCGAAGCGATCGCGATCGCGGCGCTGCTCGTCTCGGGTCTCGGCCTGTGGAATGAATTGTCCAAGGAGGACAAGCCGGCGCCGGCGGCGACGACCGTGGTCGAGAAGAAAGCCGCGATCCCGCTCACTTTGCGCGGCAAGCGCGTCGACGAGGGCGATGCGCTGGAGATCGCACCCGTGGAGAGCGGCCACGCGCTCGAATCGCTGACTCTCACCATAAGGGGTGAGACACCGATCGAAATCGGGAGCGACGGCGTCCTCGACGCGGACTCGGTCGACCGCCTGCTCAGGGACCGAGACGAGGCGAAGGGAGACCACAAGGTCCCCGTGCGAATCGAGACCCGCTATGTCGAAGCCGGTACCGACAAGAAGGCCACCGGAAGCTATTCGCTCAAATATCGCTGGGAAGGCGGCGGCCTGTTCGGCGGCCGCTCCCTCAAGCTCGTCGGTTTGAGCCGCTAGCCGACGATCTGGTCGGGCTCGAAGAAGAAATCGATCTCGATCTTCGCATTGTCGTCACTGTCCGATCCGTGGACCGAGTTGGCTTCGATCGATTCGGCATAGCATTTGCGGATCGTGCCTTCGGCCGCGTCGGCCGGATTGGTCGCGCCCATGACCTCGCGGTTGCGTTTCACCGAATCCTCGCCTTCGAGCACTTGGACGACGACGGGGCCGGAGGTCATGAAGGTGCACAGATCGTTGTAGAACGGCCGCTCCTTGTGGACCGCGTAAAAGCCTTCGGCCTGCTCGCGGCTCATCCGGATGCGGCGCGAGGCGACGACCCGAAGGCCGGCTTCCTCCAGCATCTTGGTGATGGCACCGGTGAGGTTGCGGCGGGTGGCGTCGGGCTTGATGATCGAGAAGGTGCGCGTGACGGCCATGGCCGGACGGTCTCCTGCAAATTGAGTGGGATCGGAATTGGCGCCGCGCCTAGCCGCGCGAGTGCGGCTTCGCAAGTGCGATGAGGCGGTAAGGAAACAGACGGGTGAGAAGCGCGTTGATGCAGCCGCCTGGCGCGAATCCCGCGCCGGCGGTCGCGGGGAGTTCAAGACGTGGTGCTGTACCGGCTCTGCTTCATCAATCCGAACACCAGCCATATCGACCGCGAGCGGCAGATCGAGGCCAATGACGACCTCGACGCCATTCACTCGGCAACCGAATCCGACCACCGGCCTCTCGAACTGTGGTGCGGCAACCGGAAAGTGCGGACCTTCCCCGCGGATCGCCTCGCCGCGCTGAACGCCTAGAAGACGCCCGGAACCAGCCGGAAGCGGACCCGGCTCGCCAGCTCTCGATAATTATCGTCGCGCATCAGGAATTTCTCTTCCTCGCGGATTCGAAGCAGCTGGATCGTCCAGGTGATGAGATATTTGACCATGTTTCCGATCGACAGGTTGGCGATCAGGAACCCGACCTGGGTGACGAAATAGCCCAAGTACATCGGGTGGCGGATGAAGCGATACGGCCCGCCGGCGCGCACGCCGCGATTGGCCGGAGCGAGGCCGAAGCTGCTCCACAGCGCGAGCTTCGCATAGATGTTGATGACCAGCCCCAGAAGCATGATCGACGCCGCGAGAGCGATGGGCACCATCGTCAGCCCGCCCTGAACGGGCCTGACCATCAGCGGCGCCGTCGTCCCTACGAGCGCGAGGATGAAGGGATATGGCCTGGTCGTGATTTCGCCGGGCTTGCGGATCAGCACCAGGAGCACCGGCAGACATTCCGAAATCGCCAGCAGCGCGACATAGGGATGGGCGCTGAAATTATGGAACAGCGCGTTGAGGAACATTGCGGCGACGAACACCACGAACAGCCGTTCCGCATAATCGACCGCTTTGTTCACAAGAGCCCTCCCCGGCACGCAATCACGCGGCGAGGCGTTAGCCTGCAAGCCTAGAAGGAACGGTTAATTCCGGACTCGCCGGACAAAAGAAAAGCGGCGGCGTCTTTCGACGCCGCCGCCACTCATCGAGCGTTTAGCTAATCGCTTAGCCGTTGGCGCTCGACAGGCTGTTGCCGACAGTCGTGAACGTCGAGTTCAGCTGGTTGCCGATGTTGCCCAGAGCAGCAATCGCCGCAACGGCGATAAGCGCGGCAATGAGGCCATACTCGATGGCAGTCGCACCCTCTTCGTTCTTGATCAGCTTCAGAAACTTGGCCATGTCCGGTCTCCTTTGGCTCCACTGTTCGGGAGACAAGCTCCCCCACCTGCGCCAGAAACATCGCGTAGGTTGCCTTCAGCATTAGGTCTTGAGGGGTTGAGAAAGGCTTAAGCCGACAGGTTTCGAAAGATTAACGAATTGACGCTCGCGAGCCCGGTTTCCGGACTCATTTTTCGTCGAGGACTTCCTGCAGGGCGTCGGCGATTTCGCGAAGTGCGCGCGTTCCCTCGCTCCATTCGTCGGGAAGCGGGCTCGGATGCTCGGCCGGCGGCTGTGGAAGCGATCTCGGCCGATCGCGATATGTCGAAGGCAGTGCCGGTCCCTGACGGCGATCGACCGACAGCGCCGAGCTCATGAAATCGCGCCAGATTCGCGCGGGCACGGTGCCGCCGCTGATTTTCCCGAGCGAGCTGTTGTCGTCGCGGCCGACCCAGACTCCGACGACGAGATCGCCGGCGAAGCCGACGAACACGGCATCGCGATTGTCCTGCGTGGTGCCGGTCTTGCCAAAGGTCGGAACGCGCAGAGCCGCTCTCTTTCCTGTGCCGGTGTTTGCCGCCGCCCACAGAAGGTCGAGCATAGCCGCGCGGTCGCGGCGAGGATCGAGTCGGCCGCTCGAAGCGAACAGGCCCGCGAGGCCGTGATCCGCCTCCTTGCCGGGAAGTCCGCGCGCTTCGACGGGATAGCGGCCGGAGAGGATGGCGGCATAAGCGGAGGTGAGTTCGATCAGGCTGACACCGCCGGTACCGAGCGCCAGGCTGGGCTTGTCCGGAAGGCGAGCGGTAATTCCGAGGTCGCGAGCGGCGCGGATTACGTTCGACCGGCCGACTTTCTCCGAAAGACGCACGGCGGCCACGTTGCTCGACCGGGCGAAAGCTTCGCGAAGTGTGATGTCGCCTCGATAGACGCCGTCGCTGTTCGTCGGAGTCCAGTCGCCGATCGTGATTGGCTCGTCCTCGATGATGCTGTCGGGCGTCCAGCCGG
>DASTIF010000009.1:0-12114 GCA_035717805.1 Sphingomicrobium sp.
GATGTCGAGCGCTGCCAATCCCTCGCTCGCCGAATGGGCGCGTCCGAGGAATGCGAGCGATGCGTCGTCGAACGACTGAAGGCCGAGCGACAGGCGATTGACGCCCGCGGCGGCGAGATCGGCGAACCGCGCCGCCTCGACCGAGTTCGGGTTGGCCTCGAGCGTTATTTCAATATCGTCGGCCGCGCGCCACCGATCGCGGGCCGCTTCGATCAGCGCGGCTACGGACGCTGGCTCCATCAGCGACGGAGTCCCGCCGCCGAAAAAGATGGAGGTCAGGCTACGGCCCGGAAGAATGCGCGCCTCATGCGCCAGATCGGCGAGCAAAGCTTCGCGCCACTGGTCTT
Organism: Sphingomicrobium sp.; assembly: GCA_035717805.1. GTDB lineage: Bacteria > Pseudomonadota > Alphaproteobacteria > Sphingomonadales > Sphingomonadaceae > Sphingomicrobium. The sequence continues at coordinate 348 of DASTIF010000009.1, forward strand.
GGTCGATGCTTGAGCGCACGTGGCTGTTGAAGTCGCAATAGGGGCATTTGGACACGCAGAACGGCCAGTGGACGTAGAGGGCGACTCCCCCGTCATGCTGAACTTGTTTCAGCATCCATTCCTCCGCTGGCACAGGGCTCGAAGATGGATCCTGAAACAAGTTCAGGATGACGGCCCAAGGGCCTTCGCCAACTTCCGGAACGCATCCGCGCGATGGCTGATCTCATGCTTTTCGGCGGGCTCGATCTCGCCGAAGGTCTGGTCGCGGCCGGCGGGCACGAACATCGGGTCGTAGCCAAACCCTCTATCGCCGCGCGGCGGCCACACCAGCGTCCCGTCCACGCGGCCTTCGAAGGCTTCGGTCTGCCCGTCATTGGGCCAGGCGAGCGAGAGAGCGCAGGCGAAATGGGCGTCGCGGCTGGCATCCGGGCCCGCGATCTCGACATCGGTCCACACCCGCTTCATCGCGCGCATCCAGTCGCGTTTCCCGGCATCGTCCTCCGCCCAGCGCGCCGAGAAGATGCCAGGCAGCCCGTGAAGCGCATCCACGCACAGCCCGCTGTCGTCGGCGAGCGCGGGGAGTCCCGACAAATCCGCCGCTTGCCGCGCCTTCAAGTCGGCATTGTCGACGAAGCTGTTGCCGATCTCCTCGGGTTCGGGAAGGCCGAGCGCGTCGGCGCCCACGCATTCGATTCCGAGCGGTCCGATCAGCGCCGAAATTTCGCGCAATTTGCCGGGATTGTGGGTGGCGATGACCAGCTTTCGTCCGATTTCCCTCACCGCCCGGCCGCCTTCAGCTGTGACTGGAAGATTTCGCCGCAGCCGATTCGGGCGAGGCGGAGCAACCGAAGCAATTGCTCTTCATCGAAGCATTCCCCTTCGGCGGTAAGCTGCGCCTCGACGATATTCCCGTCGCCGGTGAGGACGAAATTGCCGTCGCATCCGGCGGTGCTGTCCTCGTCGTAATCGAGGTCCAGAACCGGCGTTCCGTTGAACACGCCGCAGCTGACCGCCGCGACCTGGTTTTCGATCGGGTCCTCCTTGAGCAGTTTCGCTTCGAGGAGCTTGTCGACCGCGACCCGGAGCGCGACCCAGGCGCCGGAAATCGAGGCCGTTCGGGTGCCGCCGTCCGCCTGGATCACGTCGCAGTCGAGGATTATCTGGCGCTCGCCGAGCTTCGGAAGGGCCACGACGGCGCGGAGCGAGCGGCCGATCAGCCGCTGGATTTCCTGCGTGCGCCCCGATTGCTTGCCCTTCGCCGCCTCGCGGTTGCCGCGCGTGTGGGTGGCGCGCGGGAGCATTCCATATTCCGCCGTCACCCAGCCCTGTCCCTTGCCGCGAAGGAAGGGCGGAACCTTGTCCTCGACCGATGCCGTGACCAGCACACGGGTGTCGCCGAAGCTCACCAGCACCGATCCTTCGGCGTGGCGGGTGAAGTTCGGCTCGAAGCTGATGGTCCGCATCTGGTCGGGCGCGCGTCCGCTGGGGCGCATTCAATTCTCCTGATTTGGAATTTTTTTGCGCCTTAGCCCTCTTCGTCATTCCCGCGAAAGCGGGAATCCCGCTTTTTCTTCGGATTGCGGGAAAGCGGGACCCCCTCTTGCGCGGGGGTGACGTGCTTGAGACCCGGACCTACATCCGCCCGATGGCCCAGCCGCCAATCTCCGAGCTGACCGACCGGATGCGCGATATTTTCGCGCTGGTGGTCGAATCCTACCTCGAGCGCGGGGCGCCGGTTGGGTCGAAGGCGCTTGCCGGAGCCGTCAGCCTGTCGCCGGCCTCGATCCGGGGCGTGATGCAGGAACTGGAGGAGCGCGGGCTTCTTACTCACCCGCACACGTCGGCGGGGCGGATACCGACCGAAAGCGGACTTCGATTGTTCGTCGACGGGATCATGCAGGCTTCCGCCCCGGACCCTCGCGAGCGCGCCGAAATCGAGCGCCAGATCGGCCGCGACCAGCCGATCGAGGATGCGCTCGCCGCTGCATCGGCAGCGCTTTCCGGCCTCAGCCAGGCCGCGGGCGTCGTTCTCGCTCCAAAGCAGGAGCCGAGGCTTCGCCAGTTCAGCATCGTCCCTTTGTCTCCCGATCGGGGCCTCGCGGTCCTGGTCGGAGCGGACGGAAGCGTCGAGAACCGCGTCGTGTCGCTCGATCCGGGCACCAGCGCCCAGGCGCTGAGCGAGGTCGCGAACTTCGTCAGCGAGAGACTGTCGGGACTGACGCTGTCGGAAGCCGAGGCGCGGCTTCGCGCGGAAATCCGGGACCGCCGCGAGGCAATCGATGTCGCAGCGGCCGAGCTGGTTGCGTCGGGTCTCGCCGCCTGGAGTGTGGACCATGAGCGGCGGCCGGTGCTGATCGTCCGCGGCCAGGCCAATCTGATCGACGAGAGCGCGGCCGCGGACCTCGACCGGGTCCGGCGTCTCCTCGACGAGCTCGAAGACCGCCAGGAAATCGCACGATTGCTCGAAAGCGCTCGCGACGGGCCGGGCTGCCGGATCTTCATCGGAAGCGAGAACCGGTTGTTCGCCCTGTCCGGCTCGTCGGTCATCGCGGCGCCCTATCGTGGGAGCCATGGCGAGGTCGTCGGCGTTGTCGGTGTGATCGGGCCCACGCGGTTGAACTATGCGCGGGTGGTCCCCATGGTGGATTTCACCGCCAAGGCGCTAACGAGATTGATCGGATAATGCAGGACGAAGAAGAGCTCCACGACGAAGCCGAGGGAATCCGCAAGGAGACCGCCGACGACGCGCCCGAGCTTGCCGAGCACGACCGGATGGCCGAGCTCGAACGGGCGCTCGAGGAGGCCAATAGCAAGGCGCTCTACGTGGCGGCGGAGATGCAGAACGTGCGCCGCCGACTGGAAACCGAGAAGCAGCAGGCGTCGGCCTATGCCTCGGCGGCATTTGCCCGCGATATGCTTGCCATCAAGGACCATCTCGACCGCGCGCTGGCCGCCGTCAGCGACGAGCTTCGAGCCGACAAGGTCGCGAGCAATTTCCTCGCCGGGATAGAATCGACCGCGCGCGAGCTCGACGCGGTGTTCCAGCGCAACGGAGTCACCCGGATCGAGGCGATCGGGCAGCCGCTCGACCCGCACAAGCACCAGGCGATGATGGAAATCCCCTCGGCCGATGCGCAGCCGGGAACGATCGTCGAGGAAATGCAACCCGGCTACATGATCAGGGACCGGCTTCTGCGGCCCGCGCTGGTCGGGGTCGCGAAGAAGGCCGACTAGAAGGGCAAAAGCGAACGCGGCGGGGTGTCAGGCCTCGCGCCGTGGCCATGAAGAAAGACATGGCTGACGATCTCGGCCTGCTGCTCGAGCCCGTAATCCTCGAACCGGCGGCCTGGCACGATCTCATAGTCGTAGCGGCAGAACGGGTGGCGCATCAGCGGGAGATAGAAGCGGCCGCGCTTCTGCGTCTGCCAGACATGGGTCATCTCGTGGATGAAGAACGCCTGGAGCGGCAGACGCTCCTTGCTGAAATCCTCGGACCAGAGGTTGCCATGCGGGTTGAAATGGATGCTGCCGCATGGCGCCATCGCCGCGTTCCTCGGCTGGAACGGCCACCATTTGCGGTTGACGAGCCGCACCTTCGAATAATCGATCGCGCCGCCGAACACCGATCGGGCGATCTCGATTTCGCCGGGCGTCAAGGAACGGGACTCGGTCATCGTGACGCGAAAGTAGCGACGCAATCCAGATGCGCCACCGGATTGCTTCGCCGCTTGCGCTCCTTGCGATGACGGCGGCTCTATCGGGCGAGTGCCGCACTCGCCATGCCCCCGGCATGGCTTCGTGCGCCACTTGCGAGCAACCACCGGCGCGGCTAGGGCAGCGCAAAAGCAAAAACGGAGGAAAACCCAATGAGCGAGACTGCCGACCGGGTGAAGAAAATCGTCGTCGAGCATCTCGGTGTCGAGGCGGACAAGGTGACGCCCGAAGCGAGCTTCATCGATGACCTCGGCGCCGACAGCCTCGACATCGTCGAGCTGGTGATGGCGTTCGAGGAGGAGTTCAACGTCGAGATTCCGGACGACGCCGCGGAGAAGATCACGACCGTCAAGGACGCGATCGACTATATCGACCAGAACCAGGGCTGAATCGGGGGCTCCTGCCGCCGCCCTGATGCCCGTTTTGGCGGTACGAACGGCTTCCCGAACAAAGCGGGGGGCCGTTTGTTTTTGAACTGACGGAGAATTGAATCATGCGCCGAGTCGTGGTGACTGGTCTGGGGCTGGTGACGCCGCTTGGCGGCGACGTCGAAACGAGCTGGCGAAACATCATCGCCGGCAAGAGTGGCGCGGGACCGATCACAAGGTTCGACGCAAGCGACCAGAAATGCCGGATCGCCTGCGAAGTGAAGCCCGCGGACCAGGAAAACGGATTCGATCCGTCGCTGCGCGTCGACCACAAGACCCAGCGCCAGGTCGATCCCTTCATCATCTACGGAATCGACGCCGCCGGCCAGGCGATCGAGGATTCCGGTCTCACCGACATGGACGAGGCGACCCGGTTTCGCGCCGGCGTTTCGATCGGTTCGGGGATCGGCGGGCTCCCGGGGATCGAGAGCGAAAGCATCGTTCTGCACGAGAAGGGTCCCGGACGGGTCAGCCCCCATTTCGTCCACGGCAGGCTGATCAACCTCATCTCCGGCCAGGTTTCGATCAAATACGGGCTGATGGGCCCCAACCATGCGGTCGTGACAGCCTGTTCGACGGGCGCCCATTCGATCGGCGACGCGGCGCGGATGATCAAGGATGACGACGCCGACATCATGCTCGCGGGCGGCGCGGAGGCGACCATCTGCCCGATCGGGATCGCCGGTTTCGCCCAGGCGCGGGCGCTGAGCACCAATTTCAACGACCAGCCGCAAAAGGCCAGCCGGCCCTACGACAAGGATCGCGACGGCTTCGTCATGGGCGAAGGCGCCGGTGTCGTCGTGCTCGAGGAATATGAGCACGCAAAAGCGCGCGGAGCGAAGATTTACGCCGAAGTCATCGGCTACGGCCTGTCTGGCGACGCTCATCACGTGACCGCTCCGCATCCGGAAGGGTCCGGCGCTTACCGGTCGATGGAAATGGCATTGAGGAAGTCCGGGCTCCAGCCGTCCGACATCGATTATATCAACGCGCACGGCACGTCGACGCCGCTCGGCGACGAGCTCGAGCTCGGAGCGGTCAGGCGCCTGTTCGGAAACGCCATAGGCTCGCTGTCTATGAGTTCGACAAAGTCGGCGATCGGCCATTTGCTCGGCGGCGCCGGCGCGGTCGAGAGCATCTTCTGCATCCTCGCCATGCGCGACCAGATCGTCCCGCCGACGCTCAACCTCGACAATCCGAGCGAGGGCACGGAGGGCGTCGACCTCGTCCCGCATAAGGCGAAAGAGCGCAAGGTGCGCGCCGTTCTCAACAACAGCTTCGGCTTCGGAGGCACCAACGCCAGCCTCATCATGAGGACGGTGTGATCAAAGTTGTGCTCCTGCGAAGGCAGGAGCCCAGTCCGGCGAAGCCGATTGAGCGCTTCGCGCGTCTGCACCCCTGCCTTTGCGGGGGTACGGTCTAGCCATGAAGCGGTTGTTCCTCGCGCTCTGCGCAATGCTGCTGATCGCCGCGCTGGCCGTTCTCGCGCTCCTGTGGTGGAGTGCCGGGCCAAAGCCGGGGCCGCACACGATCATCGTCGAGGAGGGCTCGACGCTCTCGTCGGTGGCGGACGAACTTGATCGCCGCGGCATTATCCCCGGCAACCCGACGACATTCCGCGCCATGGCCAGGATTTTCGGCTCCGACGACCCGATCCAGGCCGGCGAGTTCGAAATTCCCAAGGGTACCGGCGCTGCCGGAGTTCTCGACCTCCTCCAGCACGGCAAGCCGGTGCAGCGGCTGGTCACGGTGACCGAAGGCATGCCCTCGATCATCGTCGAGGAGAAGCTGGCGGCGAACCGCTATCTGACCGGGCCGGTGCCCGACATTCCCGAGGGATCGGTTCTTCCCGACAGCTACAGCTACCAGCGCGATGAGACCCGCGCAGCCGTTGTCGCTCGGATGCAGGAAGCGATGACCAGGGCGCTCACGACCTTGTGGGCGAAGCGCAAGCCGACGTGCCCGATCGACAGCAAGCTCGAAGCGGTGACTCTCGCGTCGATTGTCGAAAAGGAAACCGCGAAAGCCTCCGAGCGCCGGATGGTCGCGGGCGTCTATTGCAACCGGCTCCGTATCGGGATGAAGCTGGATGCCGACCCGACCGTCATCTACCCGATCACCAAGGGCAAGCCGCTGGGTCGCCGGATCAGGAAGTCGGAGCTTCAGTCCGACAATCCCTACAACACCTATGCGAACCCGGGCCTTCCGCCGGGCCCGATCGCCAATCCCGGCAGGGAAAGCATCGCGGCGGTCCTCGATCCCGCCGCGACCGGCGCATTGTATTTCGTCGCGGACGGCACCGGCGGCCATGCGTTCGCCGAGACTCTGGAGGAACAGCAGGCGAATGTCAGGCGCTGGTACGAGCTGCGCCGCAAGCGCGGCGAGATGTGACCGCTCAAGCCGGCTCCAAACCCTCGCTTCGCACATAACCGACGAACCGGTCCGGCCCGGCGTAGCCCCAGGCCCAACCGGCGCTGTCATCGAGCATTTCGAATAGATCCCCGGCGTCGAGCGCGCGGACGGCGTGATCGGCTTCGGACGGGCCGCGCCGGAGCGGCTCGTTGCGGGCCAGACGGCGGGGAAGGGGCTCGGCATAGTGCGAGGCGATCACCCGGCCGGCGAGCGCGACGTCGGCGAGGTCCTTGCGGTAAGCGTGATGGTCCGGGTCGGGCAGGTCCGACGGGCCCGAAAGGTCGAAGACGTTAGCGCTGGTGGGCGAAGGCGGCCTGGCCGATGATCGGCCGGTTGGCCGCGGAGGCTCGGTCGCTCTCGCGGAGGTTGCGCTTGAATTCTTCAAGAAACTCGGCCCCGTCCTTGGTCCGTACGACGAACACGTTGCGGCGGTCGTCCTGGTCCCGTTCGCGGCGCAGATAGCCGAGGCCGCCGAGCGTGTTCAAGGCGCGAGTCACCACCGGCTTTGACACTCCGAGAACCCGGGCGAGGCCGCGCACCGTGTGCGGGCCAGGCGTCAGATAGACGAGCATCAAAAGCGCCATCTGACGGTTGGTAAGGTCGGGATCGCCTGATCGAACGTAAGCAATCAGTGCCCGCATCCAGGCTGACAGCGATTCGTCGGCCATTGGTGCAACATCTCCTGCGCATCGCGCTTGCCCGTTAAACAGGCAAGGGCAGGAATTGTTGCAGGCAAGTAACCGAAAATTGGCCCCAAATTCGGCGAATTGCGGGAAAAACGCGTGCTCAGGCGACAGGATAGCGCCGCTGCAGGGCAGCGAAAACGGCCCTGAGCCCAAGCGCATCGCCGCCCTTCGGACGTCCCGGCCGGGCGCGGTCCCTCCAGGCGAAAGTGTCGAGATGCGCCCAGGGTGTGGCCGATGGGACAAATCGCTTCATGAACATCGCCGCGACGATCGCGCCCGCCATCGGCGAGCCGGCCGCGTTGGCGAGATCGGCGATCTCGCTCTTGAGCATCTCGTCATAGGCGTCCCACAAGGGCATCCGCCACAGCGGGTCGTCGGCGTGTTTCGCCGCGGTTTCGACATCGGCGGCCAGACCGTCGTCGTTCGCGAACAGCGCCGGAAGGTCCGGGCCAAGCGCGATCCGGGCGGCGCCCGTCAGCGTAGCAAAATCGATGATGAACTCGGGGTTCTCCTCGGCGGCTCTGGCTAGGGCATCGGCGAGGATTAGGCGCCCTTCGGCGTCTGTGTTGTCGATCTCGACATTGAGGCCCTTGCGCGACCTGACGATGTCTCCGGGGCGGATGGCGCCGCCCGAGACCGAATTCTCGACCGCCGGGATAAGCAAATGGACCCGCACTGGAAGCCGCGCCGACGCGACCAGCCAGGCAAGCGCGAGCGCGTGCGCGGCGCCGCCCATGTCCTTCTTCATCAGCCGCATTCCGCCCGCGCTCTTGATATCGAGCCCGCCCGAATCGAAGCAGACGCCCTTGCCGACGATTGCGATACGCGGATGATCTGGCTTGCCCCATTGTGCCTCGATCAGGCGCGGTGCGCGGTCCGGCGCCGACCCGGCGCCGACCGCCGCGACCAGCGGATATCCGTCGCGAAGCTCATCGCCGGCGGTCACCCGGATTTCGGCTTTGACCGATTCCAGCCGGTCGCGAACCGCCCGCTCAAGCTCGGCGGGGCCAAGCTCCAGCGCCGGCGTGTTGACCAGGTCCCGGACCAGCGCCGTCGCCTCGGCCAGGCGCACGGTCTGCTCGATCGCCGCCGCTTCGCATGTGACCAGCACACGCGGTCCGCGATCCTTGTCCTCCGGCTTGCTTCGGTAGGAATCGAAACGGTGCTGCGCGAGAAGCCAGCCGAGCGCCGCCTTTCCGGGGGCTCCCTCGGCGAGACGGTAATGGCCCTTGGGCAGCACTTCGGCGAGCCGCGCCAGGCACCAGGGCGAGAGCGATTTCACCTCCGCGACCGCGCCCACGACCTCGAACTCGCCGCCGGGGCGCGGAAGGATCGCGCTCGCAAAACCCTTTTTCCCGTCGAATCGAAGCGCCTCGAGGAGCGCGCGGTCTTCGGCGGGGCGGGTTTTCACCCAGTCGCCGAAACTCGTCTTGTCGACGAGATTCACGGCATGCGCCTTCTGCCCGCGATCGGCGATCAGGAGCGAAGCGGTGTCGGTCATTCGCCGGGGCTGACTAGGAACTGCTCGATCCGGCCGTTCGGCCCGGGCTCGTAGAAGGTCGACAGGTCGAGCGTCCGGCCGGGATATTTGATCGTATAGCCCTGGATCGCGAAGCCGCCACGAAGGACCGGCTTGCCGCTCGGCTCGAAGGATGTCGGTTCGCCAAGCGGAGCAAGGCTCGACCGGAAATCGGCAATCGCCTGCGGAGTGAAATAATAATTGGCGTTTTCGGTCAGAAGCGAGCGATCGAGCTTGCCGGCGCGCAACTGGTCGTAAACCGTCCGGGCGCGCTTTGCCTGCGCCGCCACGGTGGCGTCCTGGACCGGCGCGGGAAGCACGATCCTGGCAATGTCGCGCGCAATCCGGCCATAGGCGTCGCCCGACCAGCTGTTGGTCATGACGACGATCGCCGCTTTCTGCTCGGGATAGACGCTGTTGGTCGACAGGAAGCCGACCGATTCGCCGCCGTGACTGACCACCTTCCGGCCGTTCGAATCACGGACGTAAACGCCGAGCCCGTAATGGGTGTCGGTGCCGTCGTTGAGCTTGATCGTGGTTTCCTGTTCGGCCCAGTCGTCGTCGGGAAGAACGGCGCGGTCGATCCGGGCGATGTCCCATTTTGCCAGGTCCGAGGCGCTCATCGAGAGTTCGCCCGCAGCATAGAGCCAGCCGCGCGCCGCCGGAGTAACGGGGCGCACCGGCCCGAGCGCATAGCGGCCGTAGCCCATCGGATATTGCGGCCCGATCGCATCGTCCTGGTCGACGACGCTGGTCATCCCCAGCGGCTTGAAAATCTTGCGCTCGAGAAAAGCCATCAGCGGCTCGCCGCTGACCTTCTCCACGATCATCCCGGCGACGACATAGGCGGTGTTGGAATATTGCCACTGGTCGCCCGGCTGGAAGTCGAGCGGCTTTTTGGCCCATATATCGACGATATTCTGCGGGGCGGTCGGCTTCGCCATCGCGGCGAAGCTGTAATCCTGCGGCCAGTAGTCCTGGATTCCGGACGTGTGCGAAAGCAACTGGCGGATCGTGATCCGGTCGCCCTCGCTGATTCCGGGTATGTATTTCGACACGTGATCGTCGATGTCGAGCTTGCCCTCGTCCTCCAGCAACAGCATCGCCATGGCCGTGAACTGCTTGGAGTTGGATGCGATCTGATAGGGCAGGTCGGGCGTCGCCGGCAGCGTTTCCGACGCCTTCCCATAGGCCTTGGCGAGAACGATCTTCCCGTCTCGAACCACGGCGACTGACGCCGAGGGGACGGCGGTTTCGGCAAGCGCCTTGGCGACGGCCTGATCAATCTGGGTGACTTCCGCCGCGGTGAGCGGCTGGGCGGCGAGCGGGACGGCAATGAAAAGCGCAAGCGGCGCGAGCATGTATCTGAGCATGGCGCGCACCCTAGCCAGCCGCGCGTCGCTGTCGAGTCGGGAGGGACTAGGTGGGCACGCCGTACAGATCGTGCTCGTCGGCGTCCTCGACGTTCACCGACACGATATCGCCCGGCTTTAGTGTGCCGGCGTCGCGAAGGTGGACCTCGCCGTCGATTTCGGGGGCGTCGGCTTTCGAACGGCCGGTGGCGCCCCCGGTGTGGGCATCGATCCGATCGATCAGCACATCGATGGTCTTGCCGACCTTCGCCGCCAGCTTTTCGGCGGAAATCCGTGCCGAAAGCGCCATCACCCGCTCGTAGCGCTCCTGCTTGACCTCTTCCGGCACCTGATCCGGCATTGCGGTCGCGCTCGCCCCTTCGACCGCCTCGAAGCGAAACGCGCCGACGCGGTCGAGCCGCGCTTCCTCGAGCCAGCCCAGAAGATAGTTGAATTCTTCCTCGGTCTCGCCGGGAAAGCCGACGACGAACGACGAGCGGACCGCGAGTTCGGGCACCTGCGCCCGCCACTCGCGAAGTCGCGCAAGCACTTTGGCCTCGTTGGCCGGGCGCTTCATCGCCTTGAGGACCTTCGGGCTCGCGTGCTGGAAGGGAATGTCGAGATAAGGGAGAAGCAGCCCCTCCGCCATCAGCGGGATGACATGGTCGACGTGCGGGTAGGGATAGACGTAGTGGAGCCGCACCCAGGCGCCGAGCTGCCCGAGTTCGCGAACCAGGTCGGTCATGTGCGCGCGGACCTCGCCGCCGCCTTTCAGCGGATAGGAGGCATGTTTGAGGTCGAGGCCGTAGGCGCTGGTGTCCTGGCTGATCACCAGAAGCTCCTTCGTCCCCGCCGCGACCAGCTTTTCCGCCTCGCGAAGGATCGCGTCGGGCCGGCGGCTGACGAGGTCGCCGCGAAGCTGCGGAATGATGCAGAAGGCGCAGCGGTGGTTGCAGCCCTCGGAAATCTTCAGATAGCTGTAGTGGCGCGGGGTGAGCTTCAAGCCCTGCTCCGGCACCAGGTCGAGATAGGCATTGGGAACCGGCGGAGCGGCCTCCAGCACTGCGCCGACCACTTCCTCATATTGCTGCGGCCCGGTGATCGCGAGGACTTCCGGGAAGCGGGCGCGGATGACGTCGGCTTCCTTGCCCATGCAGCCGGTGACGACGACGCGGCCGTTTTCGGCAATGGCCTCGCCAATCGCTTCCAGGCTTTCTTCCTTGGCGCTATCGAGGAAGCCGCAGGTGTTGACCAGCACCACGTCCGCGCCGGCATAGTCGGGCGACATGTCATAGCCGTTGGCGCGCAGCTTGGTCAGGATGCGTTCGCTATCGACCAGCGCCTTGGGACAGCCGAGCGACACCATGCCGACACGCGGCGGGGAGGGAAGTTTAGTAGCCATGGGAAGCCGCGCCCTATAGCGCATTTTCCGGCAAAATGAAGGCGCTTCAGCGCCTCAGCGTTTCGGCACTCTAAACGTGAAAGCGTCCTCGCTCGTCCTGGCGGCGTCGCTGCCAGTCAATTCGAACCTAACGGTCTTGCCGCCGGAGGCTTCCGTCACCAGCACCAGTCCGATCTCTGGGCAGTAATATTTCTGCTCGACCGAGCCGGGTTCGAGGGCGTTCCATTCCTTCGTAACGAGGCAGTCGTCGAACT
>DASTIF010000010.1:0-26520 GCA_035717805.1 Sphingomicrobium sp.
TCGCCGGGCGGCTGACCGCGATCGGGCTGGAAGTGGAGGGCCTGTCCAACCCAGCCGAGGCGCTGGCGCCGTTCAAGGTCGCCAAGGTCCTGGCCGCCGAAAAGCATCCGCAGGCCGACAAGCTGCAGGTGCTCACCGTCGATGCGGGCGAGGGCGCGGTCCAGGTCGTGTGCGGGGCGCCGAATGCCCGCGCGGGCATGCTCGGTGTGTTTGGGCCGCCCGGCGCTTACGTCCCCGGCAGCGCCATGACTCTCAAGGTCGCGGCGATTCGCGGGGTCGAAAGCCGAGGCATGCTATGCTCGGTACGCGAGCTGGAGCTCGGCGAGGAGCATGACGGGATCATCGAGCTTCCCGCCGACGCGCCCGTCGGCGCCGCCTTCGCCGATTATGCGGCGCTCGACGACCCGGTGTTCGACATCGCGATCACGCCCGACCGCGGCGACTGCATGGGCGTTCGCGGAATCGCCCGCGATCTCGCTGCCGCCGGCGTTGGCGTCCTCAAACCGCTGCACGTCGCGGATGTGGCGGGCAACGGAGCGCCGCTGGTCGATATCCGCATCGAAGACCCCGGCGGTTGCCCCGCCTTCTACGGCCGCTCGATCAGCGGCATCAGCAACGGCGCCTCGCCCGAGTGGCTTCAGCGGCGGCTCAAAAGCGCCGGCCAGCGGCCGATCTCCGCGGTCGTCGACATCACCAATTACGTCATGCTCGATCTTGGGCGGCCCGCCCACGCCTATGACGTCGCGAAGCTCGACGGCGCGCTGATCGCCCGCCGCGCCGTCGACGGCGAGACCATCCGCGCGCTCAACGAGAAGGACTATGCGCTCGACCCGTCAATGACCGTGATCGCCGACCAAGCCCAGGTCCACGACATCGGCGGGATCATGGGCGGCGAGGAATCGGGCGTAACCGCCGGGACCACGGACGTCATGCTCGAGGTCGCTTATTTCGATCCGGAGCACATCGCCGCCACCGGCCAGAAGCTCGGCCTGACAAGCGACGCACGCAGCCGGTTCGAGCGCGGGGTGGACCCGGCCTTTCTCGACGAAGGGCTGGCGATCCTGACTGGGCTCATCCTCGACATATGCGGCGGCGAGGCGTCGGCGGCTCTCCGCGTCGGAAAGCCACCCGTCGAGCGCGCGGCAATCGCGTTCGATCCCGAGCGCACCTTGACGCTCGGAGCGCTCGACGTACCGGAGGACCGGCAGCGCGCCATCCTGCTTTCACTCGGTTTCGAGTTCGAAGGCACGGACAGCGTCCGCCCGCCGGCCTGGCGAAGTGACGTCAGCGGCCCCGCCGACCTCGTCGAGGAAGTCGCGCGCATCCACGGCTATGAGCATATCCCCTCGATCCCGCTCGACCGTCAGCCCGGAGTCGCGAAACCGACGGCCACGCGCTCGCAGCTGGTCGAACGCCGGGTTCGCCGGGCCGCGGCCGCGCGCGGCCTCGATGAAGCCGTGACCTGGAGCTTCATCGCCGAGGCTGAAGCCGAGCCCTTCGGCCCCGCCTGGGCGGTGGAAAATCCGATCAGCGAGGACATGAAGATCATGCGTCCGTCGCTTCTGCCGGGCCTGGTCGCGGCGACTCGGCGCAACCTCGACCGCGGTGCGCCAACGGTGCGCCTGTTCGAGCTCGGCCGCCGCTACATCGCCGACGCCGAGCGGCCAACCGTTGCATATGTGCTTGCCGGCGAATGCAGGTCGCGCGACTGGCGGTCGGGCAAGGCCAGGCCATTCGACGCGTACGACGCCAAGGCCGAAGCGCTCGCCTTGCTCGAAGCCGCCGGCGCGCCGGTGAACAACCTGCAGGTTTTTCCCGACGCCGGCCCCACCTGGCACCCCGGCCGCTCGGCCAGGCTCGGCCTCGGCCCGAAAACAATCGTCGCGAGCTTCGGCGAGCTTCATCCGGCGCTTGCCAGGGCGCTGGACGCACCGCAGGGCCTGGTCGCGGGCGAAATCTATCTGGACTCGATTCCCGCTTCGCGTGCCGCGAGCCGTACCCGGCCGCGATACGACCCGCCTGCGTTGCAGCCGGTGACCCGCGACTTCGCATTCCTGGTTCCCGGGGATGTCGCGGCGGACGCCTTGGCGCGCGCCATTCGCGGCGCCGACAAGGCGGCGATCACGGACGTCCGGCCGTTCGACCGGTTCGAGACGCCCGAAGGCCTGTCGCTCGCCTATGAAGTCACGCTTCAGCCCGGCGAAAAGAGCTTCACCGAGGAGGATCTCGGCGAAGTCGCGCGCAAAGTCGTCGCCGCTGCCGAAAAGCTGGGCGCACGGCTGCGAAGCTAAGGCTGGAGCGCGTTGATTGCGGCGTGCACGCGCGCTTCGATCTCGTCGCGCTTGAGTCCGGCGGGGATGGTCTCGCCGATCAGGAAGTGAATCGTGCCGCCGCGCTTCAGCAATCCCTTCCCCCACAGGCGGCCGCTATCGACGGCAACCGGAACGACCGGAAGCCCGAGCGCGCGGTAAAGGCCGGCGAAACCCGGGCGTAGCGGCGGGCTCTCGCCGGGCCTGACTCGAGTCCCTTCGGGATAGATGACCACTGCGCGGTCGCTCACGGCCGCATGCCTGCCGGCGGCAATCATTTCGCGGAGGGCCTTGGGGCCGGCGCTTCGGTCGACCGGGATGACTCCATATTGCCGGGTCAGCCAGCCGAACAGCGGGATTCGCGACAGCTCGCGCTTGAGCACGACCACCGGAGTCTCGGCGATCCGCACCATCTCCAACGTCTCGTACATCGATTCATGCTTGACCGCGATCAGCATCGCTCCCGCCGGCATGTCGCCCCGCACTTCCGAATCGATTCCGAGCAGGCCGCTCGCGAGCTCGTGGCTGAAGCTGGCCCAGCTGCGGACCAGCCGGCGCGTCGCCGCGGTCCCGAACAGCGTGGCCGTAATCCCGGCGAGAACGAACAGGAACGTCGCTGGATAGAAGATCAAGGCGTAAAGGATCGAGCGCAGAAGCTGCATCCCGGGTCTCAGAGCTCGAACAGGATCGCGATCCGCCGAAGCAGATATTTATTATATTCGCCGAACAGGGTGACGAAGCGCGGCTCGGTCCGGACCGCATCGGGGACCAGCCTGTACCTTTCGCCAAGCACCCGATCGAACTCGTAGCGGGCGCGGCGCATGTGCCAGTCGCTGGTGATCAGCCGAAGCGAGCGATAGCGCCTCTTGTCGAGCCAGCGCTTCGCCTCTTCCGCATTCGACCGGGTGTCGACAGATTCGCTTCCGAGGTCGACGCAGCAAGCCACCAGCTTCGGATCGCCGCCGAACGAGCGGACCAGATCGCGCTTGGTCACCGACGGGTCGGCGCCCGCGACGAGAACGCGCCTGGCGTCGCCGTCCGCGAGGACGTCCAGCGCATGCTCGATCCGGCCGCTTCCGCCGGTGATCACCACGGCGGCGTCGGTGCGCTCGCCATCGGCCTCCGAGCCGAGAGTGACCGAGAACAGGACGAAGCCGAGCAGGTAGAAGAGAAGCAGGAACGAAAAGAAGCGAGCGATCATAGAGCGGCCCGCAATGCCCTGAGCAGGGTCCAGCGGGCAACCAGTGTCGCAAGCCCGATCACCGCCAGCGGCACAAGCGCCAGAATCAGCCCGTCGAACAGGTCGAGCGGCGCTCCCGCGCCGAAATCCCCCGCAAACGCCGGCGCGCTTCCGATTACCAGCAGCACGACGGCCGCCGCCGCGACTGCCCCGAGGGCAGCGCCGGCCAGGGCGTCGAGCGCGATCTTGCGCTCGAACAGTCGCGTCAGCTGCCGGTCGGTCGCCCCGATCCCGTGCATGATGTCGATGGTCGGACGATGGGTGTCGAGCGCGCCTCTGGACGCAAGCACCACGGCGGCGCCCGCGGCCACGGACATCAACAATACCAGCGCAAGCGCGAGCCATTGAAGCGACCGGATCGACCGCAGAAGGGGCTTCAATTCTCCGCTTTCGGCGATCAACCGGGCGGCGGGCACGGCATCCCGGATTTTCGCGCCGATCGCCGCCGTGTCGGCGCCGGCCGCGAGCTTCAGGGTGATCAGGGCCGGAACCGGCAGATCGGGGCTCGCCGCGCCCTCACCAATCCAGCGCTCGAGAGTGCGGCGCATCTCGTTTTCGGGAACAGGCGTCGCTTCGATCACCGCCCCGTTCGATCGCGCGGCCGAAAGCGCCCTGGGCAACTGCCCGGCGGCGCCGGCCGGAAGCTCGACCACATAGCGGTTCGCCGAAGCCTGAACGACCAGCCCCGCCGCGTTGGACAATGCGAGGCCCGCCGCGGCCACGACCATCATCGCGAAGGTCATGATTCCGATGACCGAAACGGTGGGCGCATGGAATTTCTCGGCGGGGAGCAGGCCGGAATCGAATCGCCCGCCGCGAATCCTGTCGAGGATCACGACCGTGCCTCCTGTTGAGCGGGGCTCGGCGGATTTCGGAGAAGGCCTGTGGGATCGACCAATGTCCCCGAATCGAGGCGCATCAGCTCGGCGGCGGGGTTGGACGCGATCAATCCGAGATCATGGGTGGCGACCACGACCGTCGTCCCGAATTCGTTGAGCGCCGCGAACAGGTGAAGCAACCGCTTCGCCATTTCCGAATCCACGTTGCCGGTCGGCTCGTCGGCGACCAGCAGGTCGGGCTGGGTGATCACGGCCCGGGCGATGGCTACCCTTTGCTGCTCTCCACCCGACAGAGTCGCCGGGCGGGCTCCGGCCCGGTCGCCGAGACCGACCCATTCGAGCATCTCGCGAACCGACGATTGCACGTCCGCTTCGTCACGCCCCGCGATCCGCAGCGGCAGAGCGACATTGTCATAGGCCGACAGGTGCCTGATCAGCCGGAAATCCTGGAACACGACGCCGATCCGCCGGCGCAATCGTGGGAGCGCGTCGCGCGGCGTTTCGTTCAGATCTTCCCCGAACAGGCTAATCCGTCCGCGCGTCGGCCGCTGCGCGAGATAGAGAAGCTTCAGGAGCGACGTCTTGCCCGCCCCCGATGCGCCGGCGAGAAAATAGAAGCCGCCACCGCGCAGCGAGAAATCGAGGTCCTTCAGCACCTCCGCGCCGGTGCCGTACCTCAAGCCCACGCTTTCGAACTGAACGATCGCCGACAGACGAGCTCTCCCCACGTCCCCGGGAGGCTTGTCGCACAGCCGCCGCCGCCTTGCCAACGCCTGCTCATTCCTGTTTATCCCAAAGGCTGATGCGGGAGAGGCCCCAGACATGATCCTGACCTGCCCTGCCTGCGGCACCCAATATGCGGTAAAGGATGGCGCGATCCCCGAAGGCGGGCGCAAGGTCCGCTGCGCATCCTGCGGTCACAGCTGGCACCAGGAGCCCGGGGCGGACGAAGCCGGCACTGATCCGGCTGGCGTCGTGACGCCACCCGGCGGCGAGATGGAGGAGGCCACCGCCGCTCCGGTTACCGAGTCGATTGACGCCGATCAGCCGTTGGAATCGACCGGGATCGCCGATCCGCTTGTCGCTCCGCCGGACGAGGTGCTGGCCGACCTGCCCGACGTCGGCGCCGACAGCGGCGAGTGGGACATTTCGGACGAAGTGCCGGACGCCGAGGAAATCGCGGCTGTCCGCTCCGAGACTGAGCCCGACCGCGAGCGCAATTGGACGATGGCCGCGCTTCTCGCGCTTCTGCTCGTGATCGCTTTGGCGGTCGCTTTCTGGGCCTTTGCTCCGGACTCGCTTCGCCAGCGCGTCGGCTTTGCCGAGTCTGCTCCGACGCCGCTGCAGATCGCGCCAGGCACGCCCGAGCGGCAGAAGCTCGCAAGCGGCAACGAACTGGTCGTCGTCAGCGGCCGGGTAATCAACCCGAGCTCGAAGGAGCAACCGGTGCCGCCGATCGTCGCCCAGCTTCGCGACCGCGACGGTCGCCTGATCTATTCCTGGACGATCGCTCCGCCGGCCCGCTCGCTTCCGCCCGGCGGAAGCGCCAGCTTCAACAGCGCGGAAATGGACGTTCCAGCAAGCGGCCTCGATTCGACCGTGACTTTGACCCTGAAGGGTTGAGCGGTCAGGGAAATTCGACGATCCGCAAATGGGTCTGACTGCCGTCCGCTGCCCGAATGACCGCCTGGCGAACCAGAGCCTCGTCGGGCAAGTGCCCCCGGCCTACCCTGGCGCCGCGAACGATCCTCACGCTGGCCCTGGCCTGCTCGATTGCTGCACCTGGCCGGCGCGCTGGCGGCTGTGCGCTGGGCAGGGCTGCGGCGAGGGCGAGCAGGAGCATGGTTCCGGTCTAACGCCCGGCGCGGCCAATGGTAAACAAGGCGTTAAGGACTGTCCCGCGATGGAACGACGCAGTGCCATTGCGCCTTCAGAATCGCTTTGATAGAGGCGCGGTCCTTGCCAGCTGCGGCGGCCAACAGGCTGCCCATCTCTCATGCACGTGCGGTCGTGGCGGAACTGGTAGACGCGCAGCGTTGAGGTCGCTGTGGCCGAAAGGCCGTGGAAGTTCGAGTCTTCTCGACCGCACCATCATGGAATCCAGGCCCCGCCCGGGGGCATGACCCTCTCAGCTGCGACTGCGTCGCAACAGCACAACTGACCTGAAGTCGTCTCAGACGACTATTGGGCGAAAGCGATTCGCGGCGGTGGCTGGATCTGGATCGATCCGAGCCGGTCGACCGGCTGCTCGTCGCTCACCGTGGCGTCGAGCTTGAGGTCCGGCGCCACGCGCACGGCCTCGGCCGACGCCTTGGCGATACGGACGGAATAGCTGCCGTAGGGGACGCCCTGGAACAGGAAATAGCCGTCATAATCGGTTCGAGCGGTGGCGATGACGGCGCCAGAGCCATCGACCAGTTCCAGGTCGAGCCCTTCGAACCCGACTCCGCCATTCTTGACGATCGCTCCCTCGATATCGCCGGCCCCGACAAGCGCGATTTGCACCTCGGCCGGCACTCCGGGTCTCGGGACGACCACCTGGATCGCCTTTCTCGGCGCGAACATCGGGTCGGAGATGCTGGCGCGGTCGATCCCGATCGCGATCGGCGTGTAGGTGCCGAGCCCGGCGATCATCACCGACCCGTCCTCCCCGGTAGCCTTGGGCGCGACCGCGGTCCCGGCGGTCACGAATGCGCCCTTTTCGACCGGTTCGCCCGGATCCTCGCGCCCGTTGTCGTTCATGTCGCGAAACACGCGCGCGCGCACCGAACCCGCGCCCGCGAGAAGCTCCCGGGACATCGAAAAGCCGTGGCCAGGATCGAGAGAGAAATTGAGATTGAAGCCGATCGCGAGCGATCCGTCGCTCGCGGCTTCCCCCGTGACGGCGAGGGCAAGCGCGTCGAATCGCCGGATATGGCTGATTCGCGCCCGGGCGCGGTGCTGGGGTCCGTCATAGGCGAGTCCCGCCTCCCAATCGGCGGTGTCGGACGCCGACCAATATGCGGAAAGCTCCGCCGAGCGGAACTTGCTTTCGGGACTGATCTGGAAGGTCGATGCGCCGCGCACGCGGACGGCGCCGATTCGGCCCGTCCCCATCAGCTCGGCGGTCGTCTCGGGCGGAGGATCCGGCCCGCTGGCGAGGAATTGCTGGCTGTATTTGACCGCGGTCGCCAGATTGAAGCGCCCGATGGTCGTCGAAAGCCGCCCGGCGGCCTGCAGCTCGCTGCTTCCGTCGGCCCGGTCGACATAGTGGATGTCGCCGTGCACTGGCACGACGGTTCGTCCGATGCTCACCGGCGCGTCGACCGAGAACCGGCCGTCGCGAACGCTGGTCGCCCGGCCGCCGCGAAGGTGAAAATCGTTGGCCGCCACGGCCTCGGCGCTGAGATTGACCTTGCCGAGCTTGGCGAGAAGCTGCGCCCTCGCGGCTATCCCGCCCCCGGTTTCGCGCGCCGCCGCCACCTCGATGAGAGCCGAGCCGATCGAACGCCTCACCGACCCCTCGACGAAGGTCACGCGCTCGTCCTCGAGCAGCATGGTCCGGGCGATGACTCCGACCGAGGTGCGCTCGTCGAGACCGTGCTCCATCGACACCGCGGCCTGCATCTTGGGCTGAGTAGAGGGCGTATCGTCCTGATGCAGCGCGACGATATCGCGTCCTGGCTGGTTGAACCCGGCCCAATACCAGGTCTTGCCGGGCGGAACATTGTCCTCGCCGACGTTGATCAGCTCGACTCGGGATCGCACCTGGCCCTGCGGCCCGTAAAGCACGATCTTGATCTCGTTCTCTCCATAGAGCAGCTGAACATCGTCGAAGGCGTAGCGCTGGCGCGCGTCGGAATGGGCGAAGGCGAGCAGCTGCCCGTTGCGATAGAGCTCCGCGTCCCAGCCGGCGGGCAGGTCGCCTTCGAAGCGTGTCCGGTCGAAATCGGTGAGGCTTGCGACCGGGCGATTGGTGACCAGTGCGCCGCGCCCGCTGGTCGCGGTCCCGGCAATTCGGGTGCTGAAGCCGGAGACGTCGCCGAAACCGAAATGGGTCGCTTTCAGGGGACCGAGCAGCTCGCCGTCGGGGTCCGAGCGATAGGCGCGCAGCCGGAGCGACGCCGGAATCCCCTTCTGGTCGGTGGCAATCTGCGCGTCATAGGACAGGCGCGCGATTTCGCCGGCCGCGTGAATCGAGCTCTGCCGGTCGACCTCGATCCCGTTGTCGGCGCGATAGGTGGCGCCCGCGCTGACGACGAAATCGAGCGCAGGCGCTCGCCACATGCGATAGGGAAGCTTCACCTGCGGCAGGCTGGCGAGGTCGAACTTGGCCTTGTGCAGGTTTTCGGCGCGTTTCTGCCGCTCGATCGCCAGCTCGACGGGCAGCTTGGCTTCGGTTTCCAGCAGAAGCATCGAGCCGTTGGTGAACGGCTTGACCCCGATCCCGAACCATCGGGTGAGCGAGGCGCTGTCGACGCACCAGCCTTCCGGGGTCTCGCGGATCGCGTTCGGCGCGAGCGCTTCGCTCTTGCCGCCGTAGGCTACCTGGCCCGACCCCGCGTCGATCGAGATTCGGTTGGATTCCTTGAACGCCCAGCCGCTCGCGGTCTTCGCGGTCAGATCGATCCGCATCGGCACGTCGAGCGTGGCCAGGAAATCGCCGAAGACGATGCACGTGCCTTCCGGCGTATTGTAGGCCCGCACTCCATCGCCGAGCCGGTACTGGTGAAGTTTGACGTCAAGAAGGAACTGGGTTTCCGGGTCGGCCGCCCAGCCGTCGCCGACGGGGGTGGCCGCAACCGCTCCGAACGCGCTCAGCGAGGCGAGCGACAGCAATGCCCCCGCTTGTCGGAGCCAGGTCCGCCGCCCAGACATTCGACCTTCTCGCCTCGCCAGCCGGGCCGCGCCTAGCGCAGCACGGCCTCCGCTTCGGCGAGCGTCTTCGATCCGTCGTCATAGGTCTCGACATACTGGACCTTGACCGGGCCGTGGACGTCGCCCTTGAATTCCTGGTCGATTGGGACGGTCACTTCGCGCGAGCCGATCTCGGTATAGACGGCGACGGCGCGCTGGATCGCGATCGGATCCTTGACGCCCGGCTTGAACACGCGGACCTCGCCGATCGTCGAGCGCTCGCCCGATCGGCTGAGGTCGAGCGAGATCGCCGGCTTGCCATCGCGGCTGTCGAGATGGACGTTGGAGATCCCGGCCTTGACCGAAAGCGAGCCGAGCCGGACGATGATGGGGATGGTCACGCCGTAGATCGGGGTCAGGCGGAAACTCACGCCCTTGGCCGGCGCCGCGACCTTCCGCGCCACGGGCCTGGCCGGCGGAATTGCGCGGAATAGCATGTGCACCCGATATTCGCCGTCGGGCAGTCCCTTGGGCGGGCGCGCGGCGATCCGGATCGATTGCGGCTCGTGCGGCGCCAGGGTCACCCGGCGCGGCGCATAGATGAGCATGTCGCGGGCCATCTTTTCCGCTTCCGACGGCTCGGCCACTTCCTCGAGCATCCCGTCGGGAGTCATCCGGCGGAACTCGATCGAGATTCGATAGGTCGCCGGCTCATAGCCGATATTGTTGAGGATTACCTCTCCGCCGCGCCCGCCGTTGAGGACGAGCCTGGTGGGAGCGACCAGAAGGTCGCCGACTCCTGCGCGCGCGGGCGCGAGGGAGGGAAAAACTGGCGCGGCGATAAGCGCCGCGGCGGCAAGCGCCTTGTATGGCAAATTCATTTTGACGGTCCCCACTTGTCTCCGTTTCGGAGTGACCGCCGTTTTGCTCCGGAATGGTTGATTTTCGGTTCACCAATCCCGTTCACGGCAAGAAAAACGGGGCCGCCGAACCCGGCGACCCCGTCAATACGCGGCGCATGGATGCCGCGGTCTAGGCTGAAAACTCAGGCGGAATAGTCGGCGGTAACGTCGAAGTCGCCTTCATAGACGCCATCGGCCGTGCTCTGGTCGATGGCGATGCTTCCGCCGATGTTGAAGTTCATGCCGGCGTTGCCCGTGGCGCCGAGGTTCACGACCGCCGGAGCATCGACGTTCAACGTCAGCTGCGACGTTCCGTCGGTGAGGTTGTCGAGCGTGATCGTCGAGGAGACGGTGATGTCGACGTCCTGGTTGTTGGTGCCGGTGATCTTGTAGACGGCCGGCTGCGTGGTGCCCGAGCAGGCAACGTCCGTGCTCGCTCCGCCATCGCAGTCGAAAGCGCCGGCCTGATCGATACCGACGGTCGCCGACCAGGTGCCGGTGCCCGTCATGACGACGGTGCCGAGATCGAGGTCCTGGACCGATTCGAGCTGCAGCGGACGCATGATGCGAACGTGCGCCTTGGCGTCGCCGTTGCTCGGCGTCGCCGCCTGAGCCGGAGCGCCGCTAAGGACCAGCGCGGTCGCGGCGCCGGCGAAGATCAGAAGCTTTTTCATTTCGATTCCCCACTGGTTCATGAAAACACCGGCTGCCTGACCGCTGGCCGGGTCACCCGTGAGCATCCCATTAACCGCAGCCGCTTACCCCTTCCCTCAAGGGCTTGGTTACCGGCCGATTAAGGATTTCTCCGTTTCGGATAGAACCGTTCAGAGATAATCGACGGTGATCGGAACGTCGCCGCGATATTCGCCTTCCGCGTCGCCGCTCACGGTCACCCGTCCGCCGAATCGGAAGCTGAGATTGCCGGCCGAATCGAGCTTCGGGGTGTCGGGCAAATCGGTTTCGACCGAATCGACGACGATCCTTGCGCCGTTCAGCGCATAAAGGTTGATCTGCTCGGGAAGCTCGACCCGCAGCGCGCGCCCGGGATCGCCATGCACCGTTACCGACCCGACCATCGCCCTGGCGCTGATCGTCGCGATTGTTCCGGCCGTGTCCCTCTCCCCGTTTGGAAGCAGCGCCGCGTGACCGGTGCCGGCGCCCGTCAGCACAAGCCGGTCGAAATCCAGCGCCGTCTGGACCTGGATCCGGATTGGCGGACCGGAACTTGCATCGCTTCGCTCGGTCGTCGGAGTGCTGCACAGCCGGCATTGAGCGGACGCGGGGGCGGGACCGCCGGCGAAGAGCGCGGCGGCGAGAAGACAGCTCGCAAGGGCTTTCGGGCCCGCCATGGGTGCCACCACTATCGGCCAGAGGCTAAAACAGGGTTAATCCCCGCGTAACCTGCGCCGCGCGATTGGAGAGCGATGAACTGTCGCAAGCAGGCGCGAGAGGTCCGCCCGTCGATGACCTCCTTGCCCGTCACGCCGCGCCTATCTATCGCCTGAATCCAGATGGCCCGAACCCGATCCGGCGGACGACCGCTCGTCACCGCATTCAAGATCCTCCTCTACGGAGCCCTTCTGGGGCTGATCGCGCTCGCCGTGGCCGTGGCGGTCGCCGCGACCTCGCTTCCAAGCTACTCGCAGCTGACCAAACGCGCCGACCTCGGACAAATGGTCCGGGTGCACGCATCGGACGGCTCGGTGCTCGTCTCGCTCGGGCCCAGCTTCGGCGAGTGGCTGACTTACGACAAAATTCCCCCGGAGATGCGATCGGCGATGATCGCCATCGAGGACCGCCGCTTCCGAAGCCATTTCGGGGTCGATCCCATAGGAATCGCCCGGGCGGTCGGCTCGGCCGTGATCGACAATCACCGGATCCGCGCTACCTCCACCATCACCCAGCAGCTCGCCCGCAACATCTTCCTCACCAACAACCGGAGCATGGGCCGCAAGATCAAGGAGGCGGTCCTCGCGCTCGCGCTTGAGCGGAAGTTCAGCAAGGACCAGATTCTCGAGCTCTATCTCAACCGCGTCTATTTCGGTGGCGGCGCCTACGGGATCGACGCCGCCTCGAGACGGTTTTTCGGTCATAGCGCCGATCATCTGAGCCTCGGCGAAGCCGCGATCATCGCCGGCCTGGTCAAGGCGCCGTCCAATTATTCGCCGACCGCCGATGTCGAGGCCGCCCGCAACCGCTCCGAAGTCGTCCTGAAGACGATGGTGCAGAACGGCTTCATCACAGCGGACCAGGCGGCGAACATCGACCCGGCGCGAATCCGGATTCAGGAAACCACCAAGAACGACAGCGTCCGCTATTTCACCGACTGGGCGCTTCCACAGCTCGACACTCTGATCGACGAGACGTCCGAGCCGATCGACGTGTGGACGACGCTCAACCCGAAGATGCAGCGTGCGGCGCAGCGTGCGGTCGCGGCCCATGCCCCCGACGGCGCCCAGGGCGCGCTGGTCGCGATTGACCGCGACGGCGCTGTCCGGGCGCTGGTCGGCGGCAAGAATTACGCCGATTCCATCTACAATCGCGCGACCCAGGCCCAGCGCCAGCCGGGATCGGCGTTCAAATTGTTCGTCTATCTGGCGGCCCTGGAATCGGGCATGAAGCCGACCGACATGATGGTCGACCAGCCGGTCGACATCAACGGCTGGCAGCCGCGCAACTCCAACCGCACGTATCTGGGCCCGGTCAGCCTTCGCGAAGCTTTCGCCCGGTCGATCAACACGATCAGCGCGCAGATCGGCCAGCAGCTCGGCTTTTCCACCATCGCCGACATGGCGCACCGGTTCGGGATCACCAGTGACATTTCGACCTATCCGTCGATGGTCCTTGGCTCGAGCGAGGTACGGCTGATCGACATGACCCAGGCTTTCGCGTCGGTGGCAAATCGCGGAATTGCTGTGCGACCCTATGCGATAAGCAAGGTCGTCACCGTCGGCGGCCGGGAGCTCTATCGCCATGGCCCGTCCGAGCAGCGAGTCCTCGTCGCGCCCTGGGTGGCGGCCGAAATGACCGACCTTCTCCAATCCGCGGTGCTGAGCGGAACGGGCCGCGCCGCGCAGATCGGCCGGCCGGTGGCGGGCAAGACCGGCACCACCACGTCCAACAAGGATGGCTGGTTCATCGGCTTTTCGAGCGGCCTGACAACCGGCGTATGGATGGGCCGCGACGATGCCAAGAGGGTCGCCGGCCTTGCCGGCGGCACCGCGCCCGCGCGGACATTCCACGACTTCATGACCGTCGCTGTCGCCAACCGTCCCGTCGAGCAGTTCGAAACCCAGGTTCCCATGCCAGATTGGAACCTGGAGCCCGAAGAGGAATTTTTCGGCGACAATTATATCGACTTCGGAATACAGCCGATGGTCGACGAGAACGGCAATCCGATCATTCCGCCGCCGGGCTATGACCCGGCCTATCCGCCTGGGACCGTCGGTCCGCAACAGCAGGCGCCGCAGACCGGCAATCGGCTGGATCAGCAATGGCTCGACCGGGTTCTCGGAGGAAATCCGAGACAGCAGCAGCAACAGCGCCAGCCACCTCCGCAGCAGCAACCACAGCCCCAGCCTCGAGCCGTTCAGCCTCCGCCCGAACCCGCGCCGCGAACGCAGGAGCGACGCTCAACGACCGAGCCCAATACGTCGCAGCCGGGGGGCGGCTTCTCGCAATAAGGCCTGGGCCGCCACGGTCTCGCCGCCGAACAGCAGCCGCTCGAACGCCTTGAAGCCGGCTCCGTGGTCGAGATGCCTGAGGTGCGCGACCTCGTGCGCGACGACGTAGCGGCGGGCTTCGGGCGGAGCCAGGATCAGCCGCCAGCTGTAGCGGATTCGCCCCGAGCTGCTGCAGCTTCCCCAGCGCGTCCTCGCATCGCCCACGCTGACCGAATGGACGCTTAGCCTCGCCGAATCGGCCATCTGCGCGGTCTCCGTCGACAGGATCTCCAGCGCATGGTCTTTGAGGAATCGCTCGACCCGGCGGCCGAATGCTTCGCGCGGCCCGCCGATCGTCAGCCGCCCGTCGGCGATCAGCCCGCGGCGAGGCGCGGCTTCATGCCAACACAGCTCGATCTCACAGCCGTCGATCGTGATCACCGCCCCCGGCTCGAACGGTTCGACCGGCAGCAGCCGATCGAGCTGGCGGTCGACCCAGGCTCTCTGCGTCGCTGCCCATGCAAGCGCCGCCGCAGCGCGCATCCTGCTCGGATAGGTGAGCTTCAGCACTTGCTCGCGCTCGTCGAGCCGGAGCCGCAACCGCCGGGCCGATCGAAGCGGCGAGAGCAGAACCGGCAGCGGCAAGCCCGGCTGCTCCGCAACCTGCCTAGAGCGCACGCTCGACCAGATGATGCTCCAGCTCGCCCGCGTCGTCCTCGCTGACCGTCCAGCCGCGAGTCGACTGCCCGGCCTCGTGGACGGTCTCGCGGCTTCCGGAGACCAGATAATGCCAGTCGGGGAGCGGCTTGCCGGCGGCACGCAAGCGATAGGCGCAGGTTTCCGGAAGCCAGTCGAGCGTTCCGAGCTTCTTCCGGTCCAGCGTGACGCAGTCCGAGACCAGCGCCTTTCGGTGCCTGTAGTCGATGCAGCGGCCGTTGCGGCGGTCCAGCAGGCGGCAAGCGACATTGGTCGGATAAAGTTCGCCGGTTTCGTCGTCCTCGAGCTTGTGCAGGCAACAGCGGCCGCAACCGTCGCACAAGGCCTCCCATTCGCCCCGGTCGAGGCTGGCCAGGGGCTTTTCCCAGAAGGCTGTGCGGGCAGTCATGACAAGGTCAGCAATGCTCTGCTAACCCGGGCCAATCAAGTAACGGGGGAAAGATGCACCGTCTGAAGTCATTCTTCTTCGCACTCGTCGCCATGAGTTTGCCGGTGGCCGCGACGGGCCAGTCCGGCGCCTTTGACGGACAAATGTTTATCCGCGCGATGGTCACCGGCGATAATGGAACAGCGCTTCAAATGCTGCAGTCCACGCCGTCGCTGGTCAATGCGCGCGATTCGAAGGGCGACACCGCGCTGATCATCGCGATTCAGGTCCGCAACGCGGCGTGGACGGCAACTCTTCTGAAAAAGGATGCCGATCCGGACCTTGCCTCAAGGGACGGCACAACACCGATGACCGCGGCCGCCCGAATCGGATTCCGCGATGCCGTGGCCTGGCTCATTGAAAAAGGGGCCGATGTCGATTCCGAGAACCGCATGGGCGAAACGGCGCTGATCATCGCGGTTCAGCGCCGCGAATCCGCCATTGTTCGACTGCTGCTCGACGCCGGCGCCGATCCCGACAAGACGGATTCCGCCGCCGGCTATTCCGCCCGGGATTATGCCAAACGCGACAACCGCAATCCCGAGCTGCTGCGAATGATCGAGGCGAAGAAACCCAAGCCCTAGCGGTCGGCGCCGAGGCTGGGGTCGAGCTGCTCCGACAATCTTCGAGCAGCCCTTCGCGCGAACCTGAGGAGCTCGGCCTTGCGCCGTGCTGGGGCGAGCGGCCGCTCCGCCGCCTCGCGGACCACGGCGGCGTCGTAGCGGTCGGCGACGATCAGCCCCGCGGCTCCCGGAAGAAACCGCTCGCCTTCGCAAATCGCCGCAAGCTCGGGTGGAACCGCCCAGTAAAATCGATCGCAATAGTCGAGATAATCGGTCCATTTGCCGTCGCCGAGGAGATCGGCCCGCGCAACCTTGATCTCGACAATCGTCAGGCAGCCCTTGGAGTCGACCGCCATGATGTCGGCGCGGCGGCCGTTTGGAAGCGGCACTTCGCAAAAACCGAACAGCTCCTTGCGGCAGAACAGGCGCGTGACTCCGCGCGCGACGTCGGCGGCAATCGGCGGCGATTGCGCGAAACACAGTGACTCGGCGGCGATTTCCATCGCGCCGAAGCTAGAACATAAGGGGAATAGAAAAAAGGCCGCTCAGCGGTAGAAAATATGATTGCCGACCGAGGCCACGCGCTTCAGGTGCCAGCCCGGATGAACCCGCCGAGCGTGGAAGAAGAGCGCATCGCCGACCATGGAATCCTTCAAGTCCTGGTCGACGATCTTGGCGATCGCGACCGCGGTCTTCCACTGCTTGCCCTGCTTGCGGATGTGCGGCCAGCTATGCCCCCGAACAAACGAAAATTGGCCGCGCTGGAAGAGGACGCCGCAGTAAGTTTCGGCAAATCGCCCACTTTCGGCACGATTGGCGATGACTTGGCCGACCGCAAGCTGGCCGGCGAGAGGCTCGCTCTTGGATTCGAAATAGATTCCGGCGGCGAGGCATTCGAGCTCGCGGCTTCCCGGGTCGGTGCTCCGAAGCTCGGCGACCATCGTCGAGAGATCGGCATCGGGATCGATGTCGAGCGCCTGTTCCTCGGCCTGCTCGTCTTCCTCGATCGCCGGGATCGCCAGCTGGTCCGAGCGGCGCAGCAGTTCCTTCGCCACCACCGACGGGTTCACCGTCACGGACGCGGGCACAATCGGCTGGATCGAGGGGCCGACCTTGGCCGGAGCGACCGAGCTTGCCATCATCGCGGCCACGACGAGCAGAGCCGAACGAAGCGAAACCATCATTTTTGTCGTAAAACCCGTGCGGTGAGCCACCCATGGCCGGGGCGTCGCAACTCGCGGTGTTTCCCGCTTTTGCCCCCGGGTGGATCCCCGTCTCGCGTGGCGCCTGCGGCCGATCACTGGCCGGAAAACGCCCCCCGCTCCTGCTTTCCGGACTGGCCTTTCCCCGCCCCGAAGCGGGGGTCAACCCGCGGATATCGTTTCAGCGACGAATCGTTCCGCCTGCGCGATATCCAGTTCGATCAGCCAGCTATCCTCGTCGAACCGGGCGCGCTTTTCGAGGAATTCCGCCAATTTCGCTTCGTCGGTTGATTCGTCCGGCCCGACCCGAGTCCAGCGATAGAGTCCGTCGACGCCGAGCGCTCGCTCCAGACAGGCGGCGTACCGGCCCCGGGTTCGGATGATCAGAATCAGCGCGCCCCGGTCGGCGTCGCCCTTTCGCAATATCGCCGCGAAACCGCCCTCGGCTTCCGCGCGCCGGACCAGCCCGGCGGCCTCCACGGAGGCGGTCAACCGGCCGTCAGCCATAGCGCTAAGCTGCGTCGCGCTCGTCCGCGCCCATCAGCACCGCGGCCAAGGCGTCGCGGCTCCGTGCCCCGCGCATCTTCTCGAGCGTCGGCGCGTGCCTGATGACCCGGCTGATCGCCGCCAGCGCCTTCAAATGTTCGGCGCCAGCCTCGGGTGGAGACAGGAGCAGAAACACCAGGTCGACCGGGACTCCGTCGACCGCCTTGTAGCGAACCGGCTCCGACAGCCGCGCGAACAGGCAATAGATCCGGCTCAATCCTTCGACCTTGCCATGGGGAATCGCGACCCCCTGGCCGAAACCGGTCGAGCCGAGCTTCTCCCGCTCGCCCACGGTCTTGAGAATTTCGGCGGGGGCAACGCCGAGCCGCTGCCCAGCAAGACTGGCGAGCTGCTGCAAAAGCGAGCGCTTGTTGCCAGCGGGCAGCGCAGGCTTGATCGCCTCGAAATCGAGAAACTCGTTCAGTTGCATTACGGCCAGGCTCTACTCGTTCGGTGCGGCGCGTTGCCGCGCTTGATCGGCGGACGTTCGAAAAAGGGCGCTCAGTCCTCGTTCGGCTCGACCCAGCCGATATTCCCGTCCTCGCGGCGATAGACCATGTTGAGCTCGCCGCTGTTCGAATTGCGGAACATGAGCGCGTTGGTGTTTCGAAGGTCGAGCATCATCACCGCATCCGCGACATTGGCCCGGGGAATGTCGACTTTCGTCTCCGCGACGATGGCCGGATTGTCCGGGGCTTCGTCTTCGCCCGGCGCCCCTGCGAAAACGCGATAGGCGGCATTGGCTTCAAGCCGCGGAGCGACATCGTGACCCGGCTTATGCTCCTTCAGCCGCTTGGTGTAGCGGCGAAGTTGCTTTTCGATCTTGTCGGCCGCGCATTCGAAGGCGACTTGGGCGGTGGGCGCGCGGTGCGTCGACTTGAGCACGACCCCCTGCGCCACCGGGGCGACAATGTCGCAAACGAAATCGCTTTGCGGCCCTTTTCCGAAGGTGACGTCCGCGCCGACGGCGCGCGAATAATATTTTTCGGTGATTTCCTCGATCCGCTGGATCGCATGCTCCTTGATGGATTCGCCAGTTTCGACTTGATGATCAGCGACACGAACGTCCACTGCGGAGGCTCCTTTCTCGGCTCGGGCCGCCGCTTAGGGCGGCGTCTGTCGCCGCGTCAACTCGCTCCGGTGAAACGTGCCCAGAGCGGATTGACCAGCTTCGAGATAAACGCTCGATGGCGCTCAAGCTCCTCAATTGCTGCCTGATGATGGCGCGCCGGGCGCATTTCGCGGACGACGACGGTGCCTGCAACGGGCCCAATTTCGGCCTCGCTCGCTTCTTCCACAAGGCCAAGGCCGATCTGCCGGCCGCCGGTTAGCTCGATATAGACCTGGGCCAGCAATTGGGCATCGAGAAGGGCGCCATGCTTGACCCGCTGGCTCCGGTCGACGCCGAAGCGCGTGCACAAGGCATCGAGACTATGCTTGGCGCCGGGATGGCGGGTGCGTGCCATGACCAGCGTGTCGACCATCCGGCTCATGCAGACGACCGGCCGTCCGCACAGGCCGAGCTCATGGTTGAGGAAGCCGAAGTCGAACCCGGCATTGTGAGCGACCAGCGGCGAATCCTCGATGAACTCGAGAAGCTCCTCGACCCGTTCGGTAAAGCGCGGCTTGTCGGACAAGAATATGTCGCTCAGGCCGTGCACCGCTTCGGCGCCCGGAGGCATCATCCGCTCGGGGTTGAAATAGGCGTGGAAGTGGCGCCCGGTCTCTGTGCGGTTGACCATTTCGACGCAGCCGATCTCGACGATCCTGTCGCCGCCCGCCGGGTCCAGGCCGGTGGTTTCGGTGTCGAACACGATTTCGCGCATGGTCACGACTTAACCACCGCCGCCCAGTCCAAGACAAGCGATTATCCGTCCCACCTGGGCCTCTGTTGTGGATAGATCGCCGCTGGTGTCGATCACGAAATCGGCGCGCTCGCGCTTCTCCTCGTCGGGCGTCTGGCGGTCGAGAAGCGACTGCAGCTTCTGCTCGGTCATGCCGGGCCGGCGAAGCACCCGCTCACGCTGCATTTCGACCGGCGCCGACACAACGATCACCTTGTCGAAAACCTCCGCGCCGCCGGTTTCGAACAACAGGGGGATGTCGAACAGCAACGCCGGGGCATCGCCATGTTCGACGATGAAGCGCGTTCGCTCGTGATGGACCGCGGGATGGACGATCGCTTCCAGGGCGGCGAGCTCGTCCGGATCGCCGAGAACGCGCTCGGCGAGCGCGTCGCGGTCCACTTCGCCGTCACTCGTCGTTCCCGGAAAACGCTTTTCGATCCGCTTGACCAATGCTCCGCCGCGGCCCTGAAGCCGGCGCACAACCGAATCGGCGTCGAACACCGGGATTCCGGCGCGCTCGAACATCCGGGCGACGGTCGACTTTCCCATCCCGATCGAGCCGGTTAGCGCGAGCCTGATCATCGCGCGATCAATCCGCGCTCGCGAAGAGCGCCCAGAAGCTGAAGCAGCGGCATTCCGAGGATGGTGAAGAAGCTCCCTTCGATCGAATCGAACAACTGGATTCCGCGGCCCTCGAGGCGGAACACGCCGACGCACTGGCCGACGCCGGGCCATTCGGCGTCCAGATAGTCGGAAACGAACCGGTCGGACAACGCACGCACGCGAAGCGTCGCCGAATCGGTTGCGCTCCAGTCCACGGCGGCTTTCCGGGCGAGGGCAACAGCGCTGGTCAATCTGATCGCATTGCCGGAGAAAGCACGTAGATGGCGGGCCGCCTCGTCGCGGTCACGCGGCTTGTCGAACAGCCGGTCGCCGAGCGAAACAACGGAATCGCTTCCGATCACCCAATCGTCGAGGCGCTGAGAACTTACCGCGACCGCCTTCCTTTCCGCGAGCTCGGTGGCCAGTGACGCAGGGTCTTTGACACCGGCTTTGACCGATGCTTCGTCGACTCCGGCCGGCACCGCCTCGAAGCGGATTCCCGACTGTTCGAGCATGGTTCGGCGGATAGAGCTCGCGGACGCGAGAACGAGCATTCGGACAACCTTGTGGAAAAGCCGGTTGGCGTTCCTAGCCCGGGAGCGGGGACGGGCTCAACGCGCAACCTGTTCTCTCGATCGCCGGAACCGTGCGCGATTCCATTCACAAGCGCCCGAATTCATCCCCAGCCTGTGAATCGCGGGAAAGCCGGTTCGCGACTCGCGGCGGTTCGGGGAAACCGTGCTCCGGTGCATCTGTTGGCAAATCCGGAAGCCGCGCCTAAGCCCCGGCTCCAGCCGGACAACTACAACATCAATCTAATCTATAAGAATCTATATAAGAGAAGGAGAGTGGGTGGCCCCCTTGTCGAAAGAGCCCCCTTCGCCGGTTAAGTCGGACAAGCCGTTGCTCGCCGTTCTTCGGGGAGAAAGACGCAACCCTCCCCCCTTGTGGCTTATGCGCCAGGCCGGGCGCTACCTTCCCGAGTATCGCCGTCTTCGCGACCAGAAGGGCAGCTTTCTCGAGCTGGTTTACGACAGCGACTGCGCGGCCGAAGTCACGCTGCAGCCGCTCGAGCGCTTCGATTTCGATGCCGCGATCCTCTTTTCCGACATATTGATCGTTCCGTTCGCGATCGGGCAGAATCTGACCTTCGTCGCGGGCGAAGGGCCCCGGCTGACCCCGCCGCTTTTCGGCGCCGAACTGGATTCGCTGACGCCCTTCCTGACCAGGCTCGAGCCGATCTACGAAACCGTCCGCAAGGTGAAGGCGCGGCTTTCCCCCTCCACGACGCTGATCGGCTTCGCAGGCGCGCCGTGGACGGTCGCGACCTACATGATCGCGGGTCAGGGCAGCCGCGACCAAACAGAATCGCGCCGGCTCGCTTATGGCGACCAAGGCCGGTTTGCAGCGATCGTCGATCGGATCGAAAGCGTCACTTTCGATTATCTGTCCGGCCAGATCGAGGCCGGGGCCGAAGCCGTGCAGCTGTTCGACAGCTGGGCGGGAACTTTGGCGCCGGCGGAGTTCGAACGATGGGTGATCGCGCCGACGGCCCGGCTTGTGCGGCGCCTGCGCGACGATTTCCCCGATGTCCCCGTAATCGGCTTCCCCAAGGGCGCCGGCGGCAAGCTTGGCGCCTATGGGCGCGAAACCGGCGTTTCGTGCCTCGGGCTCGACGAGACCGTCGATCCCGTCTGGGCAAGCAGGGAGCTTCCCGATTCGCTTCCCGTCCAGGGCAATCTCGACCCGCTCGCGCTCCTTGCCGGGGGGAAACATCTCGAAACCGCGGTGAGGCGAATCCTTGACGCCTTCGCCGGCCGACCGCACATCTTCAATCTCGGCCACGGAATCCTTCCGGACACGCCGATCGAGCATGTCGACCAGCTCGTCGCGCTGGTGAAAGGGAGCGAATGAGTCAGCTGGCCGGTTTCCTCGGTGACGCCTATCCCTGGGTCAAGGCGGCCCACATCACCTTCGTCATTTTCTGGATCGCCGGCCTTTTGCTGGTGCCGCGATTCTACGTCTATCATCATGAGACCGCGCCCGGTTCGGCCGAGGACCGTGCCTGGATCGAGCGCGAGCGGCGGGCGCGCAACATCATCCTCACCCCGGCGATGATCGCGGTCTGGATTCTCGGCCTTCTGCTCGCCTTTCACCTCGATCTGTTCGGCGAGGGCTGGTTCAGCGCCAAGCTCGCTCTCGTCGTCGCACTGACCGCCTACCAGGGCTGGCTGGGAAGCTACGGCAAGCGTCTTGCCGCCGGAAAACGAAGCGACGATTCGCGCTCTCTAAGGATGATGAACGAGATTCCCGGCATTGCAGCCGCACTCATCGTCGTTCTCGTGATCGTCCGGCCATTCTGAAATCCCGCCGGTCGGCGATTGACTTGGGCAAGGCGCCTGCCTAACTCGCCCGCTCAAGGCTGTACCGGCCTGTTTCTTCCCTTGTTGCCGATCCAGCCTTCCGAATTTCCTGCGGTGTCCTGCCGCCAGGCTTGAAGCGCCCGATCGTCCAGACGCTTAGAAAAGCGAACAGAAATGCATCTCAAAGAACTCAAGCAGAAATCGCCGGCCGAGCTGGTCACGATGGCCGAGGAGCTCGGTGTCGAGGGCGCATCGACCATGCGCAAGCAGGACCTCATGTTCTCGATCCTCAAGGTCGAGGCGGAGGATGGCGCCCAAATCATCGGAAGCGGCACCATCGAGGTGCTCAACGACGGTTTCGGTTTCCTTCGCTCGCCGGAAGCCAATTACCTCGCCGGCCCCGACGATATTTACGTCGCGCCGTCGGTGGTGCGCCGATTCGGGCTTCGAACCGGGGACACGGTGGAAGGCGAAATCCGCGGACCCAAGGACGGCGAACGCTATTTCGCCCTGACCCGGATCACGTCGATCAACTTCGACGATCCCGAAGCCGTCCGGCATCGCGTCAATTTCGACAACCTCACGCCGCTTTATCCGGATTCGAAGCTGACGCTCGACAGCGCCGATCCGACGATCAAGGACAAGTCGGCGCGGGTAATCGACATCGTCTCGCCGCAGGGCAAGGGCCAACGCGCGCTGATCGTCGCTCCGCCCCGAACCGGCAAGACCGTGCTTCTCCAGAACATCGCCAAGGCGATCACCGACAACCACCCCGAAGTGTTCCTGATCGTGCTTCTGATCGACGAGCGGCCCGAAGAGGTGACCGACATGCAGCGGTCGGTGAATGGCGAGGTCATCAGCTCGACCTTCGACGAGCCAGCGAGCCGCCACGTCCAGGTCGCCGAGATGGTGATCGAAAAGGCCAAGCGCCTGGTCGAGCACAAGAAGGACGTCGTCATCCTGCTCGATTCGATCACGCGCCTGGGCCGCGCCTACAACACGGTCGTTCCGAGCTCGGGCAAGGTGCTGACCGGCGGTGTCGACGCCAACGCCCTGCAGCGGCCCAAGCGCTTCTTCGGCGCCGCCCGCAACATCGAGGAAGGCGGGTCGCTGTCGATCATCGCCACCGCGCTGATCGATACCGGATCGAAGATGGACGAGGTCATCTTCGAGGAGTTCAAGGGCACCGGCAATTCCGAGATCGTTCTCGACCGCAAGGTCTCCGACAAGCGCATCTTTCCCTCGCTCGACGTCGGCAAGTCGGGCACCCGCAAGGAGGAGCTGCTGGTCGACCAGGCCACGCTCACCAAGATGTGGGTGCTTCGCCGGATCCTGATGCAGATGGGAACGGTGGACGCGATGCAGTTCCTTCTCGACAAGATGAAGGACGCCAAGTCCAACGAGGATTTCTTCGCCTCGATGAATCAATAGCAATCGTCACTGCGAGCGGAGCGAAGCGATCCAGTGTCACGGCTTTGGATTGCTTCGTCGCCTCGGCTCCTCGCAATGACGGGTCGATAGACGAATGATCACCGGTTTCAGCTTCTCGAGCATCTTCACCGCCGCGGGCATGGCCAAGCTCGGCCAGATCATCATCGGCGACCTGACCATGGCCGGCGACAACGTCGTCATCATGGGCTCGCTCGCCTCCGGCCTTCCGGAACGCGACCGCCGAAAGGTGATCATGTTCGGCGTCGCGATGGCGCTGGTGTTCCTGATCACCTTCGCGGTGCTCGCCACGCAGCTGCTCAAGGTCACCGGGCTGGTCTTCGCCGGCGGGCTTTTGCTGCTGTGGGTGGCGTACAACATGATCCGCGAGCTCCACCCCCGGCCGGCGGTGATCGCGGACGATCCCGACACGCCCGAGGTCGAGGGCCCGGCGGCGACCAAGACCGTCCTCCAGGCGGCGATCCAGATCACCATCGCCGATCTGTCGATGAGCCTCGACAACGTTCTTCTCGTCGCCTCGATCGCCCGCGAAAACCCGGCGCTTCTGGTCGTCGGGCTTACCTTTTCGGTGCTGTTCATGGGTCTGGCAGCCAATTACGTCGCGCGGCTGATCCAGCGCTACCAGTGGATCAACTATGTCGGGCTTGCCGTCATTCTCTATGTCGCGGTCAGCATGATCTACGAAGGCTGGGTCGGCGGTGAGCATGTGCTGGGCTTGAGAAACGTGCTCGGGCTGGCCTAGGCGAAACCATGGACTTCGCCTCGCTGATCACACCGGAAGCGGTCGCCGCCTTCTTCGAGATTCTCGTGATCGACATCGTGCTCGCGGGCGACAATGCGATCGTCGTCGGAGCCCTTGCGGCGGGCCTTCCGCCCGAGCAGCGCCGCAGGGTCATCATGATCGGCGTCGCCGCAGCCCTCGTCCTGAGGATCGCCTTCGCGCTCATCGTGACGCAATTGCTGCAGGTGGTCGGCCTGGTGCTTGCGGGCGGCCTGCTGCTCCTGTGGGTCGCTTACAAGATGTGGCGCGAGCTCAGCCACGGCGGCGAGAGCCCTGGCTCGGACGAGATCAGCGGTGACGAGCACAGCGGCGTTCGCGCGGCCAAGAGCTTTGCAGCCGCGGCCTGGGGCGTTGCCATCGCCGACGTCAGCATGAGCCTCGACAATGTGCTGGCGGTGGCCGGAGCGGCCCGTGACCATCCCGAGATACTGGTGTTCGGCCTGATCCTGTCGGTGATCCTGATGGGCGTCGCGGCCAATTTCATCGCCCGCTACATCGAGCGCTATCGCTGGATCGGCTATCTCGGCCTGGTCGTCATCCTGTGGGTCGCCGCCAAGATGATCCACGACGGCTGGGTCCATCCCGACGTCGGCATAGGCCGCCTGTTCGCCTGACCTTTTCCTTCGCGCTGACGCGAAGCTAAGGCGAGGGCGATGCCCGGCGACACGATCTTCGCGCTTTCGAGCGGCAGCCCGCCCGCGGCGATCGCTGTCATCCGCATCAGCGGTCCCGGCGCGCATGGCGCGGGTCGGGCGCTGGCAGGAGGGCTGCCGCGCGTCCGCCAGGCAACGGTCCGGCAGCTTCGCCATCCCGCCACCGGTGAGCTTCTCGACGAAGCGCTCGTCCTTTGCTTTCAAGGGCCTGCGAGCTCGACCGGCGAGGATTCGGTCGAATTCCACTGCCACGGCGGCCGGGCCATTGTCGAAGCTGTCCTCGCCGTCCTCGCCGATCTGGATGGCTTGCGTCCGGCCCGGCCAGGCGAGTTCACCCGCCGGGCTTTCGATAACGGGCGAATCGACCTGACCGAGGCCGAAGGGCTCGCCGACCTGATCGAAGCGGAAACGGAAAGCCAACGCCGCGCCGCGCTGGCGATGGCCGAAGGCGGGCTGAGCAAACAGATTGCGGTGTGGCAGGGCCGGGTGCTCGACCTGTCGGCACGAGCCGAAGCGGCGATCGATTATGTCGATGAGGACAGCGTCGATGTCGATTCCGGAGTTTCACGCGATTGCGGCGCATTAGCGAAAGAGCTCGCCGAATGGCTCGACCGGCCGCGCGCGGAGCCGCTGCGAGAGGGTATCCGGGTCGTCATCGCAGGTCCCCCCAACGCCGGAAAATCCAGCCTTCTCAATGCTTTGGTTGGCCATGAGCGGGCGATCGTAACCGATGTACCGGGAACGACCCGAGATCATATCGATGTTCCGATTGTTCTAGGCGGCGTGCCGATCCGCCTGACCGACACGGCGGGCCTGCGCAATTCCGGTGAGCTCGTCGAACGGATCGGGGTCGATCGAGCGCACCGGCTGATCGGCCTCGCCGACATCATTCTCTGGCTTGGCGAACCAGCGGAAGCGCCATCTCATCGCCATTTGATCCGGGTGCATGCGCGCGCCGATGTGCAGAAGCGCAGCGTGGCACCGGAGGGCTCGATCCCCGTCTCTTCGGTGACGGGCACGGGCCTGGGAACCCTCTCGCGCGCAATCGCTTCGGAAGCCCGCTCGCTTCTCCCGGCCGAGGGGCAGCTGGCGCTGAACAGGCGTCAGGCCGCGTGCCTGTCGAGCGCCCGGGACTCGCTGCAACACGCTGAAGTTGCTCCGGACCTCGTCATCCTCGCCGAGAGCTTGCGAAGCGCCCGCGCGTCCTTCGATCGGCTGACCGGCAGCTCCGGGGTTGAAGACCTGCTCGACGCTTTGTTCGGGCGTTTCTGTCTCGGCAAGTGATGTGTTTCACGTGAAACACTGACATTGGCACGGGTCGCGGCTACATGAGCCGCATGTACGACGTTCTCGTCATCGGTGCCGGCCATGCCGGGTGCGAAGCGGCGGCCGCAGCGGCCAGGCGCGGTGCGCGCGTCGGGCTTCTCACCTTTCGGGCCAAGGATGCCGGTCAAATGTCGTGCAACCCCTCGATCGGCGGCGTCGGCAAGGGCCACCTTGTCCGCGAGCTCGACGTGTTCGACGGGCTGATGGCCCGCGCGGCCGACCGCGCGACAATCCACCGGCGGATGCTCAACCGAA
>DASTIF010000011.1:0-7994 GCA_035717805.1 Sphingomicrobium sp.
GAGCAGCTTGACCTTCACTTCCTGGCCTTCGGTCAGGACGTCGCGGACGTTCTCGACACGCTCGTTCTTGATTTCCGAGACGTGCACCAGGCCGTCTTTGCCCGGCATGAAGGTGACGAACGCGCCGAAGTCGACGAGGCGCATCGACAGTCGTACCTTGCCGCGCTGGTCGACCTCGAGCAGCTTGACCTTGACCTCCTGGCCTTCGCTCAAGATGTCGCGGACGTTCTCGACCCGCTCGTTCTTGATCTCGCTGACGTGGACCAGCCCGTCCTTGCCGGGCATGAAGGTCACGAACGCGCCGAAATCGACGATGCTCGCCACCTTGCCGGTGTAGATCGTGCCGGGCTCGGGCTCGGCGACGATGCCCTTGATCCAGTTGCGCGCGGCCTCGATCTGGCTGAGGTCGGACGAAGCGATCTTGATCGTTCCGTCGTCGTCGATGTCGACCTTGGCGCCGGTCTCCGCCACGATCTCGCGGATCACCTTGCCGCCGGTGCCGATCACTTCGCGGATCTTGTCCTTGGGGATCTGCATCGTCTCGATGCGCGGCGCGTGGACCGACAGCTCGCCGCGGACTTCGCCGAGCGCCTTGGCCATCTCGCCGAGGATATGGGCGCGGCCGTCCTTCGCCTGGGCGAGGGCGGTCTTCATGATCTCCTCGGTGATCCCGGCGACCTTGATGTCCATCTGCAGCGAGGTGACGCCCTCGCTGGTGCCGGCGACCTTGAAGTCCATGTCGCCGAGATGGTCCTCGTCGCCGAGGATGTCGCTGATGACCGCGAAATCCTTGCCTTCGAGGATCAGGCCCATGGCGATGCCCGCGACGGGGCGCTTGAGCGGAACGCCCGCGTCCATCAGCGCAAGGCTTCCGCCGCACACTGTCGCCATCGAGCTCGAGCCGTTGGACTCGGTGATGTCGGAGAGGACGCGGACCGTATAGGGGAACTCCTCGACGCTCGGCAGCATCGGGCGAAGCGCGCGCCAGGCGAGCTTGCCGTGGCCGGTCTCGCGCCGCGACGGCGCGCCGAAGCGGCCGACTTCGCCGACCGAATAAGGCGGGAAGTTATAGTGCAGCATGAAGCGCTGGTAGGAGAGGCCCTCCAGCCCGTCGATCATCTGCTCGGACTCCTTGGTGCCGAGCGTGGTCGAGACGATCGCCTGGGTCTCGCCGCGGGTGAACAAGGCCGAGCCGTGGGTCCGCGGCAGGAAGCCGACCGCGATCTCGATCGGGCGCACCGTCTTGGTGTCGCGGCCGTCGATGCGGCGCCCGTCCTTGAGGATCGCGCCGCGAACGACGTCGGCCTCGATCGACTTGACGACCTTGGACGCGACCATCTGCTCCTGCGGCTCGGCCTCGGCGAACGCTCCGGCGGCCTTGAGGCGCGCGTCGGCGAGCGCGACCTGGCGCTCCTGCTTGCTGGTCAGCTTGTAGGCCGCCTCGACGTCCTTGCCGATCAGGTCCTTGAGCTGCTTCTTGATCGCGGCCTTGTCGGCGCTCTGGCTGAGCTCCCACGGCTCTTTCGCGGCCTGCTCGGCGAGCTTGATGATCGCGGCGACGACCGGCTGCATCGCCTCGTGCGCGAACATCACCGCGCCGAGCATCTGCTCTTCCGACAGCTCCTTGGCTTCGGATTCGACCATCATCACGGCGTCGCGGGTGCCGGCCACGACCAGGTCGAGCTTGCCCTCGGCGACCTCGGTCTGGGTCGGGTTGAGGATGTAGTCGCCGTCATCGGAAAAGCCGACGCGGGCGGCGCCGATCGGGCCCATGAAGGGCACGCCGGAGAGAGTGAGGGCGGCCGAGGCGGCGATCATCGCGAGGATGTCGGGCTCGTTCTCGCCGTCGTAGGAGAGGACCTGCGCGATCACGAGGACTTCGTTGTAGAAGCCCTGGGGGAACAGCGGCCGCACCGGCCGGTCGATCAGGCGGCTGGTCAGCGTTTCCTTTTCGGTCGCGCCGCGCTCGCGCTTGAAGAAACCGCCCGGGATGCGCCCGGCGGCCGAGAATTTCTCCTGGTAGTGGACGGTCAGCGGGAAGAAATCCTGCCCCGGCTTGACCGACTTGGCGGCGGTGACCGCGCACAGCACCACGGTTTCGCCCAGCGTCGCGAGCACCGCGCCGTCGGCCTGGCGGGCAACGCGGCCCGTTTCGAGCTTGAGGGTCTTTCCGCCCCACTCGATTTCGACTGTTTTCGTATCGAACATTGATTGTCCCTTCACACCGGCGGCCAGATGCCTGCCGGGGCAGCATTCGCGAACTAGCCGGTCCGCGGTCGGTTCGGGGCGTCTTTAGGCCCCATGACGCCCCGCCGAATTGCGGGACTGATCATAAACGAAGCGGCCCCGTGAAGAGGCCGCCATTCAACTGCTATTTGCGCAGTCCCAGCTTGGCGATCAGGCCGGTGTAGCGCTGCTCGTCCTTGCGCCGGAGATAATCCAGCAGCGAGCGGCGCTGGTTGACGAGCATCAGCAGGCCGCGCCGCGAATGGTTGTCCTTCGCATGGCTCTTGAAATGCTCGGTCAAATTCTGGATGCGTTCGGTCAGGATGGCGACCTGCACTTCGGGCGATCCGGTGTCGCCCTTGCCTTGGCCATGTTCCTTGATCAGCGCTTGCTTGCGCTCCGCGGTAATCGACATCGTCAGCACTCCGTTTCTCTTCAAAGGTTGAACCCCCGGACGACCTTGAGGCCGTCGGCCGCGGCTTCGACCAGCGCGACCGGAGTTCCGTCCGAAAGCGCGAGGCTCAGCCCCGGCCTTGCCGGGAACCCGAACAGCATCTGTCCGTGGCGGAGCAGACGGGCCTGATCGGGGGTGACGGGGAGGGCCGGGATGTCGTCCAGCGCCGCTTCAAGCGGCAATACCGCCCTCGTCAGTGCGCGCGCCTTAGCGAGTTCACCGAGAAAGTCCAGCGAAACGGCCTGGGCAAGGCCGAACGGCCCGGCGCGCGTTCGCCTGAGACTGGAAACGTGGCCGACCGTTCCGAGCGCATGGGCGATGTCGCGCGCGAGGCTGCGGATGTAGGTGCCCTTGGAGACGCTGCAGAATAGGGACACCTCGTCATTCCCGCGCAAGCGGGAATCCCGCTGCTCTTGGAAGGAAGCGGGACCCCCGCTGTCGCGGGGGTGATGAATCGAGAGTTCGTGCAACGTCACGCGGCGGGGCTTCAGCTCGACTTGTTCCCCGGCACGGGCGCGAGCGTAAGCGGCCTTCCCGTCGATCTTCAGCGCCGAGAAAGCGGGCGGGACCTGCTCGATCGCTCCGGTGAAGCGCGCAAGCACGGCTTCAACTTGCGCCAGCGTCGGCCGGACATCGCTCGTGGTGACAATTTGGCCCTCCGCATCGAGCGTGTCGGTCTCATCGCCGAAGCGGATGCCGAATTCATAATCCTTGGTCGCGTCGAGCATCCGCCCGGCGAGCTTGGTCGCTTCGCCGAGCGCGATCGGCAGCACGCCGCTCGCCAGCGGGTCGAGCGTGCCGCCGTGACCGACCTTCGTCTTCGGCTCGCCCGCTTCGCGCAGCAGGCGCTTAACCGCGCTCACCGCCGTCGTCGAGCCGAGCCCGACGGGCTTGTCGAGAATGATCCAGCCGTGGAGCACGATGCGCCATGTAGACGTGCGCAGGCAGCGGTCACAGTCGAATTGCGGACGAGTCGCCAGCGGCAACCGAACGCGGCCCAAAGCGCTATCTGCCCATGGCTGATCCCTCCGAGCGATGGTGGACCGTCCAGTACGGCGCTGGTCCCGTCGTTGCGACCGCGATCCACAACGGCCACGGCCTGAGCGCCGCCGTGGCCGAGGCGATGGCCTTGCCGGACGCCGATCGCCTGCGGGAAGAAGACCCGTTTACCGGAGAAGCGGTCCGCGACGTGCCATCGCATGTGGTCGTTCATCGCTCGCGCTTCGAATTCGATCTCAACCGGCCTCCGGCTGGCGCGATCTATCTGACGCCGGACCAGTCGTGGGGATTGAAGGTGTGGAAGCACCAGCCGGGTGACGAGCTCGTCGCCCGCTCGCTCGCGATCCATGCGGATTATTACGCGATGCTCGCCCAGTTGCTCGACGGGGTGGCGAGCCGGCATGAGCGGTTCGCGCTAATCGACGTCCACAGCTACAATCACCGCCGCGACGGCCCGGGCGGCGATCCTGCTCCCCAGCGCCAGGCGCCGGACATTAACATCGGCACCTTCTCGATGCCGCGCGACCATTGGGCGTTTCTGCTCGACCCGCTGACCGAGGCGCTGCGGGACTTCGATTTCAACGGCCGCAAGCTCGACGTACGCGAAAACGTGGCCTTCGAGGGCAAGGGCTATCAGGCTCGCTTCGTGCACGAACGCTACCCGCTGCGCGGCTGCGCGATCGCGTTCGAATTCAAGAAATTCTTCATGGACGAGTGGACCGGCGTTCCCGACGACCGCGAGGTCGCGGCGATGCGGCGGATCATCGGCTTCGTCGCCGACCGATGCGAAGAGTTGCTGGGATGAGCGCTCGTCCAAATCTCGAGAGCGCTCCCGTCTCGCGCGAGCTGCAGTTTGGCCCAC
The DNA here is from genome assembly GCA_035717805.1 of Sphingomicrobium sp. Taxonomy (GTDB): domain Bacteria; phylum Pseudomonadota; class Alphaproteobacteria; order Sphingomonadales; family Sphingomonadaceae; genus Sphingomicrobium. The sequence continues at coordinate 4,542 of DASTIF010000011.1, forward strand.
GCGGCGAGCTGCGGGAGACATTCGCGAAGACCGGCCGCATCCACATCGATCGCTGGCTGCCCTTCCTTGTGGTGCACCGGTCCACGCGCGAGGGAAGCATCGGGCGTCAGATCGCGCTCAACAGCGCCGCCTATCTCCTCTGGTCGCCGGAGGATGATCTCGAGGCTGAAAGTGCGCTCGAGCTGACCGTCGCGCGGTTGCGCCAACACGTCGGCTCCGTGTTGATCGTCGAAGTTGTCGACGTGCCGGCCGGCCGGGAATCCGAGGACTCGCCGAAGCTTCCGCCGCTCGACGTCACGATTGCCGCTTCGCCGGACGCGGCTGCGACGACCGCGGCCGAAGCGCTGGCCGCGGCGGTCGCCGAAGTGAAGGTCGACTCGCATCAGGCAAGGGCCGCGATCGTGCCCATCCAGCCGCCGGCGATCGGCGTGAGCGGCGCCAAGCGCCTGGTCATGACCGTGCCGCAAATTCATCTTGCGCCCGACGGCCGGATCTACCCGCAGCTGATGCATGAATTGGTGGCGCAGCTCATCGACTGCATCCTGTGCGCCGCCGCAGTCTTCGCCGGCGAGACCTCGCGCGCGCCGCGGCCGCATTTTCGTTCGCTCGGGCGAAGCGCGTTCATCGCCGCGGCGCTCAATGCCGACAAGAAGCTCGACGCCCTCGCCCGAAGCTACGACTTTCTGTTGTCGATCTCGCCGATCAACACCGCCGAGGCTCGCGAACGGTTTTTCGAATCGGGCGAGCAGCGGGCTCCGGCCTTCCGCTACCGACCGCTGACCGTCGATCCGGACGCGGTGAAACGCGAGCTCTACGCGATCGATCTGTCAATCGTCGAAGACCTGCTGCTGGAGAGGCTGCTGTGCGAGAAGCGCCGCGAAATCGACATGCAGCAAACGATGCTGGCGACGCGCAACTCGCCGGGCTTTCGGCCGGCTTCGATGCTTCTCTACGGCGGGGTGACGGACGACCTGCTGAGCGATGCGCGAACCGTGCTGGACAGGGTGAAACCGCGACGGCCGCGGGGGCCGGCCGATGACGCGCACCAGGTCGCCGTGGCGGCCAACGAGCTGATCGCCCACTACCGATCGATCGACGAGCGGTTCCGGGCGCGCGTGGAAGTCCGCGACGACGTCTCCGGCCTGCTTGTCTCCGGCGACCGGCTGATGATCTCGAGCGATTCCGCCATCGCCAAGCATCGGCTCGACCCTTTGCTGGCGCACGAAGTCAGCGTTCATCTGCTGACTTATTTCAATGGCGCCACCCAGGGGCTGACGATCTTCCGCACCGGACTGGCAGGTTACGAGGGCATTCAGGAGGGCCTCGGAGTTTTCGCGGAATGGGCGGTCGGCGGGTTGACGCCGAACCGGCTTCGGCTTCTCGCCGGACGAGTCATCGCCGTTGACGCAATGATTCATCGCGCGGATTTCATCGAGGTCTATCGCCTGTTGCGCGAGGCTGGCTTCAGCAGGAAATCCGCCTTCGACGTCACTGCCCGAGTATTCCGTTCTGGCGGTCTTGCGAAGGACGCGATCTATCTGAAGGGCTTCCTCGCGATTATCGCGCGCGTCGGCTCCGGCGCGTCGCTCGATCCGTTCTGGGTGGGAAAGATCGCGCCGAGCCACCTCGAAGCGGTCGACGAGCTGTTGCACCGTGGACTTCTTCGAGCGCCCGTGTTCGTTCCGGAGTTCCTGGCGCGGGATGGCTCGCAAGAGCGGATCGCCGCGTTGCGCGCCGGAGCGTCGCTGGACCGTCTTCTCGAACTGGAGTGACCGACTTGCTGATCGCCTTTTTCGTGAACGACATCGAGCGCGAATATGAGAATTACACGACGACCGCGCTCGCCCATGCGGCGCGCGGGCGCGGGCACAAGGTCTGCTACATCACGCCGTCGGACTTCGTGCTCAATCCCGACGACACGCTCTCGATCCACGGCCGCTTCGTTCCCAATCGCAGATTCAAGCAGCGCAGCGACTTCTTCAAGGTCCTCAAGAGCGATGACGACTGCAAGTTGGAGAAGCTCGACGCGAGCGACATCGACGTCCTGATGCTTCGCAACGATCCGTCGATCGATTTCGACCGGCCATGGGCGATGGAGGCGGGGATCCTGTTCGGGCGCGAGGCGGCCAAGCGCGGCGTGATCGTGGTCAACGATCCAGACAGTCTCGGCCGGGCGGTCAACAAGCTGTATTTCCAGGGGTTCCCCGTGGCCGCGCGCGCGGAGACCCTGATTACCAAGCATTCCGCCGACATCCGGGCGTTCGCCAAGGCCCACAAGGGCAATATCATTCTCAAGCCCCTGCAGGGCTCGGGAGGCACCGGCGTATTCAAGCTGGATGCCGAGAACCGGTCGAACCTCAACCAGATGATCGAAGCGATCGGGCGCGATGGTTACATCATCGCGCAAGCCTATGTCCCCGCGGCGAAAAAGGGCGACATCCGGCTGTTCATGATGAATGGCGCGCCGCTTCAGGTGGACGGCAAATATGCCGCCCTTCGGCGGGTCGCGGCCAAGGACGACATCCGCTCGAACATCCATGCCGGCGCCACGCGCGAGGCGGCGGAGGTGGGGGAGACCGAGCTTCGCGTCGCCGAATTGATTCGGCCCAAGCTGATCGCCGACGGCATGTTCCTGGTCGGCATAGACATCGTCGGCGACAAGATCCTCGAGGTGAATGTCTTCTCGCCCGGGAATCTCGAGAGCTGCTCGGAAATGGCGGGCGTCGATTTCACCGCGCCCATCCTCGATGCCCTCGAGCGCAAGGTGACGATCGCCAAGGAATATAACGGCGCCTTCGACAACCGGCGCCTGGCGGTCATGTAAGCGGCGGGCTTAGAAGGCGTATTCGTCCTTCAGGATCGCGAACAGTACCGTGTCGCGGACGTGGCCGTTCCAGGTGATGCGGTCGGCGCGAAGCACGCCCTCGCGCACCGCGCCGAGCTTTTTCATCGCCGCCTGGCTGCGCTGGTTGCGGATGTCGACGCGGAACTCGACGCGGCGGATGCCGCAATCGAAGGCTCGGCGAAGCATCATGTCCTTGACCCGGCGGTTGAAGCCGATGCCGCGCAGATGCGGGCGATAATAAGTGCCGCCGATCTCCAGCACCTGCCGGCCTTCGTCGATGCCGAGGAAGCTCGACATGCCGGCGAGCTGGTCGCCGTCGAACAGCACGAAGGTGCAGTTGCGCGGGTTGGAGGTATAGGTCTCGATGCTTCGGTCGAAGCCCTCGGGGCCGAAATTATTGGCGTAGATTTCCCAGACGTCGGCATCCTCGGCGCAGGCGGCCTTGAGCGGCTCGCGATGCCGCTCGTCGAACAGCTCGGCGGCGCAATCCTTTCCGATCATCGGCTCGGACAGCCGCGCGAGATCGATCATTCGCTCTTGAGGTCCTGCGCGACCTTGTCGGAGCGCAGCAGGCGGTCGATGTGGGTGCCTTCGTCGAAGCTCTCGTC
>DASTIF010000012.1:0-16176 GCA_035717805.1 Sphingomicrobium sp.
ATGCACGAGGACTATCCCGAGCGCGACGACAAGAACTGGATGAAGCACACCATCGCCTGGTTCGACGGCTGGGGCGGCAAGGGCGGCGACGTGAAGATCGACTATCGCCCGGTGCACGATTTCACGCTCACCGACGACGTCCAATACATCAAACCGAAGGCGCGGGTTTACTGATGTCGTACGAGTTCTCAGATTCAGTCGTGACTGACATTACAATAAAGGTCCGCGATCAGCGTGGTCGAGTTGCCTCGGTATCATTTTCCCCTGACGGACTGATGATTCACAACCGACGACCCAAACAAGGCAAGGTGGCTCATGTTAGTTACGAGCAGCTGCTGGACCTCGCGAAGGATTCAAATCCGGAGTTTTTCCAGCGCCCGAAACGAAGGGCAGGGCCACTTCGACGGTCAAAGTGAGCTGTCCGGCTTCGCCGCGACGCTTTTCACCAAATCCTCAGAACTCGCTCATGGCATTCATGCTTGCCGTGAGGCACTCTGATCGCCTTGGCGCAAGCCTTGGAGAGAGCAGGCGATGATCAGGTTCGATGGGGAACGCAGCCCGGCATTCAAGCTCGTGCTGGCGATCGTGGTCGGCCTGGTGCTTACCATCCCGCTCTTCTCGGTGTGGCTGCTGGTTTACGACCGCCAGACGCAATCGAATGAAGCGACCCAGTCGATCACCGCCGGCTGGGGCGGGCCGCAGGTGATGGCGGGCCCGGTGCTTGTGATCCCGTATCGCGCGACCGCCACCGAGACCGTCGTCCAGAACGGCCAGAGTGTCACTCGAAGCAACGAGATAATGCGCGAGTTCACGCTTGCGCCGGAAGTGATCGAGCTGACGACCCAGATCAGCCCGGAGCTTCGCAAGCGGTCGATCTACGAGGCCGTCGTCTATGACGCCAAGACCAGCGGGCGCGCGCGCTTCGCCTTCCCGCCGGATCTGGCGCGGACGGGCGTCGAGGTGTCGAAGATGGACCTGTCGCGCGCGGAGCTTCGCTTCGGCCTCAGCGATCCGCGTGGGCTCGGCGCAAATCCGGGAGTGGCTGTCGGCGGCTGGCCGCTTCGGCTCCAGCCGGGCGGCGGGAGCGGCGGAGGTCGCGGATTCTTCGCCTGGTTCGACGCGAGCGGCCTTCCGGCCGCGCCGGTGGATGTCGAATTCAACTACGACTTCCGCGGCAATGCCTCGCTGACGCTTGTGCCCGATGCCGGCGACACGAGCTGGACCGTTCGCTCGCCGTGGCCGCACCCTAGCTTCGCGGGTGATTTTCTCCCCACCGATCGGCAGGTCGACGACAAGGGCTTCGTCGCGACCTATCGGATCGGCAATTTGTCGCTCGGGCGATCGCTTGCGAGCACCGCCGACGCCGGAGCGCCCGCGACGGTTGATCGAGTGGACGCACCATCGCGCACGCCTTCACCGACGATGGTCGTGAACGACGGTTCGGCATCGTTCCAAACTGCCGCGATTAGTCTGATCCAGCCGGTCGATCCCTATTCGCAGGTCAATCGCGCCACCAAATATGGCTTCCTGTTCATCGGCTTCACGTTCCTCACATTGCTGATGTTCGACGTGATCGGCGGCGTTCGCGTGTCGGCGGTCGAATATCTGCTGATGGGCGCGGCTCTGATCCTGTTCTTCGTCCTGCTCCTAGCCTTCGCCGAGGTCATCGGCTTCACCCCGGCCTATGTTGTCGCGTCGGTGGCGATCGCCGGGCTGAATACAGCCTATTCCGCGGCCGTGCTCGGAAGCTGGCGTCGGGCCTGGTTCGTCGGCGGTCTTCTCGTCGGCCTCTATGCGGTGCTCTACATCCTCCTCAGCCTCGAGGCCTTCTCTCTGCTGATCGGCTCGCTCCTGCTCTTCGCGGCGCTCGCCGGAGTGATGTACGCGACCCGGCGGATCGACTGGAGCGGAAGGACGGAGCAAGCCGTCGACTGACCCGGCTTGGGCTTGCCAGTCGCGTCGGCTAGAGCCGGGCCAAATGGCCGACGCGATTCCGCCCAAACGGATTTTCCCGAGCTCGAAGATCGAAGCTCATGCGGCTCGCCACGTCCCCTCGATTCCGCAGACCGAGAGCGACTCCTACAAGCTCGCTTTCCAGGACATGGACTTCCTCCTCCGCGAGGATTTGCGTCCCGTTCGATTCCAACTAGAATTGCTCAAGCCGGAGCTATTGCTCCAGGAAGCGAAGATCGCCTCGACCTTCGTCTTCTACGGCTCGGCGCGGATTCCAGAGCCGTCCAAGGCCGATGCCTTGGTCGCCGCCGCTACCAACGAGAAGCAGGAGAGGGTCGCGGAGCGGCTCAAGGCCAAGTCGCGCTATTATGAAGTCGCGCGCGAACTGGCGCGTCTGGCGAGTTGCTGCGACTGCGACGAAGACGGAATGCGAAATTTCGTCGTCTGCTCGGGCGGCGGGCCGTCGATCATGGAAGGCGCCAATCGCGGTGCGGCCGAAGCCGGCCGGGAAAGCATCGGCCTCAACATCGTGCTTCCGCACGAGCAGCTTCCGAACCGCTATGTCACTCCGGAGCTAAGCTTCCAGTTCCACTATTTCGCGCTTCGAAAGATGCATTTCCTGCTTCGGGCGCGGGCCGTGGCGGTGTTCCCCGGCGGGTTCGGGACGTTCGACGAATTTTTCGAGCTTCTTACTCTCATCCAGACCGGCAAGGTCCGCCCGCTTCCGATCCTGCTGTTCGGGCGCGAGTTCTGGAACCGTGTCGTCAATTTCGAGGCGCTCGCCGAGGAAGGCGTGATCGCGCCCAACGATCTCGACCTCATCCACTGGAGCGAAGAAGCCGACGAGGCGTGGAACTATGTGACGCGATTCTATGAGCGGCACCCGCACCCTGTCGCGGTTCAGACCGCGCCGCCGGAATAGCCAGCGGCTTTATTGCGGTGCGGCTTCTCCGCCGCCTCTGACGTCGGTGGCCGTGTTGTTGAGCACCGGCTCCTTCTGCGCCTTGTCGCCTTCGGCGGTTGCGGCCGGCTGACCGGCATCGCCGGCGGCCGTTTCGCTGCCCGGCGGAGCGGCGGGGGGCGCAGGGGCTTCGGGAAGCGGCAGCGGATGATCGCTGTGCTGGTTAAGGAATGCGATGACGTTGGCGCGGTCCTGCGGATCGCCAAGGCCGGCGAATGTCATTTTGGTTCCCGGCGCAAAACTCCTCGGACTCTTCAGCCATTCGCTGAGCGTGTGCCAGTCCCAGGTGCCGCCCTTGCTTGCCAGAGCGTCCGTGAAAGCGAAGCCGCGGCCTTTGCCGATCGGCTCGCCGAGCACGCCCCAGAGGTTGGGCCCGAGCTGGTTGGCGCCGCCCTTGTCGGCATTGTGGCAGGCGGCGCATTTCTTGAAGACCTGCTCGCCTTTGGCCGGATCGGCGCTGGCGAGATAGAATTCGATCGGCTTCTCCGCTTCGGCGCCGCCTTCCCCTTCCTGGACCACGCCTTCTATCGGATAGCCCATCTCGTCCGGCCGCTCGGAATGGAAGGCTTCGCCGGCGACGATCGAGCCGCCCAGAGCGACGATTCCGGCGAACAGGACCCAGCCGGCTATGGTGTTGAAACGGTCGTCCATTGAATCCCCTGCGGCGGCTGCCGAAAGCGTGGTTTGGAAGGCCCTTTACGGGGCCGCTCCGGCTTCTTCAAGTTGCCAGCCAGTGCTCCAGCAGGGTCCTTGCGATCGCGTGCGGCGGCGGGGCCTGGAATGCACCGTCGGGCGCTTCTGAAATTGCCCCCTCGACCTCTTCGCGGGTGAACCAGCGGGCATCTTCGAGCTCGGCGTAATCGATCGTCAGATCGCGGCTCGCCGCTTTGGCGATGCAACCGACCATCAGCGAGGACGGAAACGGCCAGGGTTGGCTTGCGATATATTCGACCTCGGCGACTTCGACGCCCGATTCCTCGCCAAGCTCGCGAGCGACCGCATCCTCGATGGTCTCGCCCACTTCGACAAATCCTGCGAGCGCCGAATAGCGTCGGGGCGGATAATGATATTGGCGGCCGAGCAGCAGCTTGCCGTCATGCTCGGCCAGCATGATCACTACCGGATCGACGCGCGGATAATGTTCGGAGTCGCAGGTCGGGCAGCGGCGCGACCAGCCGCCCCTGTTGATTTCGCTTGGCGTTCCGCAGTTGGCGCAGAATTGGTGCCTCGAGTGCCATCGCGCCAGGCTCAGAGCGGCGGCGAACAGCGGCGCGTCGGACGGGCCGAGCGTTGCGATCAGCGCAAACACGGCCGGCCCCGCCGCTATTTCCGGCTGGAGCGGGCAAAAGCGCGGGGAGTCGCCGTCCATGCCGAGGAAGAGCGACGGCTCGGCCACGTCACGCCATTGGAGCGCGCCGTCCGGGCTGATCGCCGGAAGTCCGTCGCTCCATACCAGTTCGCGGGCAAGAGCATGCGAAGCAAGGCTCTCGATTCGTTCGGGATCGGCGCGCGCCGAATCAGCGCGGTCGAGGCCGGGTCCTGAAAAGAAAGGGCTAGGCCGCAAGCTTCGCCCTCGACGAAAGAACGGATTCCGCGGCGCGTCGATACAGCGTTGGAAGGCCAGCCTCCCCAAGGCCGTCGATAGGCTGCCACCAGCCTTCACCGATCGGATCGTCCGTTGAGACGATGCTCAACTCCAGAGCGAAATGCGTGAAGATATGGCGGACGTGACCCAGGGCCGGTCCAGCGCTTGCCGGCGGCTCGTTTGTCCAATCGCCGCCCGGAAGCGCCGTCATTCCGCCCAGAAGTCCCTTGCTCGGCCGCCGCACCAACCAGATCGCCCCGTTGCGCTCGACCCATTGCGCGGTCCCGAAGCGCACGGGCCTCGGCGCCTTCGCCTTGGCCCGCGGGAATCGATCAGGCGAGCCGGACGCAAAAGCCGCGCAGTCTTCCGCCAAGGGGCATTCGCCGCACAACGGATCGCGTGGACGGCAAATTGTGGCTCCCAGGTCCATCATCGCCTGGGCGAAATCGCCTGCGCCTTCTTCCGGAGTGATTACCGCGACCGCTGCTCGAAGCCGGGCCTTGGCCGGCCGTTCGAGCGCGTGAAGACGGGCGGTAACCCTTTCGACGTTGGAATCGGCCACCACCGCGCGCTTGCCGAATGCGATCGCTGCGATTGCCGCGGCTGTATAATCGCCGATTCCCGGAAGCTTGCGGAGATCTGCTTCGTCTTTCGGGAAACCGCCACTCGCCGCGACCTCGCGAGCGCAGGCGATGAGGTTCCGGGCTCGGGCGTAATAGCCGAGGCCCGCCCATTCGGCGAGAACCTGTTCGTCCGGCGCCGATGCGAGCGCCTCGACTGTCGGCCAGCGGGCGATGAACCTCTCGAAGCGCGGCGCCACGGCGGCGACGGTCGTCTGCTGGAGCATGACTTCGCTAAGCCATACGCGATAGGGTTCGGCCGGCGGCGATCCAGGCGGCGAGCGCCACGGCAACGCGCGGGACTTATCCACATAATGTTCGAGCAACCGGCGAGCGAGATTGGCGCGCATCCGATCGCTATGGCATGCTCGGCGCAAATGGCGAAGAGGGCTGGAAACAATCGCGACAGCGACGCGCCGAGGCACGGCCGCGCGCGGGCCGCCGGCGAGCTGATCGGCAACGTCGGCGGGCTTGCGTTTCGGCGGTTCGGATTCATCCAGGCTTCCGTGGTCAGCCGCTGGCCCGAGATCGTCGGGGAGCGCTACGCCAGGGTCTCATCGCCGGAATCGATCCGCTTTCCGGCCGGCAGGAAATCGGGCGGGGTTCTCAATATCGTCGTGCAGGGCGCGCATGCGCCGCTGATGCAGCATCTGGCGCCCGTCATCGTCGAGAGGGTCAACCGCTTCTTCGGCTATTCGGCCATCGCAAAGCTGGCGTTCAGACAGGGTGCTCCACTAAAGGCGGAGCAGCCGCAACGGCGGCCGCAACTGAAACCGGCCCCAAAGGAGCTTGGACAAGGCCTTCGCGAAATCGTCGATCCCGAGCTTCGCGCTTGCCTCGAGGCCCTCGCGGGCCGGATCGAGGCGAGCGACGGCCCGGCGGAGATCGAGCAAGCGCAGACCATTCCAGTCACTGGTCCAATCAACGGAGTGAACCACTGAAAATGAAGGCTAGCTACCTGATCCTCGCGACCGCCGTCGCGCTCGCGAGCGGCGCCTGCAACGCGCAAAAGAGCGGCGACGGAGCCGCCACCACTTCGACAGAGGCCGAGACGGTAAAGCCGCCGGCCGACGGCGACTGGAGCACGGTCGTCACCAAGACCTCGCAGGGCGGCTTTAGAATGGGCAATCCCAATGCCAAGGTCAGGCTTGTCGAGCTCGGCTCGCTCACCTGCCCGCACTGCCGTGAATTCGACGTGACCGGCCTCAAGCCTCTGGTCGAAAATTACGTGAAGTCGGGGCAGGTCAGCTACGAATTCCGCAACTATGTCCGCGATCCCTATGACATCGCCGCGTCGCTGATCGCGCGTTGCAACGGGGCCGACAGCTTCTTCGCATTGACCAACGCCATCTTCGAAGATCAGCCGACGTGGATCGCGAAGCTCCAGGAGGTTCCGCAGGAGCAGCTAACCGCGATCACCAACGCGGGCGACGGCAAGCAATTCCTGGAAATCGCCAAGCTCGCCGGCCTTCAGCAATGGGCCGCGATGCGCGGCGTGCCGACCGCCAAGAGCACCGCCTGCCTGACCGACCAGGAGGCGGTGAATCAGCTCGTGCAGATGAACAGCGATGCGGTCAGCCAGTTCCCGGATATGCCGGGAACCCCGACCTTCATCATCAACGGCGAGATGGTCGAGGCAGCCGGAACCTGGGCCACTCTGGAGCCCAAGATCCGCGAAGCCCTCGGCGGGTAGAGCCGGCGGGGGAGGCACGGCCTTGCGAATCCGTCGGCTGAAGCTCAGCGGTTTCAAGAGCTTCGTCGAGCCAACCGAGCTTCGGGTCGAGCCCGGCCTGACCGGAGTGGTCGGGCCGAACGGCTGCGGCAAATCCAATTTGCTCGAAGCCATTCGCTGGGTGATGGGCGAGGGCAGCCCCAAGTCGCTTCGCGGCGACGGGATGGAGGACGTCATCTTCGCCGGGACCGCGCAGCGCCCGCCGCGCGACTTCGCCGAAGTCTCGATCCTTGTCGATCGGCAGGCCGGCGACGATGGCGGTGCTGGCGAGGGCGAGGTCACGCGCCGGATCGAGCGAGGCGCCGGTTCGGCCTATCGGATCGATGGGCGCGACGTTCGCGCCAAGGACGTCGCCCTGCTGTTCGCCGATGCCGCGACCGGCGCCCACTCGCCCGCTCTCGTTAGCCAGGGCAAGGTCGGCTCGATCATATCTTCCAAGCCGACCGAGCGGCGGCTTCTTCTTGAGGAAGCGGCCGGGATCGCCGGGCTTCATGCGCGCCGGAAGGATGCCGAGCAGAAGCTTCGCGCAGCCGAAGCGAATCTCGCTCGACTGTCGGAGCTTCTGAGCGAGCAGGAGCAGCGGGCGGCAAGCCTTCGCCGGCAGGCGCGGGCGGCGGAACGCTATCGCCAGCTCACCGACAGGATCCGCTCGGTCGAGGCCCGTCTCGTTCATGCGCGCTGGGCCGAAGCGGATTCGGCGGCCGGGCAGGCTCGTCGCGATGCCGACGCCGCGGCGAAGGAAGTCGACGAACTTCGCGAGCAGGTGGAGCGCGCCCGCGCCGAACAGGAGAGAGCCGAAGCCGCGCTTGCCGAACAACGGCGGGCCACCGCCGATGCTCGAAGCCGGGGAAGCGAGATCGCTCACCAGCTGGCGACGGCGCGCGCAAGGCGGGACAGCGTCGCACGACGGCTAGCCGAGCTCGATCGGCTGCAATCGGCGACGGCCGCCGACATCGACCGCGAAGCGGCGCTGAAGCAGGACGCCGCCGAAGCCATCGCGCAGCTGGAGGAGGAACGCTCGGCTATCGAGCGGCGGCTTGCCGACGGCGAGGGCGAGACCGGGCGGCTTGCATCCGAGCTTGGCGAACTGGAAACGAAATCGCGCGAGGCCGAGGCGGGGCTCGCCGATCTGCTCGCACGCCAGGCGGCGATGCGCGCCGAGCGGCGCGTCGCGGAGGCTGCGCTCGATTCCGCTCGTGCCCATGCCGCGCGGGTGGAAGGCGAACGCGACAAGCTCCGGCAACATCTGGTCGGTCTGGCGGATTCGAGCGCAAGCGAGCGCGAGCGCGACGAGGCAATTGCGAAGGCCACGGCGGCCGAGCAGGCTCGAAGCGAAGCCGAGGCGCGGCTATCCGAAGCCGAGGAAGGCCGGTCCGCCGCAGCCGACGCCCGCGACTCCGCCGAAAGCGCGCTGGCGAGCGCACGCGCTGCGCTGTCCGCTGCGAAAGCCGAGCACGAGGCGATGTCGCGCACGCTTCAGCAGGGCGGGGGAAGCGCGCTCGCCAATCTGGTCTCGGAGCAAGGTTATGAGCAGGCGCTGGCCGCGGCGCTCGGCGACGATGCCGAGGCGGAGCTGGGCGCCGAAGGCGCACGCCGCTGGCAGGGCAGTGCGGCGTCCGACGACGACCCGCCGCTGTCCGAAGGCGTCGAATGCCTCGCCGATCATGTCCGCGCGCCGGATCAGCTCGTTCGCCGGCTCCGGCAGGTGGGCGTCGCCGACGACGACACGGGTCAACCGCTGGCTGTCGGACAGAGGCTCGTCACCCGCGACGGGCGGATGCGGCGATGGGACGGCTTCGTTGCCGAAAGCGCCGGTGCCGCTGCAGCCGAGCGTTTGATCCGCGCGAACCGGTTCGCCGACCTCGCGCGCCAGCTTCCGGCGCTCGAAGCGAAAGTCACCGAATGCGATGGCACACGGCGGTCGACGATGGAGCGTCTCGAGCGGCTTCGCGAGCAAGCCGAGACAGCGCGTTCCCAGGCGCTACTGGCCGAGCGCGACATGCGCCAGGCGGAGCGGGCGAGCGACAGCGCCTCCGCCGCGATCGAGCGGGCACAGGCCCAGCGGAGCGCGCTCGAACTTCGCCTTGCGGACCTCAACCCGCTTGCCAAGGCCGCCGATGACTCGGTCGCGGTGTCCGAAAGCGCGATTGCCGCGCTCGCCGATCCGGCCGAGCTCGAAGCCCAAGTCGACGCCGCTCGACAAACCGCCGGCGGCGCTGGCAAGGCCGTCGCCGACAAGCGCGCCGAAGCGGCGACCCGGGCGCGCGAGACTTCCGCGGCGCGCGAGCGCCATGCCGCCGCCGGCCGCGAGCAGTCCGAATGGTCCCGCCGGCAGTCCGACGCCGATTCGCGCCTGTCGCAGGCGAAGGAGCGCGGCGAGCAGCTGCGCCAGGAAAAGCAGGAGCTGGTGCGACAGCCCGAGCAGCTCGATGAGCAGGTCGCGTCGCTCGAGAAGGAAAGCGCCGGAAGCGAAGCTCTGCTTTCGGACGCGCTCGCCGCCGAGAAGCTTGCCGAAGAAACTCTGTCAGCTGCCAGTGCTGCCGTTTCCGCCGCGTCCGAATCCTCGGCATCGGCGCGCGAGCGGCGCGCCGGCGCGCAAGCTCGCGCCGAGGCGCAGGAATCGCGCCGGTCCGAATATGCGCGGATTTGCGTCGAGCGGTTCGAATGCCTTCCGCAGCGCCTTCCCGAGCAAATGGCCTTCGATCCGGCGGAGGTGCGCGACCCTGAAGCTGAATCCGCCACGCTCGAGAAACTGACCGCCGACCGCGACCGGATCGGGCCGGTCAATCTGGTCGCCGAGCAGGAGCTCGCGGAGATCGACGCGGAGCGGACCCGCGGCGCGGCCGAAGCCGGGGAGCTGACCCAGGCAATCCACCGGCTGCGCGGCTCGATCGGAAGCCTCAACCGCGAGGGCCGGGTCCGGCTGCTGGCCGCCTTCGAGCAGGTCAACGATCATTTCCGGAGCCTTTTCATGACCCTGTTCGAAGGCGGGCAGGCGCATCTCGAGCTGGTCGAAAGCGACGATCCGCTGGAAGCAGGCCTGGAGATCATGGCACAGCCTCCGGGCAAAAGGCTGTCGACCCTGACTCTGCTGTCGGGCGGCGAGCAGGCGCTGACCGCCATCGCGCTGATCTTCGCTCTGTTCCTTACCAACCCGGCGCCGATCTGCGTTCTCGACGAGGTCGACGCCCCGCTCGACGACGCCAATATCGAGCGTTTCTGCGACCTTCTCGACCGGATGACCCGCGAGACCGAGACCCGCTATCTGATCGTCACCCATAACGCCGTGACGATGAGCCGGATGCACCGGCTCTACGGAGTCACCATGATCGAAAAGGGAGTCAGCCGGCTTGTGTCGGTGGACCTCGGCGGAGCGGAGACATTGCTGGCGGCGGAGTAGGGGTTACGCCGCCAACTCCCTGGCGCGCTTCCACACCCGTTTCATGTCCTTCACGAACATCTCGCGCGCTTCGCGGCGGCGCTCGGGTTCGGGCATTCGCAGAAGCGCGCTCGGGTGGGTGGTGACCCAGCATTCGGAACCGTCCGCCAGCATCAGCGGCTGGCCCCGGACCTTGCTGATCGTCACGACCTTGCCGATCAGCGAGCGGGCCGCGGTGGCGCCGAGGGCGACAGTGACTGGCGGCTTGATCAACTCGCGCTCCTGCTCCAGCCACCATTTGCACGCGCTGATTTCGCCGGCGTCGGGCTTGGAATGTATCCGCCGCTTGCCGCGCTGGACGAACTTGAAATGCTTGACCGCATTGGTGACGTAGGTCTGCGAACGGTCGACCCCCGCTTTCTCAAGCATCTCGTCGAACAGCTGGCCCGCGGGACCGACGAACGGGCGCCCGGCCAGGTCCTCCTGGTCGCCCGGCTGCTCGCCGACGAACACGAGCTTCGAGTCGAGCGGTCCTTCGCCAAACACGGTCTGGGTGCCGCATTTGTACAGCTCGCAGCGGGTGCAGCCGCGCGCTTCTTTCATCAGCGCTTCCCAGGATGCGCGGATGTTGCTGTTCGGCTCGATCCGCCTCTCGGCCTCGAGTGCGTGCTGAAGACCTTCTGTCGCCACGTCCGCCACGTTGCTCAAACGACCGGTCGGCAGCGATGTTGCCTCAGCTCAAAGCTTCGGACTCTTCCTCGACCCCGGCGGTCATCCGCTTTCCGAGCACCATCTTGAAGACGACGAAGGCGAACAGTCCGAAGACCGCGCTCGCGACGTGGATCAGCCAGAAGGTGGTGGTCGGAAGCGAGGAATAGAGCTGGCCGATCTGCCCGACGACCTTGTTGGCGATGAAGAAGGCCAAATAATAGAGGCCTATCACCGTGCCGCCGATCGCCTTTGGCGCGACCTTGGAAAAGAGCGCGAGGCTGATCGGAAGGATGTGCGCGAAGCCGATGCTGTTCAAAAGCTCGAACGCCATCGGCCAGGCGAGGCTGATCTTCCCGCCCGCCGGCTGGGTCAGCGCGGCCATGAACAGGCACAGGCCCGCGCCGATGGTGAACAGGCTGCCGATGATCATCTTGCTGATCTCGTCCGGTTCCCGGTGGCGAGTGCCCCACCATTTCCAGAAAGCGGCGACCGCGACGAGCATGGTGAAGCTGACCGCTGCGTCGATCGTGATCAGCCAGCTGCTCGGGAATGTCACGCCGCCGTACCTAAGGTCGAAGTGCTGGTCGCCCCAGACCAGATAGGCATTGAAGATTTCCTGGTTGGTGAGAAGCGAGATCGCCATCACCGGGATGAGCAGGAACAGGGCGAGCACCGAGACCTTGTCGGCCCGGTCGAGCTTGTGCGCGAGGAGCCAATACAGGCCTGCGAACAATGCGAGGCTGACGATAATCCCCTGCACCCATGAGGCGAACAGCACGTCCGAAAGCGCCATCCAGAGGAACACCAGCGCCGGAATTCCGATCAGGGCTGCAAGGTATGCCACGCCGGTTCGCCTGTCGGACGCTTCCAGATTGTCCGGCGGCAGATAACGCTGGCCCGACAGATAGAGGAACAGCCCGAGGACCATCACGACGCCGGCACAGCCGAAGCCGTAATGCCAGCCTACTTCCTGCCCCAGCGTGCCCGAAACCAGAGGCGCGGCGATGACGCTGACGTTGATGAAGATGTAGAAAATCTGGAACGCCATCGCCCGGCGCAGGTCGTTGGGGCCGTAGAGCTCGCCGACCTGCGTCGCGATATTGCCCTTGAACATGCCGACGCCGATGATCAGCGCCAGAAGCGCGAAGAAGAAGCTGCCCTCGAACGCCATCAGGAAATGGCCGATCGCCATGACCACCGCGCCGAAGATGAGCGCGAACTTCCGCCCCGTCAGCCGGTCGGCGACGATCCCGCCGATGATCGGGGTGAGATAGACCAGCGAGGTATAATCGCCGAAGATCGCCGAGGAGAGCGGCTGGCCTTCGAGCCCTTCGTAGTGCCACGTCCGAAGCCAATCGAGCCCGGCGACCCCCTCGATCCGTCCCGGAAGAAGCAGATAATTGACCATGTAGAGCGTGAGCAGCGTCTGCATGGAATAATAAGAGAAGCGCTCGCACGCCTCGGTGAAGCCGAGGTAGCCGAGCCCTTTCGGGTGGCCGAGGAACGCGCGGTCGTGAGTGCCCTGCTCGAAATCCGGAGTGGCGTCGGCAACGGTCATAAATGCTCCTCCCCAGGTCGCCCGCGGTGCCTAGCAGATGGTTTGCGGCCGCAATAGCCGCGCCTAGAAATCCACCTTGTCGTAATGCTGGGGCGGCACGATCACCTCCATCCGCTCGCCGAGAAGCGGGCGGAAACAGGGCCGCGACTTCATGACGGCATACCAGTCCTTGGTCTGCTGGTGGCCTCGCCAGTCGAGCGCTCCCAGATAATCGACGACGCTCAGATGGGCGGCCGCGGTAAAGTCTGCGAGGCTTAGCCCCGGGCCTGCGAGCCAGCGGCGATGGTCGAGCAGATAATCGACATAATCGAGGTGGCCGTTGGCGATGCGCATTGCGTCGCGGAGAATGCGCGTGTCGGGGCTTTCGCGGCTCACCAGCCGCTTCCGCATCCGTTCGTTCATCAGCGGCTCGACGACCTCGCGATAGAGCTTCTCGTCGAACCACAGGGTCAGGCGGCGGATCTCGGCGCGAAGGGCGGCATTGCCGTGGATCATCGGCATCTTGTCCACCGTCTCGTCGAGATATTCGACGATCGGCTGGCTTCCGATCAGGGTAACGCCGGCATCCGGATCGACCATGACCGGAGTCTCGCCCGCGGGGTTCAGGTCGATGAACTCGTCGCGCCGCTCCCACGGATTCTCGCGCACGAGCTCGTGGGCCACGCCTTTCTCGGCCAGCACCAGCCGGACCTTGCGTGAAAAGGGACAGAGCGGAAATTGGAAGACTTGCCACATTGGAATGAAGGCAGCTTTAGCGCCGCGTGAGCGCAGGTCTAGACGCGCTCGAGCGCAGCCGCGTAGCGCGCCGCCTTTTCGGCATAATGGGCGGCCGACAGACGGATCGCGGCTTTCTCTTCGTCCGTCAGGGGCCGCACCACGCGGGCCGGAGCGCCGACGATCAGGCTTCCGCCGGCGAACGCCTTTCCTTCGGTGATCAGCGCACCCGCGCCCACCAGGCATCCGGGTCCGAGCACGGCATTGTTGAGGATCCGCGCGCCCATTCCGATCAGGCAATCGTCGCCGATCGTGCAGCCGTGGACGATCGCCTGGTGCCCGATCGTCACCCGGGCCCCAATGGTCAGCGGCGCTCCGGGATCGGAATGACCGATCGCGCCGTCCTGGATGTTGCTTTCTTGGCCAATCAGAATGGGCGTGTTGTCGGCGCGGATGACCGCACCGAACCAGGCGCTGGCACGGGCGCCGAGCCTAACGTCGCCGATCAGGTCGGCGGACGGCGCCGCCCAGGCGCCTTCAGCCAGCGCCGGAACCGCCTCGCCGAGCCTGTACAGAGTCACGTCCGCTGGCTCAGCCCGCGCCCCAATGGGCGAGCTCGGCGTTCGTGTCGGCGCGTTCGATCGAAACCCGTCCGAACTCGACGGAGATGACGCAGGCCGGCGGGCCGCCTGTTGCGGACGTGCAGGCAATCACTCGTCCATCCGCAAGCGCCTTTAGCCGTCCGGTCAGCACCAGATCGAACCCTCCGGTCGGCGTATCGTCCTCGTCGAGCTTTTCGGTCGCCTGGTAAGGCCGTCCCGACCGCCGCAAGGTCCGCGGGTCGGTGCCGCTGAAAAATTGCGCGATGCCGATCTGGCGCGTTTCGGCGGGCTCGATGACCGGGGCTGGTGCTTGCTTTGCGGGCTCGTCCTTTGCAGGCTTCTCGCCAGCGGGCTGTGTCACCGGCACTGGCCTCGGGCAGGAAGCCGCAAGCATCCACGGACGACGAAGCCAGAAACCTTCGACGGCTTCGACGTTCTCGCCAGACAGCGACTTCACCGGCGAATCCTCGCCTGACAGGCTGAGCGTTGCACGCACCTTGAGCGTGCGCGCTTCCTTGTCGAAGGACCAGCCGAAAGGCCCGGCTTCGGCTTTTCCGTCCGGCGCGTCGCAACCGAAACGCGCCCTGAACTCGAACTTCTTTCCGGCGAGCGCCTTCTGGCGTTTGGAATCGTCGATCCCGCCGGCGAAGTCGCTCGCGGCGCGAATTGCCGCGAGGATCAGCTGCTCGCGGGTCAGTGCCGGCTGGAGCACCGGGATCGGCGCTTGCGGAACAACCTGCCGATCCGCTGCATTGGCGGTATTCGACGCCTCGTCCGTGGCATCGCGGCCGCAGGCGCAGGTCATCAGGAACGCGACTATACCGGCCGCTGACATCGTCTTGCGCATCGTCGGCATCCAGAAGGGGATAGCACAATCTTGATGCCAAAAGTCCACCGCAAGCTTGGCCGAAGCGCGATTATCGGCGAATGATGGCCCCTGGGATCCAAGCGACGGTGAATTGTGACCTTTGAACAAGTCGCGACATTGGTGGTGCTGGCCGCGGTCGTCGCGGCGCTGATCTGGGACAAGCTCAGGGCCGACGTCGTCGCGCTTACCGGCGCGGCTTTCCTTTTGATGATGGGAGTCGTCAGGCCGGTCGAGGTCCAGGGCGCTTTCGCCAGCCCTGCCATCATCGCGCTCGCGGCCCTGTTCGTCATCGCCTATGCCATGGAGTTGTCGGGGCTTCTCGATGCGGCGATCGGGCGAATGGTCGGTCTCTGCCGGCGGATCGGGACAGCTGGCCTGTGGGTCATAATCGCCGTGCTCGGAGCGGCTTCGGCATTTCTCAACAACACGCCGATCGTCGTGCTTGGGGCGCCCGTGGTGCGCGATGTCGCCAAGTCGCTCAACCGCTCGCCCAAATGCTATCTGATACCCTTGTCCTATGCCGCGGTTCTGGGCGGTTGCTGCACCCTGATCGGCACCTCGACCAACCTTCTGGTCAACGACATGGCCTCGGTCGCCGGCCAGCCGCGCTTTGGCATTTTCGAAATCACCCCGGTGGGAATCGTCGTGGCGATTGTCGGCGGCCTTTATCTCATGCTGTTCAGCACCAGGCTGATCAGGACCGGCGAAACCAATGGCGGCGTTTCCACGGACGAGGCGGTCGAGCAATCGCAGGGCTTTTACGCCCCGGGCCTCACCGGCGGCCTGATCGGATCGGCGGAGCCGTTCGCAAAGACGGTGGTGCTCCGTCCGGTCGCGGCGCTTCTTTCGTCGATCGTCTTTGTCGGGGTTGTCGTGCTCGCCGCGCTCAACGTCGCGCCCATCGCCGCCTGCGCCTTTGCCGGGGCGGTGCTGCTCATCATCATGCGGGTGATCACCGCCGACGAAGCCTATCGCGGGCTTCGTCCCGAAGTGCTGATGCTCATCGCCGGGATGGTCGTCCTCGGAATCGCGCTCGACGAGACCGGCCTCGCTAGCGAGGCGACCAATGCGCTCATCGGATCGATGCACAACATGAGCCCGGTTCTGGCGCTGATCATCCTCTATGGCGTGACCCTGTTCGCCACCGAGCTATTGTCCAACGCCACGGTTGCGGTGCTGTTCACTCCCATCGCGGTGTCGATGGCCGAGGCCTTCGGGGTCAGTCCGCGCCCCTTCCTCGTCGCGATCATGATCGCCGCGAGCGCCGCCTTCGCGACGCCGTTCGGCTATCAGACCAACGTCATTGTCTATCAAATGGGCGGCTATAATTATCTCGACTTTATCAAGGTCGGAATTCCGCTCAACCTGCTCACCTGGGCGGCGGCGGTGATCGCGATCCAGATATATTTCCCTTTCTAGCCGGATCGCGGCGGCGGGCCTTCGCGTTCGCCTGGTAGGAGAGAGTGATGAGCGATCAACTGGAAAAGCCGCGC
>DASTIF010000013.1:0-4157 GCA_035717805.1 Sphingomicrobium sp.
CGACCGGCCCGCCGACGTGATGGTCGACACCGGCATGAACCGGCTCGGCCTGCGGCCGGACGAACTTGACGCGCTCGACGGCCTCTCGATCGATACGCTGCACAGCCACCTCGACTGCGCCGACGAGGATTCGAAGATGAACGGGCGCCAGCTCGATGCCTTCCGCGCGGTGGCGGCATCCGTTCCCGCGAGGCGTTACAGCCTCGCCAATTCCGCCGGGATCTGCCTAGGCCGCGACTACAGTTTCGACCTCGTTCGCCCCGGGCTCGCGCTCTACGGCGGAATCCCGAGGCGGGAGGCGCAGGGGAATATTCGCCAGGTCGCGCGCGTCGAGGCGCAAGTCGTCCAGCGGCGGATCATTCGGATCGGCGAAAGCTGCGGCTATGGCGCAACCTTCGTGGCTCCGGCCGACACCGACGCGGCGATCGTCAATATCGGTTATGCCGATGGCTATCTGCGCGGTTTTTCGTCGCGCGGAAGCGCGTTCGCGGGCGAGTTCGCTCTGCCGGTCCTGGGGCGTGTTTCGATGGACCTGATCGCACTCGGCTGCGGCGCGGCTACGGACCTCCAGGAAGGCGACTGGGTCGAGATCGACTACGACCTGCCGACGGCGTCCGAGGCCTCGGGTCTCAGCCAGTACGAGCTTTTGACGACTCTGGGCTCGCGCTTCGAGCGGCGCTGGATTTAGCCTTGGGCGCCGGCGTCTTCGGCTCGTAGCGGCACAAATCGGCGACGACGCAGCGCCAGCATTCGGGCGTTCGCGCCTTGCAGACGTAGCGGCCGTGAAGAATCAGCCAGTGATGGGCGTCGCGGCGGAACGGCTGCGGCACGATCTTCTCGAGCTTCGCCTCGACTTCGTCGGGGTTCTTTCCGGGCGCCAGTCCGGTGCGATTGCCGACCCGGAACACGTGCGTGTCGACCGCGAACGTCTCTTCGCCGAATGCGGTGTTGAGCACCACGTTGGCGGTCTTGCGGCCGACGCCGGGCAGGCTTTGAAGCTCTTCGCGGGTCTTCGGCACCTCGCTGGCGAAATTCTCAATCAGCGCCTCCGACAGCGCGATGACGTTCTTCGCCTTGGTGTTGAACAGTCCGATCGTCTTGATCTGGTCGCGAAGCTTGTCCTCGCCGAGAGCGACCATCTGCTCGGGCGTTTTCACCTGCTCGAACAGGTCCCGGGTCGCGATGTTGACGCTGGCGTCCGTCGCCTGGGCAGACAGGACGACCGCCACCAGGAGCGTGTAGGGGTTGGTGTAGTCGAGCTCGGTCGTGGGCGAGGGATTGTCCTCCGCCAGACGGCGGAAGAATTCGAACACGTCGGCCTTCTTCACAACGAATCGACGACGTCGCGCATCGAATAGAGGCCGGCCGGTTTGCCGACGAGGAAGCGCGCAGCGGCAAGCGCCCCGCGAGCGAAGATCATCCGGTTTTCCGCCCGGTGCGAGAGGATCAGCCTTTCGTTTGGGCCAGCGAAGATCACGTCATGCTCACCGGCCACGCTACCGCCACGCAGGGACGCGAAGCCGATGGCGCCTTGTCGGCGCTTGAGGCCGGTGCCGTCGCGTCCGCGTTCGGCGTGCATAGGCAGGCCGCGGCCGGCCGCCGCCGCTTCGCCGAGTGCGAGCGCCGTCCCCGAAGGGGCATCGGCCTTGCCGCGGTGATGCATTTCGAGGATTTCGATGTCCCAACCGTCGCCGAGCGCCCGCGCCGCGCGCTCGACCAGGTCCGAGAGGACCGCAACTCCCAGCGACGTGTTGGCGGCACGAAGAACCGCGATGGTCCTGGCCGCCTCATCGATGCGCTTGCCCGCAAGCTCGTCGAGCCCGGTCGTACCGATCAGGATCGGGGCAGCGGCGGTGACTGCCCTGTCGAGGCTTTGCTGGAGAGCTTCGGGGACGGAAAAGTCGACAAGAATGTCGGCGTGATCCTGATCGATCGCGAAATCCGGGTCCTGCTCCGCCGCCTCAGCGAGCGCCTGTCCCATCCGCCCATTGGGGGCGATGAGGGAAATCCGTATCGGCTGCCTGTCGGTGCGCATCGACGCGATGCTTAGCGAAGCCGCTCCTGCAGGGCCAGCGCGGCCGCCGGCGCGCGCTCCTTCGCGCCGTTGATCATGAAAACATAGGCGTCGCGACCGTCGTCGGCCCAGCGCTTCACGCGCCTGGCGAACTCGTCGAGTTTGGCTTCCGGGTAGCCGGTGGCCACGTCCTCTTTCATGCATTGGAGGCGTGCATAAGCGAAGCTCGCCGTATCGGCCTCGATGCACGGGAATTCCTCGTCGTCGCCGAAGACAAGGGCGACGTCATGCTTCCGGCAAAGCGCGAAAAAACGCTCGTCGCGGAAACTTTCGTGTCGCGGTTCGATGGCGTGGCGGAGCTTGATGCCATCCAGCTCCGGCGGAAGCGCATCGAAAAAGCCGGCGATGTCCTTCTCGTCGAACTGGCGGCGGGCGGCGAGCATCCACAGGGCAGGGCCGAGCTTGTCGCCGAGCGCGGCCATCCCCTGGGCGAAATAGACTCCGAGGCCTTCGCGGGCGTCGGCGAGCTTCGGGCGGGTCACGCAATAACGCGAGCCCTTGATTGCGAACTGGAAGCCGTCGGGAACGGAATCCGCCCAGGACTGCCAGCTTTTCGGGCTCTGCCGGCCATAGAAGGTCGCGTTGATCTCGATCGTACCGAATTGGCGCGAGACGTATTCAAGCTCGCTGCGCTGGGGCAGGTCCGGTGGATAGAAGGACCCGCGCCATGGCGGGTAGATCCATCCACCGATACCTATTCGAATCTTGCCCCGGGCCATTCCGTTCGATTCGGATGGCCGGGCGAACTATTCGCTCTCGGCCGGTTGCGCCGCGGCCGTGGCCGGTTCGGCGGCGGCATGCTCATCAGCAGACGCCGGAGGGGCAGTCGCGGGCTCCTCGCTCGCGGTCGCCTGCGTGGCGAGCGCGTTGAGCTGGGCGGTCGTCACTCCAAGCACGGCACCATTGTCGCTTCCGGCGACGCCCGAACGGGGCAGGCGCACCGTCGAGCCGCTGGCCAGCTTGATGGTGACGAGCGAATCGTCGACGGCGTCGATCTGGCCGGCGAGCGTGCCGTCGCTGCCATAGACCTGGGCTCCGACGACAACGGCTGCCTGCGCGGCGGCCATCTGCTGGTCGGCTTCGGCATTGAGCTGGGCGGCGGTCATTCCGAACAGGAGCTTGCCCTCGCTCGCGGTGAACGAGCTTAGTGGCAGCTGCAGCTCATGCTTGTCGGTCTTGAGGATGAGCATGTCATCCTTGACCGCGATGACCATTCCGACCGCCCCGCCGTTCGGGTCGACGACCTGCATACCAGGTTGAACCTCGGACTGGGTGGCGGCTGCCGCGGGGCTGAGCGCAACCGGTCCGGCGGCGATCGCGGCGGCGGAAATCAAATAGGCGAGTCTGATCAGGCGCATTTTCTCGAATTTCTCCTCTGAAGGCTTGAACCGCCAACTTACTGGAATTGGGCGCGAGAACCAAGCCGCCGGTGCGCGGCGTGCGGCGATGGTGTTCGAATCCCTTATTGTGCAGCTTTGTCCCGGATTTCCGGTCCAGGCGTAATGAAGTCTTCGACCGCCTTCCACCTACCGTCGCGCTGCCTTTGCCAAACGGTGAGATAATTGCCGTTGCTTGTCGCCGGCTGCCCGGTGGAAGGGTCGGTCATGGTCATCGTGTAATGGCCCCGCGTGTAGGCCAGATCGCCCGACCTGGCGACCTGGACACGGTCGGCACCGAATTCGACGGACAGGCCGGGATCGGCCGCGAACGCCGCGGTCTCCCTCGCGATGGCGTCCTTGCCGGTGACGAGAGGTGCGCCTGGATTGGCGAGCGCTGCATCGTCGGCATAAAGGCCCGCGAGCGCCCTTGCGTCATGGTTCGCGTAAGCGCGGTTCCACCGCGCCTCATTGTCTCGAAGCTGCTGTTCGATGGCCGCTCGATCCGGTTTGACCTGCTGCCTGCACGCGCCGACTGCAACCGGCATCAAAGCGACAAATAGAATCAGCTTGTTCCTGGTCATTGCATGCCTCCCCCGAAGTCACGCGCACAGGACCCCACTCCGAACCAAGTCAAACACGATGCGGCGAGTCGCGCAAGCGCGCGTCAAGGGCTAGGCGGCGTCCATGGCTTCGCGGATCGGCAA
>DASTIF010000014.1:0-9527 GCA_035717805.1 Sphingomicrobium sp.
TTCGATGCCGCGGATTCGACCTTCGCGGTCGCTTTGAGCGGGCAGGAGGCGATCGAGCTTCGGCGCTGGATCGTCGGTCCGGAAGGGCGGTCACGCGGCAGAAGGCGCGGGCTGGCGGCGCGGTTGATGGACGTCGCATCCTATGACGATGAAGGCGCCGCCGCGCTCGAACGCGCGATCGCGGCTGCGCAGGCGCTTCCGTCGGACAGCTGGCTGGCGAGGCTCGCCGAAGGCACGCCGTTCGGCCCGATCGAGGCATTGCTCGGAGAGGTTCGCGGGACCGTCTATGCGAGATCGAGAGCCCAGGATGCCGGTTACGGGCTCGAAACCGAGCTTGCCGAACCGGACGGTGCGCTGGTCGCGAAAGCCGCAGCTGCGCACGAAGCGCTCGAGGCCCTGCAAAAGCCGCTCGCAATTCTGGGTCGCAGGCTGGAGGCCGTGCTCGAGGATGCGCCAGACTGGCTCGATTCGCAGGCGCGGGCGCGCGTAGAGGGAGCGATCAACGGGCTGGGCTGGAGGCGCGAGACTCTATTGGCCTGGGGCGCGTTGCTGGCACGGATAGGCGGGGCCGCGGACCCCGATTTCGTCGACTGGCTAGCGGTCGAGCGGGTCGACGGCCGCGAATATGACGTCGCCATCAACCGGCGCTGGCTCGATCCGACGCGGCCGCTGGCCGAGGTGGTGCTCAAGCCCGCCCAGGGAGTCCTGGTGACTTCGGCGACCTTGCGCGGCGGCGACGGCTGGGAGACCGCCGAGCAGCGGACCGGCGCGGCGCATCTGGCGGGCGGCGCCGACCGGTTCGAAGCGGACAGCCCGTTCGATTACGGCGCCTGCTCCGAAGTCCTGATCGTCACCGATATCCGCCAGGGCGATCTCGCCGCGCTCGCCGGCGCCTATGCGCGGCTGATCGAGGCCGCGGGCGGAGGCACGCTCGGCCTGTTCACCGCGATTCAGCGCCTCAAGACCGTGCACGCCCGGATCGCCGACCGGCTGGCGCGCGCGGGCCTGCCGCTTCTCGCCCAGCATGTCGACCCGATCGATCCGGGAACCCTCGTCGATATCTTCCGCGACGATCCGAGGGCCTCGCTGCTGGGCACCGACGCGCTTCGCGACGGAGTCGATGTTCCGGGCGATTCGCTTCGGCTGGTGGTCATGGAGCGCGTGCCCTGGCCGCGCCCGACAGTGCTCCACGCGGCCCGGCGCATGGCCGGCGGCGGAAGCGCCTATGACGACCGCGTAGTCAGGGCGCGCCTGGCCCAGGCTTTCGGCCGGCTGATCCGGCGCCAGGGGGACCGGGGCGTGTTCGTCATCCTCTCGGCGGCGATGCCGTCACGGCTACTTCGCGCATTTCCTCCGGAAGTGACGGTGAGCCGCCTTCCGCTCGATCAGGCCATCGATCGCGTCCGGGCGCGGCTGGAGCCGGAGACGCTGAGTGAGCTAGTCGAGAAGCGCCGTAGCGAGCCGGTCGCGGATCGCGACTAGGCGTTCCACGTCCACGCGCGATCCCTTCTCGCGCGCCGGCTCTGCTTCGTGCGGCTGATAATCGGCGGCCATTTCCGGAAGGGTTTCGTCGGCCCCGCCGCCGCGCTGGCGGAGTACTTTCTGGACTCCGCGAACCGTATAGCCTTCCTCGTTGAGAAGCCTGTTTATGCGCCTCGCGAGCTCGACGTCGTCCGGGCGATAATAGCGGCGGTTGCCGGCGCGCTGGAGCGGCCGCAACTGCGGGAATTTGGTTTCCCAATAGCGAAGGATGTGCTGGGCGACGCCGAGCTCCGCGGAAAGCTCGCCGATCGTCTTGAAGGCGCCGGGAGATTTCTCCGCCGCCACGTCCCGCCTATTTGGCGATCGTGTCGCGCAGGATCTGGCTGGCGCGGAACGTCATGACCCGGCGCGGCGCGATCGGCACTTCGACCCCCGTTTTCGGGTTGCGGCCGATGCGCTGACCCTTGTCGCGAAGGATGAAGCTGCCGAAGCCCGAAATCTTGACGTTCTGGCCTTCGGCGAGGGCGTGACACATGTGGTGAAGCGCCCGCTCGACGAACTGGGCCGATTCTGCCCTCGACAGGCCAAGCTTGCGGTGGACGACATCGGCCAGATCGGCCCGAGTGAGCGTGCCCGCAAGGCCCGGCTCCCGATCGATCCGTGCGATTCCCAAGTCGGCCATTGAAAGTCTCCCGCCCCCATTCGATATCGTTAAAATCCCGGTTACACTGCCGTAACGGAATTGTGTCGTGTCGGCAATTCGACATTGGCCGAATTCCCAAATTTTTCAATATTTGAGCGCTGCCGCTCCCCATGTAAAGCCACCGCCCATCGCTTCAAGCACGACTATGTCGCCGCGCTTGATCCGGCCGTCGCGAACGGCGGTGTCGAAGGCCAGCGGAACCGAGGCCGCGGAGGTGTTCGCGTGGCGGTCAACCGTGACCACGACCTTCTCCGGCGGAAGGCCCAGTTTCTTCGATGTTGCGTCCAGGATCCGGGCGTTGGCCTGGTGCGGGACGACCCAGTCCACGTCCGCGGCGTTCAGGCCCGCAGCCTCCAGCACCTCGGTCAGAACCTCGGCGAGGTTGACGACGGCGTGGCGGAACACCTCGCGGCCCTTCATCCTGAGCTTTCCGACGGTGCCGGTCGTCGACGGACCGCCGTCGACGAACAACAGATCGTTGTGGCGGCCGTCAGCGTGGAGGCGCGTGGCGAGGATTCCGCTCTCGCTCTCCTCGCTTTTCAGGACCAGCGCGCCCGCTCCGTCGCCGAACAGCACACAGGTCCCCCGGTCTTCCCAGTCGAGGATCCGGCTGAACGTTTCCGACCCGATCACAAGCGCCGCCTTCGCGGAGCCGGAGCGAAGCATCGAATCGGCGACCGTGAGCGCGTAGAGGAAGCCGGTGCACACCGCGTGGACGTCGAAAGCGATGCAATCGTCGATCCCCAGCATCGCCTGGACCTTTGTCGCAGACGACGGAAAGGTCTGGTCGGGCGTGGCGGTCGCAAGCACGATCAGGCCGATATCGGCGGACTCCAGTCCGGCGTCGTCGAGCGCCTTTAGCGCCGCATCGCGCGCCAGGGTCGCCGTGGTTTCGCCTTCGCCGGCGACATAGCGGCTCCGGATACCGGTCCGCTCCACGATCCACTGATCGGAGGTGTCGACGGTCTCGGCGAGCTCGTCATTGTCGATCCGGCGTTTGGGAAGCGCCGAGCCAATACCCGCGACGACCGAGCGCATCGGCATCATGCTTCCTCGTGGTTGAAGGCGTGGGCGCGGAAATTGTCGAGGTCGTCGCCGATCTTGCGGGTGATATCGTTGCGAACCATCCGCGACGCGACCCTGATGGCGTTGGCGACGCCCTTGGGGTTGGCGCTTCCGTGGCTCTTCACCACCAGGCCGTTTAGGCCGAGGAAAACCGCGCCATTGTGGTTGTTGGGGTCGAGGTGGACCTTCAGAAGGTTCAGGGCCGGCCGCGACAACGCGAACCCGGCCTTCGATCGGAGCGAACTCTTGAATGCCCGCCGAAGCAAGTCGGTGACGAAGCGCGCGGTGCCTTCGGCGGTTTTCAGAGCGATATTGCCCGAAAAGCCGTCGGTCACCACGACGTCGATATTGCCTCGCGAGAGCTGGTCGCCCTCGGTGAATCCATCGAACCGGAAGGGGAGATAATCGGCTTCGCGAAGAAGCGAGGCCGCTTCCTTCAGCTCGTCCGTGCCTTTCAGTTCCTCGGTGCCGATATTGAGCAAGCGGACCCGCGGATTGTCGATCTTGATGCCGGTGCGCGCATAGGCCGCGCCCATGACCGCGAACTGGACCAGGTTCTGCGCGTCGCACTCGGTGTTGGCGCCGAGGTCGAGCATGACCACGTCGGTGTCTCCGAGCGTCGGCAAAACCGCGGCGAGCGCCGGGCGGTCGATCCCCGGCATGGTGCGGAGCGCAAGCTTCGACATGGCCATGAGGGCGCCGGTATTGCCGCCCGAGACGGCCGCGTCAGCACGCCCGTCCTTCACCGCGCTGATCGCCAAGCCCATCGACGTGGTGCGCGCGCGGCGGATCGCCTGGCTAGGCTTCTCGTCGGCGGCGATGGCGTCGGCGGTGTGGACGACCTCGACCGACCCGGCGACCTTCGGGTTCGCCTCGATCCTTTCGCGGACGAGCGTTTCGTCACCGAAAATGAGGAAACGAAGGGTCGGATCGCGGCGAAGTGCGCGCGCGGCGCCGGCGACCATCGCTTCCGGGCCGCTGTCTCCACCCATTGCGTCAATGGCGATTCGCGGGCCTTGATCAGCCATTTTCGCGCCTCGCTCCGTCAGCCTTCGGTCAGGCCTCGCTCGACGTGATCTCGCGGCCGTTATAGTGGCCGCATGCGGCGCAAAGATTGTGCGGCAGCTTCAATTCGCCGCAGTTCGGGCATTCCTGGAACTGCTTGGCTTTCAGCGCATGATGGCTGCGGCGCATGTTGCGCTTTGACGGCGAGGTTTTTCTTTTAGGGACAGCCATTCCGGCACCTGTCTGGAAGTATCAAAAAAATTGGCGACGATTCCGTGCCTGATTTCAACGGGCGTACCCGAGGCGGCGGCCGGATCGTCGCGAACCGGGCGCTCCTATAGCGAAAGTGCCGCGAAGCGCAAGGCGGTGCGAGTCAGACGGCGGCGAGGACGGTATCGCCGACCAGCGGATTGGTCGCGCGTTCGTGGGCGAAGGTCGACATCGGGCCGTGGCCGGGAATGAAGGCGGTATCGCCGCCCATCGGCCAGAGCTTTTGCGTGATCGATTCGATCAGCCGGGCGTGATCGCCCATCGGGAAATCCCAGCGGCCGATCGAGCCTTTGAACAGGACGTCGCCGACGATCGCCAGCTTCGATTGCGGGTGGTGGAAGACGACATGGCCCGGCGTATGGCCGGGACAATGGCGGACGCCGAGAACGATCTCGCCGACGGTGACCTCATCGCCGTCCCGGAGCCAGCGGTCGGGCTCGAACGGCTCGCCCGGAAGGCCCCATTGCCGCCCGTCGTCGTCCAGCCGGGCGATCCAGAAGCGGTCGGCTTCGTGCGGCCCTTCGATGGGAACGCCGAGCTCTTTCGCGAGAACCCCGGCCTGGCCGGCATGGTCGATATGGCCGTGAGTCAGCAGGATCTTCTCGACCGTCACGCCCGCCTGTTCGGCGGCGGCTTTCAGGCGCGGCAGGTCGCCGCCGGGATCGACGAAGGCGGCGCGCAGAGTCTTCGTGCACCACAGCAAGGTGCAATTCTGCTGCAGTGGCGTGACCGGCGTGATCGCGGCCTTGAGCGGTGGCTCGCTCATTGCTGGAGAGTCGCAAGCGAGGGCGGCTCGTCTTGCATGCTCGCCGCCACCTTTTCGGCCTGGCGAAGCGCACGAAGCACGTTCTCCCCGGCCAGCTTGCGAAGGTCGGTATCGCTCCACCCGCGGCGGATCAACTCGGCGAACAGCAGGGGATAGCCGGCGACGCTGTTCATTCCGGGCGGAGCGTCCTCGTATCCGATCCCGTCGAGGTCGCCGCCCAGCCCGACATGGTCGTGACCCGCGATCTCGACGACATGCTCGATATGATCGGCGATCAGGCCAATATCCGCTTGCGGGGCGGGGTGGGCCTTGTCCCATGCGTCGAGCCTGGCGGCGCGAATTTCCGGCTGGCCTTCGAGCAGCGAGTTCAGCCGTGCCCGCTCCGCCGCGCGCTCGCCCGCCCACAAGCGGTACGGTTCCGACAAATGGCCGGTGTAGAAATTGACCATCACCACGCCGCCTTTCGCGGGCAGCATCCGGAGAATGTCGTCGGGAACGTTGCGCGGATGGTCCGACAAGGCGCGGGCGTCGCTGTGCGAGAAAATCACGGGCGCCTTCGACGCCTCGATCGCGTCGCGCATCGTCTCGGGCGACACGTGGCTGAGATCGACCAGCATTCCGAGCCGGTTCATCTCGTGGACGACGGTTCGCCCGAAATCGGTCAGCCCGTGATGTTCGGGATCGTCGGTCGCGCTGTCGGCCCATTCATTGTTCTTGAAATGGGTCAGCGTCATGTAGCGCGCGCCGAGGCGGTAGAATTGGCGAAGCGCGGCAAGGCTTCCGTCGATCTGGTGGCCGCCCTCGATCCCCATCATCGAGGCGATCTTTCCGTCGCGGTGGATTCGAACCACGTCGTCGGCGGTGCGGGCCAGTTCCAGGTCGTCGGGATAGGCTTTGACCAGCCGGTCGACGATGTCGATCTGCTCGATCGTCTGGCGGATGGCTTCGTCGCCGTGGACGGCCGCGTCGATATAGACCGACCAGAATTGCCCGCCGACGCGGCCCTGGTGAAGCCGCTCAATGTCGGTCATCAGCGGGTGCGGTTGCCGCTGGTCGGAATCTCGCGCCAGCCCCTCGACGCTCATCGCGTAATTCTCGCGAAGCTGCTCCGGCAAGTCGTTGTGGCCGTCGATAAGCGGCGTTTTCTTCAGAATGCGGTCGATCCGCGCCATGGTCCGCGAATCGATGGTCTGGGCCGGGGCGGACGCGGCGAGCGCGGCGACCGCGACGGCGAGCAGGATTGAGCCGGTTGCGTTCATGGCCCGGGGTTTAGAGAAGCAGGGGCCAAGCGCAAATGGGGTTGTCCTCGTCGGCTGTCGCGGCGATGGAAGGGCAATGACCGACGCGCCGGGGCCGGACCTCGAGGAAATCATGCAATTCGATCCCGACGAGGGGATCGCCAATCTCGACGATCATCTCGACCGGTTGAAAGGCCAGGCGGATTCCCTGGGCTATGATTTCGACCGGCACGCGGCCCGCAACGAGCTTCAGGCGGCGACCTTCGGCAAGCGGCGGGCGGGGACGGCGCGGTTGCTGCTGAGCCCGAGCGGGGCGATCGCGATCGAGCTCAGGACCTGCCTAGGCCGCTAGCGGAAAGCGGAGCAGCCGGTCGGCTACGGGCACCAGCGCGACCGCCTCGCCGCTCACCGCTCGGGCGATCTCGGGATGGCTTGCGTCGAGCCCGCCGGTCAGCGCTCCGAAAGCCGGAAGGATCAGCTTTTTCTCCGAAGCGACGAAGCAGCGCCGCGAAATCCGCCGGCCGTTGAGGCTGACTCGAAGCTTGGGGTGGAAATGGCCGGAGATTTCGGGGCGCGTCTCCGCGGGATCGGCCGCGTGACGGAGCAGTATCCCGCCAAGCTCGACTTCCTCGACGATGGTCCCTCCGCAATGGTCGGCGAACCCCGGATCGTGATTGCCGACGATCCACGTCCATTCCAACCGGCCGGTCATTTCGAGAAGGATCGCGCGCGAGTCGGCGGGAAGCCGGTCGCAGCCGAACCGGTCGTGGAAGCTGTCGCCGAGGCAGTAGAGGCGTCTGGCGCCGGTCCGTTCGACCTCGGCGGCGAGCGCGGTCAGGGTCGCATGCGAATCATAAGGCGGGAGAAACTGCCCGAGCCGGGCGAACCAGCTCGCTTTTTCGAGATGCAGATCGGCGACCAAAAGCGCCTGGCGCGTCGGCCAGAAGAGCACTCCGGCCGCGGATGGCGAAAACGTTTCGCCTGCGAACGAAAGGGGAACCATGGACGACCCTTAATGTGCTATTCCATGCTCCGATAGTGGTCTCGAAGCGACCGCGCGTCGTGGAGCGCGTTGTGCGGCACCTTGCTGTTCGCCGCGGTGCTGAAATTGGTCAGCGGCAGAAGCCGGAAGGTGAGGTCGCGCAGCTCGACCATGTCGCCGGGGCCTGTGACCAGCAGATTGCAGAATTGCGCGATATCCTCCGGCCAGTCGGCGACGATCACGGCCGCCTCGTCGTGGCGCAAATAGCGCTCGAGCGCGTCGGCGGCGTCGCCGCGCGCCATTCTCGGCCAGGCCATTTGCTCGGGCACCATGTCGAGATAGGGAATGACATGCTGCTCGACCCATTCGAGCAGCGGCTCGTCCGTCTTCAAGGTGAGATAGAGCTCCTCGCCTTCATCCGGGACGAGCGCGAGGCTGAGCAGCGCGCCGCCGATTCCGTTATATTCGGTGTCGAGAAAATAGCGCATCGGCCCGAGGAGTCGCAGACGGGGGCCGGTGCGGCAACCGCAATCGCTATAATTGCATCGCGGCGTCGGCCAGCTGCTCGGCCTGCATCAGCAAGGTCTCGTCCGCCTCCGCGCCCGAGGGTAGCGCCTCGCGGCCGACTATGACCATCAGCGGAACCGCCATCGGCGTGATCCGATCGGCTTTCACATGAACCATGGTCGCCGCCGCCCGGTCGACCAGCCGGACCAGCCGCCCAAGCTCCGTCATGCGCGCCCGCGCGTCGTCCCACGCCGCGCGCAAAAGCAGGTGCTCCGGCTCATAGCGGCGAAGCACGTCGTAGATGAGGTCGGTCGAAAAGCTCACCTGCCGCCCGGTCTTGCGGCGGCCCGGATGCTGGCGCTCGACCAGCCCGCCGATCACCGCCACTTCGCGGAAGGCGGTCTTGAGCAAATAGCTGTTCTCGACCCATTCGACGAACTCGCGCTCCAATATGTCGGGCGAAAAGAGCGATTGCGGATCGCGGATCGGCTCGATCCCATAGCAGGCGAGCCCGTAATCGTTGGCGACGAAGCCGAGCGGCTTTAGGCCGGCGCTCTCCATTCGCCGGGTGATCAGCATTCCAAGCGACTGGTGCGCGTTCCAGCCTTCGAAGCTGTAGGCGACCATGTAATGGAGCTTCTCATGCTCGAACGTTTCGACCAGAAGCTCGTTGGGTTCGGGAATTCGCGACCGGCGGTCCTGCACTTCCAGCCAGTCGCGGACGTCGTCGGGAAATCGCCGCCAGTCGTTGCGGTCGGCGAGCATGTGGCGGAC
Source organism: Sphingomicrobium sp. (assembly GCA_035717805.1). Taxonomy (GTDB): domain Bacteria; phylum Pseudomonadota; class Alphaproteobacteria; order Sphingomonadales; family Sphingomonadaceae; genus Sphingomicrobium. The sequence continues at coordinate 8,793 of DASTIF010000014.1, forward strand.
CCGGTTGGCGAGATGGGTCGACATCGACATGCGCTGCCCGCCGTAGGTGACGATCCGCGCGCGCTTCGACGAGGCGTGGACGATGATGTCGGTGTCCTTGAACTGCTCCACCTCGAGGCTGAGCCCGCAGAAATAAAAATGGTCGCCGGGAGCGAGGGTCGAGGCATAGCCTTCCTCGATGGTGCCGAGCCTGCGCCCGCCGCGGAACCGGACGGTGAGCAGCGGCTGCTCGACGATCACGCCGGCGTTGAGCCGGTGCTGCGCGGCGACGGCCGGCCTGGCGATACGCCAGCGGCCGTCGGGGTCCCGGACCAGCCGCCGGAACCGGTCGTAGGCGTTGAGCGAATAGCCGCCGGTCGAGATGAAGCCGAGCACCTCCTCGAAGGTCTCGCGATTCAGCTCGGCATAGGGAGACGCCGACCGGATTTCAGCCAACAGCTGTTCGGGATCGAACGGCGCCGCGCAGGCGATCGCCAGGATATGTTGGGCGAGGACGTCGAGCGTTCCGGGACGAAAGGTCTCGGGGTCGAGCTCGCCGGCGTCGATCGCGTCGAGCGCGGCTCGAGCCTCGAGATATTCGAAGCGGTTGCCCGGCACGATAACTCCTTGGCTCGGCTCATCGAGCCGGTGGTTGGAGCGGCCGATCCGCTGCAACAGCCGCGAGCTGCCCTTTGGCGCCCCCATCTGGACGACGAGATCGATGTCGCCCCAGTCGATGCCGAGGTCGAGGCTTGC
>DASTIF010000015.1:0-5497 GCA_035717805.1 Sphingomicrobium sp.
CGGCCTTGTCCACTCGCAGCGGGTATTGCTGGCGCTGACGCAGGCAGGGCTAAGCCGGGAGGACGCGTACGCGCTGGTCCAGCGGAGCGCGATGAAGGTGTGGGAATCGGACGGCGAGCTGTCGCTTCGCGAGCTACTGAAAGGCGACCCCGAAGTTACCTCGCGCCTGTCAGCCGACGATCTCGAGGCGCTGTTCGACCTCGATTACCACCTCAAGAATGTCGACGCGATTTTTAAGAGGGTGTTCGGGGAGTGACTCCCTCTCCCCTTGCGGGAGAGGGTTGGGGTGTCTCCAAGCTCCGCTAGCCAGCTGCGCTATCCTCTCCCTTCAAGGGAGAGGAGTTAGCCGCCCAGCATATCCTTCACGCGGCCGAAAAACCCCTTCGCGGCCGGGCATTCGTCACCGGTTTCCGTCCCTCGGAACTCCTCGAGCAGCGTCTTTTGCGTCTTCGACATCCGCGTGGGAGTCTCGACGAGGATTTTCGCGACCAGGTCGCCGCGGCCGCGGCCGTTGAGCACGCTCATGCCGGCGCCGCGCTGGCGCAATTGCTCGCCCGACTGGACCCCGGCCGGAATTTTCATTTCGACCTTGTCCCCATCGAGCCCCGGAAGCGTGATCGACCCGCCCAGCGCGGCGGTCGTGAAGCTGACCGGGCAATCGGCGATCAGGGTCGTGCCTTCGCGCGCGTAAACCGGATGCCGCTTCATGTGCACGAAGATGTAGAGGTCGCCGCTCGGCGCGTTGCGGACCCCCGCCTCGCCTTCGCCCGCGACCCGGATTCGCGTTCCCGAGTCGACTCCGGCGGGAATCTTTACGGTCAGCTTGCGCTTGTTGAGCGCCCGGCCCTCGCCTTCGCAAGCGCGGCACGGGTCGGCGACGATCTCACCGCTCCCCCGGCATACCGGGCAGCCGCGCTCGACCACGAAGAAGCCCTGCTGAGCGCGGACCTTGCCCATGCCGCCACAGCTTGTGCAGGTTCGCGCACAATCGGCGCTGGCAGTGCAGCCGCGGCCCTCGCACCGCTCGCAGGTCGCGAGCGCGTCGACCGTGACGGTCGCTTCCTTGCCGGCGAAGGCTTCTTCCAGGCTCAGCTCCAGGTCGTAGCGAAGGTCGGCCCCGCGCGCGGGATTGGCGCGGGCTCCACCGGCGCGGTCCATGAAGTCGCCGAAAATCGACGAGAAAATGTCGGAGAAACCTTCGAAGCCGGCCGAGCCGAACGGGTCGTGCCCGCCGCCGTTCTGGAACGCCGCCTTTCCGAACCGGTCGTAGGCGGCGCGCTTCTGCGGGTCGCGAAGGCAGTCATAGGCCTCGCTGATCGCCTTGAAATGGGCCTCCTTTTCCGTGCAGCCGTTGTGGCGGTCGGGATGGCATTCCTTGGCGGCCTTGCGATAGGCGGCCTTGATCGTGTGCAGGTCCGCGCCGCGGGAAACGCCCAGCAGCTCGTAATAATCCTGCTCCATCATCGCCCTTCCCCCGAGCACTCGCCATCCCGGACTTGATCCGGGATCCATGACCTCCCACGCAGGCGTTCATGGATTCCAGCTTTCGCTGGAATGACAGCCATAGGTCAGCCCTTGTTCTCTTCGTCGACCTCGGAGAATTCCGCGTCGACGACTTCTTCGTCCGCCGCGGCGCCCGCCTCTTCACCCTCGCCTCCCCGTGGTGAAGTGCCGGCATCCGGCCCGGCGGCAGCCTCGGTCTCGGCCTGCTGCGCCTTATACATGGCTTCGCCGAGCTTCATCGCCGACTGCGCGAGCGCGTTCGTCTTTTCGGTCATCTGATCGGAATCGCCGCCTTCGACCGCCGCCTTGGCTTCCGAAATCGCATTCTCGATTTCCGACTTCACCGACGCATCGACCTTGTCGCCATGCTCGGCGAGCTGGCGCTCGGTCGAATGAATCAGGCTCTCGGCGTTGTTCCTGGCTTCGGCCCCGGCGCGGCGCTTCTTGTCCTCGTCGGAAAATTGCTCGGCTTCCTTGACCATCTTTTCGATGTCGTCGTCGGACAACCCGCCCGACGCCTGGATGCGGATTTGCTGCTCCTTGCCGGTGCCCTTGTCCTTGGCCGACACGTTGACGATTCCGTTGGCGTCGATGTCGAAGGTGACCTCGATCTGCGGAACGCCGCGCGGGGCGGGGGGGATTCCGACCAGGTCGAACTGGCCCAGCACCTTGTTGTCGGCAGCCATCTCGCGCTCGCCCTGGAACACGCGGATGGTCACCGCACTCTGGTTGTCGTCCGCGGTCGAGAAGACCTGGCTGCGCTTGGTCGGGATGGTCGTGTTGCGGTCGATCATCCGGGTGAACACGCCGCCCAGGGTCTCGATTCCGAGGCTCAGCGGGGTGACGTCCAGCAGAAGCACGTCCTTGACGTCGCCCTGAAGCACGCCGGCCTGGATCGCGGCGCCCATGGCCACGACCTCGTCCGGGTTGACGCCCGTGTGCGGGTCCTTGCCGAAGAACTCCTTCACCACCTCGCGCACTCGCGGCATCCGCGTCATTCCGCCGACCAGCACGACGTCGGCGATGTCCTTGGCCTCGAGCCCGGCATCCTTGAGCGCCTTCTTGCAAGGCTCAATCGTGCGTTGAATGAGGTCACCGACAAGTTTCTCGAGGTCGGCTCGGGTGATCGTCTCCACAAGGTGGAGCGGTGTCGTCTGGCCGCCTTCCATTCGGGCGGTGATGAACGGCTGGTTGATCTCTGTAGTGGAAGCCGACGACAGTTCAATCTTCGCCTTCTCGGCGGCCTCTTTGAGCCGCTGCAGCGCGAGCCGGTCGGTGCGGAGGTCGATGCCCTCCTTTTCCTTGAAGCGGTCGGCCAGGTAATTGACGATCTTGGCGTCGAAATCCTCGCCGCCCAGGAAGGTGTCGCCGTTGGTCGACTTCACCTCGAACACGCCGTCGCCGATTTCCAGCGTCGAGATGTCGAACGTACCGCCCCCGAGGTCATAGACGGCGATGGTCTTGCCGTCCTGCTTCTCCAGCCCATAGGCGAGCGCCGCGGCGGTCGGCTCGTTGATGATCCGCAGCACCTCGAGGCCGGCGATCTGCCCGGCGTCCTTGGTCGCCTGCCGCTGTGCGTCGTTGAAGTAGGCGGGAACGGTGATGACCGCCTGAGTGACCGTTTCGCCGAGATAGGCCTCTGCCGTTTCCTTCATCTTCTGCAGGATGAAGGCGGATATCTGCGAGGGGCTGTAATCCTTGCCGCCGGCATTGACCCAGGCGTCGCCGTTCGATCCCTTGACGATCTTGTAGGGGACGAGTTCGGTGTCCTTCTTAGTGATCGGGTCGTCGAACCGGCGGCCAATGAGGCGCTTGACCGCGAAAATCGTGTTGTCGGGGTTGGTGACCGCCTGGCGCTTGGCCGGCTGGCCGATCAGCCGCTCGCCGTCCTTGGTGAAAGCGACCACCGACGGGGTCGTGCGCGCCCCTTCGCTATTCTCGATGACCTTGGGCTTGCCGCCTTCCATGACGGCCACGCAGCTGTTGGTGGTGCCGAGGTCGATGCCGATCACCTTCGCCATATTCTCATCCCTCTTCCATTCGCCCCGGACACGGCAAAGCGCGCCCGCAAATTCAGGTTCGGAGGCGATATAGGTGCGGTGAAAAGAGCGACAAGGGCGGCGGCTGACGCCCTAGGGCATCGCCATCCCGCCATTTACGTGAAGCGTCTGCCCGGTGACGTAGCCGGCTTCCCTGGACGCGAGGTAGACGCAGGCCGCGCCGATATCCTCCCCCGACCCCATCGCGCCCGTCGGAATGCGGCCGAGAATGGCCTCGCGCTGCTGATCGTTGAGAGCATCCGTCATCGCCGAAGTCATGAAGCCGGGCGCGATGCAGTTCGCCGTGACCCCGCGGCTCGCGAGCTCCTGCGCCACCGCCTTGGTCATCCCGATCAGCGCGGCCTTGGAGGCGACATAATTCGCCTGGCCCGGGTTGCCGGTGACACCGACCACGGAGGTGATCGAGACGATCCGACCGAACCGCGCTTTCATCATCGGCTTGGCCGCGGCGCGCATCAGCCGGAACGCGGCTTCGAGGTTGATCCGGATGACTTCGTCGAACTCCTCGTCCTTCATCCGCATGAGGAGATTATCGCGAGTCACGCCCGCGTTGTTGACCAGAATGTCGAGTTTTCCGAGCGCTTCCACCGCTTGAGGAACCAGCCGATCGACCGCTGCCCCATCGGAAAGGTTGCACGGCAGCGCGACATGATCGCCGCCGAGCTCATCCCGAAAGCCCTCCAGCTTCCCGACATTGCTCCCCGAAACCGCCAGCCGCGCGCCCTGCGCCGCAAGCGCCTTGGCGATCGCGCTTCCCAACCCGCCGGACGCGCCGGTCACCAGTGCGGTCATTCCTGAAAGGTCAAACATTCGGACTTTCCCCTGATTGATTCACGCGGAGACGCGGAGACGCGGAGGGGACGTGGTCGTTCACGACGCGTCGAATCCCTTCTTTCAACGTCGCTCCGGCAAAGTTAATCAGCAGCCCGACAGGCTGCTTTGTCAGACGCAGGTATGTGTGAAGCTGCTTGAGGTGAGCCTTGCTAAGGGCATCTGCGCATTTGATCTCAATCAGCAGGCGATCGTCGGCCAGCAGATCAAGCCGAAATGCGGCAGGAAATTGCTGACCTTCAAACTCAATGTCGATCGGCTTTTGCCGATCGACCTTATAACCCATTGCAATCAGCTTGCCGGCGAGCCCAGTTTCGTAAACGCGCTCGAGCAAACCTGGTCCGAGCTCACGATGGATGCGCAATGCAATATCGATCACATCCCCGCTGATCGCGTCGATATCCTTCATTTCTTCTCCGCGTCTCCGCGTCTCCGCGTGAACCCTACAATTCCCTCGCCAGCGCTTCGATGTCTTCCATCGTGACGACGCTCGTCACCTTCGCGTCCGGCACGATGCGCTTGACCATGGAGCCCAGCACCTTTCCGCCTACCTCGACGAATTCCTCGACTCCGGCTTCAGCCATGTTGGCGACGCTTTCGCGCCAGCGGACCATGCCGGTCACCTGATCGACCAGAAGCCCGCGGATCGTGTCCGGGTCATTCTCCGGGGCGGCGGTGATATTGGCATAAACCCGGACGGCGGGCGGCTCGACGACGACATAGCTCAAGGCGTCGCTCATCGCCTCGGCCGCGGGCTGCATTAGCGGGCAATGAAAGGGCGCCGATACCGGCAGCGGCACCGCGCGCTTGGCGCCCATCTCCTTCGCCATTGCCACCGCCCGGTCGATCGCGCCCTTCGCGCCCGACAGAACCACCTGCGACGGGTCATTGTCGTTGGCGACCGTGCAGACTTCGCTTTGGGCCGCCGCCTCCGCGATCCGCCGGGCCATCGGTAAGTCTGCTCCCAGAAGCGCGCACATCGCGCCCTCGCCGACCGGAACGGCGGCCTGCATCGCCTGGCCGCGCAGCTTCAGGAGCTTGGCCGTGGTAGCGAGGTCGAACGAACCCGCCGCGCAAAGCGCCGAATATTCGCCAAGGCTGTG
>DASTIF010000016.1:0-9962 GCA_035717805.1 Sphingomicrobium sp.
ACCGCCAGGATTCCCGAGCGGGTTTTGAAGCGGATTGCCTTGCCGGTGATCAGGACGTGCGCCGCCGCGAGGGTCGCGTGGCCGCAAAGGTCGACCTCGGTCGTCGGAGTGAACCACCGAAGGTTGTAATCGGCGTCGGCCGCGTCGCTCGGCACCGCGAAGGCGGTTTCGCTGAGATTATTCTCGGCGGCAATTCCCTGCATCAGCGCGTCGTCAAGCCACTGATCGAGTGGCATGACCGCGGCGGGGTTGCCGGTGAGCGGCTCGTTCGCGAAGGCATCGACCTGGAAGAATGGCAGCGTGGTCATTCGGCCTTCTCTGCGATCTCGGCGGGGAGCAGGCCTTCGCGGTCGGTGTGCCCTTCGGGGTCGAGGTGGATGAGGATTTCGGTTCCGGGAAAGCGCTCCTGGAGCGCCTCCTCCACGCGGTCCAGCCGATCGTGCGCCTCGCGCACCGTCCAATCCTGCGGCACCCAGACGTGGAACTGGACGAAATGGTCGGTGCCGCTGGTCCGGGTGCGCAGGTCGTGGAGGCCCGCAAGCTCGGGGTAATCGCGGGTCGCGGCGAGGAATCGCTCGCGCTCCTCGTCGGGCCATTCGCGGTCCATCAGCTGCGCCAGCGCATGGCTCGACGAGTTCCACGCGCCCCAGGCCAGCCAGGCTGCGATTAGAAGGCCGAAGACCGCGTCGGCGCCGACGATCCCGGCATATTGGTCGAGCCACAGCGCGAGCATCACCGAGCCGTTGAGCATCAGGTCCGAGGCATAATGCAGGCGGTCGGTGGCGATCGCGACCGAGCCGGTGCGACGGACCACGTGCCGCTGATAGGCAATGAGGGCGACAGTGAAGCAGATTGCGACGGCCGACACGCCGATCCCGAGGTCGGCCTGCGCGGTCTGCTCGCGAAGGATCAACCGGCGGCCGGACTCGAACGCGATGAACAGCGCGGAGATCGAGATGATGACGACCTGGACCAGCGCCGCCAGCGCCTCCGCCTTGCCGTGGCCGAAGCGGTGCTCGCGGTCGGCGGGCTGCGCGGCGACCCGGACGGCGAGCAAAACGACGAGGCTCGCGACGAGGTCGAGGCTGCTGTCGGCGAGCGAGCCGAGCATCGCCATCGACGACGTCTCGATCGCCGCCCAGGCCTTGAGGGCGATCAGGAATACGGCCATCGCGATGCTCGCGACCGCGGCCCGCGAAGTCAGCGATGAGCGCGCGTCGCCGTGGGCATGGCCGGAGTGGTGATGGTGGACCCCGCTCACGGGTAAAGCAGCCCTTGGGTCCACCCCTCGCCGCTGCGCCGGAACAGCCGCCGCTCGTGAAGCCGGTGCGGCCGGTCGATCCAGAACTCGATGCTTTCCGGCACCACCAGGAAGCCCGACCAATAGGAAGGGCGGGGAACGTCAATCCCCTCGAACTTGCGCTTCATTTCCTCGAACTGCGCTTCGAAGACCTCGCGGTCGGGCAACGGCCGCGATTGGTCCGACGCCCAGGCGCCAAGCTGCGAATCGCGCGAGCGGGTCGCGAAATAGGCATCGGCCCGGGACGTTTCGCATGGGTGCGCGACGCCTTCGATCCGCACCTGGCGGCGAAGCGACTTCCAGTTGAACAGCAAGGCCACGTTCGGGTTGGCGGCGATATCGTCGCCCTTGCGGCTGCCGAGGTTGGTGTAAAAGCGGAAACCTTCGGGGCCATGGCCCTTCAACAGGACCATCCGAACCGACGGCCGCCCGTCCGGGCCGGCGGTCGCAAGCGCCATCGCTTCCGGATCGTTGGGCTCGCTGGCCCGGGCCTCGGCGAACCAGGCGTCGAACAAGGCGAGAGGATCGGCGGCTTCGCCCATGCGAGCGCATTATCCGCCGCCGAGCTTCACCCGCAACCCCGGCGCAATGAAAAGGCGGCCCGGTAGCGCTCCGGGCCGCCTTGAGAAGCGCTGGGGAAAGGCGCTTCCGGGGAGCTTCGCTAAAGGTCGATACCGGCCGCGATGGCCTCCAGCTTGCGAACCCGCTCCCTCAGGTCGGCAAGTTCGATCCGGTTGCCGGCGGGCGGAAGCCCGTGATCGGCGACCGAGTGAGTAAGCTCCATCCGCTTGAGCTCGAGCCAGGCGTTCCAGCCCTTGAGCGCGGCGAAGGCGGCGGTCCCGATGGTCAGCAGGATGCTCGATGCGATCAGGCCAATCGACAGCGGTTCCATCACTTGTCCTCCCGAAGCGCTTCGATCTCGCGCGCGAGCTCGTCATTGGGTTTGGAAATATGGTCCTCGATCGCCATCAGCCGGCGATCAATCGGGTCGAGTTCGGTCCTGACCGCGTGCACGGACGGGCGCACCCTGGCGGCAATGTCCATGCGGTCGAAGTCGCTGACGTGACGCTCGTTCGCCAGCCTGCGCTTCTGCACGACGAACCAGATCCCGAGCCCGGCGTAGAGCGCGAGGGTCAGCTTGAAACTGATCAGAAGCGCGGCGGCGACAAAGCCGATCCGAAGGATGGTCGGATCCACCCCGAACTGCTCTCCGAGCTTCGAGCAAACCCCGACGAGCTTGGCGTCGCGGCGGTTGAGCGAGTAGCGATAAGTCTTGCGGGCCATCGGGCCGTCCCCTTTCTTCAATTCTTCCGGGCCGCGAGCGCGGCCTTCATTGCCTCGAGCTCGCCGTCGACTTTCTCGGCGGCCTTGAGCTCGGCGATTTCCTCTTCGAGGCTCTTCGGGCCGGTCAGGCCGAGCGCCTCGGCGCGGCCTTCGGCGAAGTCGGCGCGACGCTCGAGAATTTCGAACTTGCTGAACGCATCCTCGGTGCGGCTTCCGTGAAGAAGCTCGCGCGCCCTGGCGCGGGTGACCGCGCTTTCCAGCCGATGCTGGATCGCGTTCTGCCGGCCGCGGGCTTCGCGAAGCTTGCCCTGCAGCTTGGCGATATCCGCCTCATAGCCGCGAAGCACATCCTCGATCTGGCCGATCTCGGCGGTCAGGCCCTCGGCCATGTCCGTCGCTTTCTGCCGCTCGATCAGCGCCGCCTTGGCCAGATCCTCGCGGCCTTTGGACAGGGCCAGCTCGGCCTTTTCGGTCCAGCCCGACTGGATCGATTCCAGCCGGTCGAGCGAGCGCCGCATCTCCTTGATATCGGCGATCGAACGGGCGGCCGTCGCGCGGACCTCGACCAGAGTTTCCTCCATCTCCAGGATGATCATCCGGATCATCCGGGCCGGGTCTTCCGCCCGGTCGAGGAGCTCGGTCATATTGGCCGCGAAGATGTCGCGGGCCCGGCTGAACACCGGACCGTTGAGCCAGCCGGCGATCGGAGCCATGCGCGAGTTCGCGCTTTCCGGCTCCCTTACCAGCCGCGGCGTGCGGACCGGGACCTTCGCCTCGAGGATTTCGAGTTCAGGCATTGGCCGAATACTGCGACGGAATGACGCTGACATGCGCCGGGCCAACCGCGGAGCCAACCGCGACCGAGCTCATCAGAAGCGCGCCGACGGCGGCGATGAGGGTCCGAGTGATGGTCTGCTGACCGGACATTTCCAATCTCCCTTTTTTCGGCCGCTTCCATGCTTGCCGGCCGATGAACATTGCTATTCAAGGGTCGTGCCAAACGCGCAAAACTGCGGAAAATCAGTTGATCGCGCTGAATGCGAACGGCGACTTGGGAGGATTTGCCAAGTCGTTTGGCGATATTTCCCAACTCGGCGCCGCGAGGCGGAACGGAAGCCGTCGCCCGGCGCTTACATTTCCTGACGCAATGCGGAGGCGACGACGATGTTAGGCAAACTCGCGGGCGCGTGGCTCGGCTCGAAGATCGCGGGCCGGGATCAGGGCGCCAAGGGCGCGATCCTCGGATATGGCGCGGCTGCATTGGCCAGGCGGAGTATTCCGGCGCTCGCCGCGGTCGCGCTCGGCGGCTGGGCGTTCAACAAATGGCGCGACAAGCGGCGCCGCTCTCCGTCTTATCCTTCCGACGCGGCGCCTTCTCCGCCCTCGGGCTGACCGCCGCTCTCCTTGACGAACGCCTCGACCTCGCCTTTCAGCGTGATGGTCATCGGGTTGCCGAAACGGTCGCGGCTTCGGCCGGCGGCGATCTTTATCCAGCCCTCGGGAATGCAATATTCCTGGACGTTGGTCTTTTCCTGCCCGTTGAGGCGAATCCCGATCACGTCCTTGAGAACCTCGGCGTCGAAGAACGCGCTTCGCGGATCGAGCGACAAACGGTCGGGAAGAGCTTTTTCATCGGCCATGGCGGCGGCCTAGCGCCGCTCCGCAACGGGCGTCAACGCAGATGAATCCGGTTGAAGTAAAGCGTCCTTGACTCACCCAGTTGCCGCCTTGGCGAGTCCCGACTAAGCGCGGCACGCACATGCGCGACAAGGAAGACTCAAGAAAGCCGAACCGGCCCGAGCTCTCGCTCCACGTGCCCGAGCCGCGCTTCCGGCCCGGCGACACGCCCGACTTCTCCAATCTGCAGATTCCGGCCGCCGGCTCGGCGCCGCGCCCGGACGTCAATATAGCGGCCGCCGTCACCGAGCCGCTCGCCAAGGGGCTGATCCGCGTCCTCGACGACAATCACAAGGCGGTCGGGCCGTGGGATCCCAAGCTCGACCCCGATACCATGCGCAAGATCCTTCGCGACATGGTCCTGGTGCGGATTTTCGACGACCGCATGTACCGGGCGCAGAGGCAGGGGAAGACCAGCTTCTACATGAAATGCACCGGCGAGGAGGCGATCGCGATCACCACCGCGACCGCGCTGACCGCCGACGACATGCACTTCCCCACCTATCGCCAGCAAGGCCTGCTGATCGCGCGCGGCTATCCGCTCGTCGAGATGATGTGCCAGGTCTATTCGAACAGAGGCGACAAGCTGCACGGGCGCCAGCTGCCGATCATGTACTCGTCCAGGGACCACGGCTTCTTCACCATCTCCGGCAACCTCGGCACGCAATTCCCGCAGGCGGTGGGCTGGGCGATGGCGAGCGCGATCAAGGGCGACAGCAGGCTCGCGATGGGCTGGATTGGCGACGGCGCCACGGCCGAAGGCGACTTCCACGCGGGCATGACCTTCGCGGCGGTCTATAATCCGCCGGCGATCCTCGCGGTGGTCAACAACCAGTGGGCGATTTCGAGCTTCTCCGGGATCGCGGGCGCGGAGAAAGCGACGTTCGCTCAGCGTGCCGCTGGATATGGGCTTCCCGGCCTTCGGGTGGACGGCAACGACGTGCTCGCCGTCCATGCCGCGGTCCGCTGGGCCGCCGACCGCGCGCGGTCGAACCTCGGCGCGACCCTGATCGAGTTCTTCACCTATCGCGCCGAAGGCCATTCGACTTCGGACGACCCGTCCGGGTACAGGCCCGCGGGCGAGGCCAAGGCGTGGCCGCTCGGCGATCCGATCGAGCGGTTGAAGGCGCATTTGATTGCGCTCGGCGAATGGGACGAGGAGCGGCACGAGGCAGTCCGGAAGGAATGCGACGCCGAGGTCCGCGCGGCGCAGAAGGAAGCCGAGAAGCTCGGCGTTCTGCCCGAGCAGGGAAGAGACAACATCGAGAGCATGTTCGACGACGTCTATGCGGACGTCCCGTGGAACCTCGTGGAGCAGCGCGAGCAGGCCGTTGCCGAGGGCCGCGAATAATGGCGACGATGAACATGATCCAGGCGCTCAACAGCGCCCATCGTGTCGCGATGGAGCGCGACGAAGACGTGGTCGTCTATGGCGAGGACGCCGGCTATTTCGGGGGAGTCTTCCGGGTCACCGAAGGGCTGCAGAAGGCATTCGGCAAACAGCGCGCCTTCGATGCCCCGATCAGCGAGGGCGGGATTGTCGCGACCGCGGTCGGAATGGCCGCTTATGGCCTCAAGCCCGTGATCGAGATCCAGTTCGCCGACTATATCTATCCCGGCTACGACCAGATCGTCAGCGAAGTCGCGAAAATCCGCTACCGCACCGCCGGCGAATGGGCGATGCCGATGGTCATCCGCTCACCCTATGGCGGCGGAATCTTCGGCGGCCAGACCCACAGCCAGTCGCCCGAAAGCCTGTTCACCCACATCGCGGGACTGAAGACGGTGATCCCGTCGACTCCCTATGACGCCAAGGGGCTTCTGATCGCCGCGATCGAAGACCCCGACCCGGTGATCTTCTTCGAGCCCAAGCGGATCTACAACGGACCGTTCGACGGCCACCACGACAAGCCGGTGAAGCCCTGGGCGAAGCATCCGGCGAGCGACGTTCCGGACGGGCATTACACCGTGCCGCTCGGCAAGGCCGCGGTTGTCCGCGAGGGCGCCGACCTGACGATCCTGGCTTACGGGACGATGGTCCACATCGCGCTCGCATCGGTCGAGAGCCAGGGGATCGACGCAGAGGTGATCGATCTGCGCACCCTCGTCCCGCTCGACATCGAGACAATCGAAGCGTCGGTGAAGAAAACCGGCCGCTGCCTCGTGGTCCACGAAGCGCCGCGCAACACCGGCTTTGGAGCCGAGCTGGTCAGCCTCGTCCAGGAGCGCTGCTTCTATCATCTCGAAGCGCCGGTCGAGCGCGTGACGGGTTGGGACACGCCCTACCCGCACGCCTATGAATGGGCCTATTTCCCCGGCCCGAAGCGGATGAAGAAGGCCTTGGAGAAAGTGATGGCTGACTGATGGCCCGTTTCGAATTCAAGCTGCCCGACATCGGCGAAGGGATCGCCGAGGCCGAAATCGTGGCCTGGCACGTCAAGGTCGGCGACCAAGTCGAGGAAGACCAGCAGCTCGCCGACATGATGACCGACAAGGCGACCGTCGAAATGGAATCGCCGGTCGCGGGCAAGGTGCTCGAGCTCGCCGGCGAAGTCGGCGACCAGGTGCCGATCGGCTCGGTGCTCGCGGTGATCGAGACCGAGGGCGCGGACCGCGCAGCCCAGACTTCCGACGACAGCAAGGACGAGCGGCCCCTCGGCGACGGTGCGATCGAGGCCACGCCTGCACAGGCGAAGGAAATCCCGGTCACGAAGGCGGTGGAATCCCCCCGCCCGCAAGTGGGCGGGGGAGAATCGGTGCATGCCCTTGCGTCACCCGCCGTTCGCGCGCGCGCCCGCGATCTCGGAATCGACCTGGCGCAGGTGAAGGCCAAGGAGGCGCGAATTCGCCACTCCGACCTCGACGCCTTTTTGCTCTACCAGGGCGGCAGCGTTTCCGGCCGCGCTCCGGCCGCCAGCCGCAAGGACGAGACGGTCAAGATCGTCGGGCTTCGCCGCAAGATCGCCGAGAACATGGCCGAGGCGAACCGGCGGATTCCGCATTTCACTCTGGTCGAGGAGTATGACGTCACCGCGCTCGAGGAAACGCGCGCGATGATGAACCGCGACCGCGGCGACAATCCCAAGCTGACGCTCCTTCCCTTCCTGGTCACGGCGATGGCCAGGGCGCTGGCCGACTGGCCGATGCTCAACGCCACCTTCGACGACGAGGCGATGACCGTCACGCGTCACGGTTCGGTCGACATGGGGATCGCCACACAGACCCAGAACGGGTTGATGGTTCCGGTCATCCGCGGCGCCGAACGGATGAGCGTCTGGCAGCTAGCGAGCGAGATCGTCCGGCTGTCGGAAGCGGCGCGCTCGAACAAGGCTAGCCGCGAGGAGCTGACCGGGGCGACCATCACCATCTCGAGCCTCGGCCCGATGGGCGGGATCGCCTCGACTCCCGTGATCGCCCCGCCTCAGGTTGCGATCATCGCTGTCAACAAGATCGAGGAGAAGCTGGTCCCTATCGACGGCGATATCGAGGTTCGAAAGCGGATGAACCTGTCGCTGTCCTGCGACCACCGCGTCGTCGACGGCTGGGACGCGGCGAGCTTCCTCGCCGACATGAAGCCGCTGATCGAAAACCCGCTGCGGCTGCTGTCAGCCTGATTTACTCCGGTTGAGCGGTCGCGCCCGAGTAAGTCCAGCTGGCGATTTTCCAGACGTCGCCGACGCGCGTCATGACGAAGGTCATGCTGCCTTTGCCTTCCATCTTCGTGCCGTTGCGGACGAAGCGGTAGGTGGTCGGAAGCACGACATAGGCCGCCCGTCCGTTGCTGATAGCCTGAACAGGCTTGCCGTAGTCGATTCGACCGCCGCTAACGCCCTTTCCTTCGGCGTCCTTCATGTAATCGCCGACCCAGTGCCGCGCCGAGCCCGAGCCGCCCCACAGATATGGAGCGAACTCGTCGACAATCAGCGCGCCGTCCTGGTGGGCCGCGTAAAATGCCTCGACGTCGCCGGCGTTGAACTTGTCGAGCATAATAGTCACGGCCGCCGTCGCGTCCTCGGCGGGCCCGGCCTCGGCTCTATCGGAAAGTCCAACCGATCCAGCCAGAACGGCTGCAAGCAATGCGCGTCTGAACATTCTGTTTCCCCCTTTGCCCCGAACGCTCACAAGCGCGCGGCAAACCGGGCGCGGCAGCGCTAGCCTGCGCCCCAGCCGCGAACGCGTCAACGATTAGCGCGCGAAGACGCTCAATCCATCAGTTCGTGCCAGCTCTTCTCGCTTAGCTCGACGTCATATTTCTTCGCTGCCTTCTCGATCCGCTTCCACGCCTCGTCGCGCTCTGAGTCGCTCACTCCCTCGACCTGGTTGAAGCGGGCGACCGCGTTGCGGACGTGATCGGCGTCGTTGAGCGGCTCCTTGCGCTCCTTGGGGAACGCGTACTGATCCTCGTCGAGATCGTCGCGCTGGGCTTCGTCGAGTTCGGACATTTGCAAAGTCTCCCTTCGCCGAAACAACGTTCGAGCGCGCTAGCCGGTCCTCTGCCCGCCGCATCCGCCCAACCCTTTGCAAGCACCGCGCCCTCGCCTAGACACGCCGCCGATGGCTGGACGCTATTTCGATGAATGGACGGTCGGCGACCGGATCGAGCATGAGCTCCGCCGGACGGTCACCGAGACCGACAACGTCCTTATCTCGACGCTCACCCACAACCCGCAGCCGATGCATCTCGATCATGAAGCGGCGTCGCAGTCCGAGTTCGGCATGCCGCTGGTCAATTCGATTTTCACCTTCGGGCTGATGATCGGGGTAAGTGTCGCCGACACGACCATGGGGACCTTGGTCGCCAACCTCGGCTACGACGCGCTCAAATTTCCCAATCCCGTGTTCATCGGCGACACGCTGAGAAGCGAGACGGAATGTGTCGCCGCGCGCGAAAGCAAGTCGCGGCCCCACGCCGGGATCGTCACCTGGGCGCACCGCAGCTTCAACCAGCGCGACGAGATCGTCTGCGAATGCACACGCACCGCGCTTCTGCTCAAGAAGCCGCAATGATCCAGCCCAAGGGTCAGCCACGAAGCTGGCTGTTCGTCCCCGCGGACAGCGAGAAGAAGATCGGCAGGGCGATCGCCTCGGCCGCCGACGCAATCATCTTCGACCTGGAAGACAGCGTCGTCCCGGATCGCAAGGCCGAGGCCCGCAAAATCCTGAAAAAGCTGCCAAAGCGCGACGGGGGTCCGCGCTGGTGGGTCCGAATAAACCCGATCGGGAGCGACCACCACAAGGACGACCTCGAGTTGATCGCGCGCGGCGACATCGCCGGAATCGTCCTCCCCAAGGCCGAAGGCGGCTGGGACGTGGTCGAGCTAGCGCACCGGACCGGCAACATCCCGGTCCATGCGATCGTCACCGAGACCCCGGCGAGCCTGTTCGCGATGCTGTCCTATCGCGACCTCGAGGCGCCGCTGGCGGCGATGAGCTGGGGCGCGGAGGACTTGTCGGCGGCTTTGGGCGCCTCGTCCAAATATGACGACCGGGGCGAACTGGTTTTCACCTATCAGATGGCGCGATCCCTGTGCCTGGCGGGGGCAGTCGCGGCGGGCGTCCAGCCGGTCGATGGCGTGTTCGCCGATTTCAAGGACAGCAAAGGCCTGAAGCGGGAAGCCGAGGCGGCCCGGCGCGACGGCTTCACCGGCAAGCTCGCGATCCACCCGGACCAGGTCGCCATCATCAACGCGGCCTTCACGCC
>DASTIF010000017.1:0-5747 GCA_035717805.1 Sphingomicrobium sp.
CAGGAGCGGGTGCTGGTCAATTGCGCCGGCGTCGCCACCGCCGCCAAGACGGTCGGCCGCGACAAGGCGACCAAGGAACCCAAATTCTATCCGATCTCGCAGTTCGAGGCGACTATCGCGATCAATCTGATCGGGACGTTCCGCTGCATCGCCCATTCGGCGTTCGGCATGGTCAAGCTCGACCCGCTCGACGACGGCGAGCGCGGCTGCATCGTGAACACCGCCAGCGTGGCCGCGCAGGACGGGCAGATCGGGCAGGCGGCCTATTCGGCGTCGAAGGGCGGGGTGCTGGCGATGGCGCTGCCGATCGCCCGCGACCTGATGAACGACGGGGTGCGGGTCAACACCATCCTGCCGGGCGTGTTCAAGACTCCGATGGTGGCGATGATGCCGGAGAATGTGCAGGAAGCGCTGGGACAGCAGGTGCCGTTCCCGAAGCGGCTCGGAATGCCGGAGGAATATGCACGGCTCGCCTGCTTCATGGTCGAGAACCCGTATCTCAACGCGGAAAGCGTGCGGCTCGACGGCGGCATCCGGATGGCGCCGCGTTGATTGCTGATCAACGGCAGCTCCTCGAAGACATCGCCGTCGCGACGCGCGAAGCGGGGGAGGCGATCCTCGAACTAGTCCGCCGCGGCTTCGAGGTGGAGCACAAGGACGATCTGTCGCCGGTCACCGAGGCCGACCGCGCGGCCGAGCTGATCATCCTCGCCGCCCTCGCCAGGGCCGCGCCGGGCGTTCCGGTCGTGGCGGAAGAAGAGGTCGCCGCCGGACGAATTCCAGAGATCGGCGACACCTATTTCCTCGTCGACCCGCTCGACGGAACCAAGGAGTTCGTCCGCGGCGGCGACGATTATACGGTCAACATCGGCCTGATCTCTCGCGGAACGCCGCGCCTCGGCGCGGTGTTCGCGCCGGCTCGCGGCTCGCTCCACGCCGGCCTGGTCGGCGAGGGTGCGTGGCTGGAGGATTCCGGCGGCCGCCGGCCGATCGCGACTCGCGAGCGCAAGGAGGCGATCACCGCCGTCGCCTCGAAGTCGCACTTCAACCAGCCGACAGCCGACTATCTCGCCGAAGCGGTCGGCGAATGCGATTATGCGGGCATCGGCTCGAGCCTGAAATTCTGCATCGTCGCCGAGGGCGAGGCGGACATCTACCCGCGCCTCTCGCCGACCAGCGAATGGGACACGGCGGCGGGGCACGCCGTGTTGCTCGCCGCGGGCGGCCGGGTCGACGGCCCGGACGGCGATCCGCTCGGCTACGGGAAGGCCGCTTTCATCAATCGCGGCTTCGTCGCCACCGCGGGCTGGAAAGCGCCGCCGATCGCGCCGTTCCTGAAGCCGTTTTCGGGTGGCGGGGACGTTCCGCAGGGAGTCTAGTCGGTCGGATCAAGCACGGGCCGGCTCCAGCCCAGCGAGTCGATCCAGTGCGATTCGACACTCTCCGCCACGCGGTCGCGAACACCGCGCATCGCTTCGGCTTCCACCCGGGCCGCTTCCAGCCGCGTGTACAGCTCGCGGGCCTGGGTCGAGGGCCGGTCGGCGGTGCCGAGCTGCCACGCCAGCCGCTGCGCGCTTTCGATTGCATTGACGAGTTCGGCCGCCCACCGCGCTCGGGTCGCGGCGGTTCTTTCGATGCTGTTCGGCAAGGCTAACCCCCCTGTGCCACAAGCGACTTTCTTATATGCTGTTTTAACAAGGTGCGGCGGGAGATTGGTCCGTTCTGGAGCCGAAATCGTCTGACTTTTCTCCAAAACGCGCGTTAAATGACGTTGCTCGGTACCGCTCCAGACAGGGTTTTGGCCATGGACGCGCTTATCACCGAGACTGCCCTTTCTTATGCCGGGCCGCCGCCTCTCCTGATCGCGGCGAGCAGCGACGCCGCCATGTCCCGAGCGCGCGAATCGGCCGTCGCGTCCGGCCTTCGAATCGGCGCGCAACTTGCCATCGAGGAAGCCCGCGAACGCCTGTCGCAGCAGGCGGCCGCATCCGCGATCTGGATCGAGGTCGACCGCGATTGCGGCGGCGAGCTCGACCGACTTCTCGACCGGGTGGACGACATGGTCGCGAGCAGGCGCTTCGGCGCGGTGCTGTCGATCTCGTCGGACATGGTCGATTGCTTGGGTGAGCGCCTGTTCGAAGGCGGGTCTCATGTCTTGATCGACGCCGGCCCGGTCGAGCGTGTCGCCGGTCTCGCCACCGCGACCGCGCTTGCCCGGGCGCCGGAGCGCGCCAACGACGTTTCCAAGGATCCCGGAGCCGAACGGCTTCGACAGCTGAGCGACGAAGTCGGGCGGATCGCGGCGACCCTGGCGCGGCTGTCGACCGTGCCGCCGTCGTCCGAGACCGAGCTTCGAAAGCCGGTCCAGGAGGACGTTCCGGACGTGTCGGTCGAGACGGTCCGCTCGGTCATCCGCGCCCGCCGGCTTCGCGCCCGGTTCTTTGCCGACGATCTGTTCGCCGACCCGGCCTGGGACATGCTTCTCGATCTTCTACAGGCCGAGATAGCGCAGCTGCGGGTGCCGGTCTCGAGCCTCTGCATCGCTGCCGCGGTGCCCGCGACCACGGCGCTCCGCTGGCTCAAGAACATGACCGACAAGGGCATTTTCGTTCGCCGTGCCGACCCCCACGACGGGCGCCGCGTGTTCGTCGAGCTGTCGCGTGACGCCAGCCTCGCGATGCGGCGCTACTTCGCGGAGGTGGGAAAGCCCGCCGTGGTTTGACCCTTGCCGGGGGCGCGCGGCTCTGGCACCGCGCCAGCTCGGGCGCTTAGCTCAGTTGGTAGAGCATCTCGTTTACACCGAGAGGGTCGGCGGTTCGAGCCCGTCAGCGCCCACCATGTCAGAGGCGAATCCAGCCCAGCAGCAGCAGGAGCGCGAGTGTCAGGGCGGCGCTGATAAGAAGCGATAGGCCGCAGCCGATCCGGTTCGAAAAGAAAAAGAACATTCCCGCCGCAAACGGGGGAGGCGGGTCAAAGGCTCCGCACCAGCTTCACCGCCATTGCGATCCACGGGGCGTTGGTGACGACCTGCTGGCGCATTCCGGCGCCGAGCGGAAGCAGGTGCAGCTTCCCGCTGGCTTCGCCGTCCTCGGGCGCCTCTCGGCCGATCAGCCTTCCGAACAGGAAGCGGCCGGCGGGGCGGGGGACGAGCACGTCGCGGTTGAGCGCGCCGCCGAACTCCTCTGGCCGCAGCGTTTCGCACCAGATTTCATCGCCCGCGCGATAATCGCCGAGACTCGCCGAAAAGGTCACCGCCACATGATCGGACTTCGGCCTGGGGGGCACCAGGATCGAGGTTCGCCTGGGCGCGGCCGCGCCGGCTGCGCCGATTATCGCCGCGACCGGAAGCTCGGTCCTTTCGCCGCCGCTTTCGACGAGGTCGGCTGCGTCGACCCCGAGCGCTTCGGCAATGCGGTTCAGCCAGCCCACGGAGACGGTTCGAGTCCCGGTCTCCAGCCGGCCGATGGTCTGCGGCGTGGTCGGCGGCTCGCAGGCCAGCGCGACGTCTTCGAGAGTCAGTCCGCGCGCCCGTCGAACTTCGCGAATGCGGGTGATCATCGACCGAGCTCCTGAACCAATACGGTTTCTCTCTGTCCTACAGTTTCGCCCATGTGGCAAGAGTTCCGACTCGGAAACTGACGGAGATTGGCGAATGGGACGATTTCGGGACGGGCGAATGCTGGTCGAGCGAGCAATCGGCAAGGACGGCGAGACCTTGAAGGGCCGCACGCGCCGCTCGGTTCGGTCGGTGACGGTCAACATGGTCGAATCGCCGCTCGGCTGGCTGTTCTCGCGCGGGCTTGTCAGCCGCCGCCAGTTCGACGCCGGGGAGCAACTTCGAAGCGACTGGGAACGCGGCGGGTTGTCGCCCGCCGTGACGATGAAATGGGACGCGGCGCCGCTCGGTCGCCAGCGCGGGGGGTCGAACGTCGCCCCCGACCTCGCTGTCAGCCAGATCGACGCCCGTCGCCGGTTCGATGGAGCGGTCGAGTCTGCCGGGCCAGGCCTCGCCGATATCCTGTGGCGGGTGGTCTGTTCCGGCGAGGGTATGCGCGAAGCGGAGACCGCGCTCGGCTGGCCGGCCCGCGCCGGCAAGGTGGTCCTGACTCTGGCGTTGGACCGGATCGCGGATTTCTACCGGATCCGGTGAGCTTTACTTGTCGCCTTTGCCACCGCTCTTGCGCGCGCCCGAGCCCATTCCGGTCGTCCTCTGTTCGGTCGGATCGTCAAGGTCGCGCTTGTTGGCGTCGCGGTCGAGCACCGCGGTGCCGCTCTTGCCGCGCTCGCGCTCGTGCTCCTTCGTGGTCGGATCGAGAAGGCGGTCGCGGCCTTCGTCCTTGCCGCTGTTCCTGCGCATGAGACTTCTCCTGAACAATGGTTGTGCTTATTCAAGGCAACCAACGGGCGGCGACGCCCAGGTTTCCGTTCAAAGCGAGGGAGCAGGTGCAATGATTGTCTATGGCTCGTCCTTGTCGCCCTATGTCCGAAAGGTCGTCGCCTTTGCCGCGGAGAAGGGAATCGAGTTCGAGCTCAAGCCGACAGGCGGAGGCGATCCCGATCCGGAGTTCGTCAAGGCGAGCCCGTTCCGCAAGATGCCGGGCTTCGTCGACGGGGATTATTATCTCTGCGATTCGAGCGCGATCGTCCATTATCTCGAAGCGAAATTCCCAAGGCCCGAGTTGATTCCCGCCGATCCCGAGCTTCGCGGCCGGTGCATCTGGTACGAGGAGTTCGCGGACACGATCCTGAGCGCCTGCGGATCGAAGATGTTCTTCAACCGGATCGTCGCGCCGCTATTCATGAAGAAGCCCGGCGACCTGGCCGCCGCCGACACGGCCGAGCGCGAGGAGCTTCCGACAATCATCGATTATGTCGAGAAAATCGTGCCGGAGGGCGGGGGCTATTTGGTCGGCGACCGCCTGAGCCTGGCCGATATTTCCGTGGCCGGGCCGTTTGCGAACCTGAGGCACCTGGGCATCAGCCTCGATTCGCAGCGCTATCCGAAGACGATTGCCTATACGCAGCGGATCCTGTCGCGGCCGAGCTTCGCGCCCTGGCTCGAGCGCGAGGCGGCGTTCCTCGAGAAGAGCGCCGCATAAGGAAACGCCGCGCCCTCGCAAGGACGCGGCGTTCCTTTCGATCAGCGGCGGATCAGCGGTCGCTGCTGCCTTCGATGTCGCTCGAGCGGTTGGCGCTTCGTTCGCCGCCGCGCTCGGTGTCGCTGTCTTCCTCGTCCTCGGCGCCCCGGCCCTGCTCGGCGAAGCCCGCCTGGCCGGAAGATTCGGTCTGGCCTTCCTGCAGATACTCGCCGCTATTGTCGCCTTGCGATCCGACGAAGCCGCTGCCGCTTCCGCCGCTGCTGTCGGTGCCCGCCTGACCCGCGCCGGGACCGGTGCTTGAGCTACCCGCCGCCGTCACCGAACCGCCGTCGGCGCTGTGCTGATGGCCGGCGCCGAGCGGCTCCTGCGATCCGCTTCGGTCGGCGACATCGGCGCCGCCCTGCTGGCCGTATTCGCTCTGCTGGCCCTGCTGGCCGCCCGGAGCGCCCTGCCGGGACTGGCCGGACTCGCTCTTTTGGCCCTGCTGGCCGGTCGCATTTTGCTTCGACTGCTGGCCGGTTTCGCCCGATTTGCCTTCCTGGTCGAGCTCGTCCCGCCTGCCTTCGCCGTCTTGATTGTCGTTGTCGTTCGCCATCGCCTGAACTCCTTGGAAAGCCCCGCGCTCTTCGCGGGATTCAACCAAGCGGG
>DASTIF010000018.1:0-5594 GCA_035717805.1 Sphingomicrobium sp.
CCGACTCCGAGATCGGGCATATCGGTGAAGGCTTGCTCGCGCGTACGCTCCCGCGCCCGGAGTGGACCCATGAGGCGCACCTCGCGGCGACGGCCTATCTGCTCCTGAAGCGGCCCGAGATCGACCTGGACGAGCGGCTCCCTGCCATCATCCGCACGTACAACGAGAGCGTCGGAGGCGTGAATTCGGACAGCGAAGGCTATCACGAAACGATCACGCGCGTGTTCCTCCGCGGAGTCCGCCTGTTCCTCGCCGAAGCCGATTCGAGCCAGCCGCTCCACGTGCTCGTCAACCAGCTGCTCTTGTCACCGATGGGCCGACGCGACTGGCCGTTGCGCTTTTACTCGCCGGAGCGACTTTATTCCGCGGAGGCTCGCCGCCATTTCATTCAGCCAGACGTCTCGATCGCTTGAAACCAGGTGGAGGTTGCGAATCATGGAGCGGCGGCGCAATCTGCTTGTGGAGAGGTGACCTCGGGGAGGAGTGATTCGATGCATCGAGCCTTGAGTTATGTGATTGCCGCATCGTTGGTGGCGACTGGATCGATCGCGGCGGCGCAACAGAAGAATCCGCCGGCAAAAAGTGCGAACAGCCGATCGCGGCCTGGGTCGACGTGGGATGCCCGCCATCCAAATGCGAACATGGCAAGTGCGTACAATTCGAACGTTCTGCTCAACACGAACAACAGGATCGAGGGCAGCTACGCTCAAGCGAAAGTAATCGGTCAGTGCCTGGCGAAGAAGGGTCGTGGCAAAGCGCGCGAGTTGGTCGGCGGCCCGATGACCGATGACCCGAACTACGAGCAGCTCGTTAAGGGACTTGAGCGGACGTACAGCACATGCTTCAGGGAGGAGGCCGTCGGCGTTCCCCTGATGATCATCAACAGTGCGCTCGCGGAAGAACTGATCCGCGGAGAGGGAGCGATTTATCCCGACCGTTCCACTCCGGTCGATCTCGCCGAGGCAAAGAGTTTCTACACCGATGCCGCCGGGCATTCGATGGCATCGGTCGGACGTTGCCTCGCAATCTTCTCACCCGGCCTTGCCTACCGTGTGGTCGCGGCCGGATTTGGCACCGCGGCCGAGTCAAGCGCTATGACTGCGCTATATTCGGGAACGCCTGAATGCGGTGTTCCCGCGCCGCCGGAAAATGTTCCCGAGATGGAGCAACGCAGCGCAATCGCGAATGGCCTTTATCAATGGACGCACAGGGGCTGAGTTGAGGCGTTCCGGCCCTGGCCACGCGCCCGGGCCGGACCGTCCGCCCACGGAGCAAGATGAAGCTTTTTCTGATCATTGCGGTCGTCGCTTTGGCCGCCATCGTCGTTCTGGCGATGCGGCGTACTGGTCCCCGAATCACGACAATCGACCGGACTCGCGATGCTGACGAGGATGACGATCGGTCCTGATTGAAGGTCTGAACGGCAGAAAATTGGTCTTTTGATCCCTCGGGGTCTGGAAGTCGCGGGACGGACCGCGTAGTCGGCTGCGCGAACGCAAGTGCCAGGACCCTGTTCGTTTAATGCCCAAAGTCACCGTTGACGGCGTCGAGATCGAAGTGCCGCAAGGCGCGACCGTGCTCCAGGCATGCGAGCTGGCCGGCACGGAGATTCCGCGCTTTTGCTATCACGAGCGGCTGTCGATCGCCGGCAATTGCCGCATGTGCCTGGTCGAGGTTGCTCCCGGGCCGCCCAAGCCGCAGGCGAGTTGCGCTCTACCCGCCGCCGACGGCCAGACCATCCGAACCGACAGCGAGATGGTCAAGAAGGCGCGCGAGGGGGTGATGGAGTTCCTGCTCATCAATCACCCGCTCGATTGCCCGATCTGCGACCAGGGCGGCGAATGCGACCTCCAGGATCAGGCGATGGCCTATGGCCGAAGCTTCTCGCGGTTCGACGAGAACAAGCGCGCCATCGACGACAAATATATGGGTCCCGTCATCAAGACGTCGATGACCCGCTGCATCCAGTGCACGCGCTGCATCCGCTTCGCCGAGGAAGTCGCCGGGGTGCCCGAGATCGGGATGCTCTACCGCGGCGAGGATTCGCAGATCACGACCTATCTGGAAAAGACCGTGACCAGCGAGCTCGCCGGCAATCTCGCCGACGTCTGCCCGGTCGGCGCGCTTCTCCAGAAGCCGCAGATTTTCGAGACTCGGTCGTGGGAGCTCCGGAGGGTGCCGGCCATCGACGTGATGGACGCGGTCGGCTCCAACATCCGGCTCGACGTCCGCCAGCGGCAGGTCATGCGGATCCTCCCGCGCGTCAATGACGACGTGAACGAGGAGTGGATTTCCGACAAGACCCGCCACCATGCGGATGCGCTCGTTCGCAACCGGCTCGACCGCCCTTGGGTGCGCGAGGCCGGCAAGCTTCGCGAGGCCGGCTGGACCGAGGCGCTTGGCATTTTTGCAGCCAGGCTGAAGGCGGCGGGAAACAGGGTCGCGGCGATCGCCGGCGACCTTCTCGATGCCGAGACCATGTATGCGGCCAAGGCGCTTTTGAAGGCGCTGGGCTCAAGCCTGCTCGAAGGACGGCAGACCGGGCTCGACTATGACGTCTCGAACCTGGCGGCGGTCGCTTTCAACTCGACCATTGCAGGCATCGAGGAAGTCGATGCGGTCCTTCTGATCGGCTCGAACCCGCGTTGGGAAGCGCCGCTGGTCGCGACCCGGCTTCGCAAGGTGGCGAAGAAGGGCGGCAAGGTCTTCGCGATCGGGCCGGAAGCGGATTTGGCGATGCCGGTCGAATGGCTCGGCGACGATCTGAAGTTGCTCGGCAAGCTGCCGAGCGCCGTGACGGACGCATTCTCAAAGGCGCAGCGGCCGGCGGTGATCGTGGGCCCGGGTGCGCTTGGCGCCGGAGCGTTCGGCGCCGCGCTCGCGCTGGTCGACTCGCTCGGCCTCGTGAGGGACGACTGGAATGGCTTCAACGTCCTCCACACGTCGGCCTCGCGAATGGCGGGCCTGATCGTCGGTTTTGCGCAAGAGGGTGGGCTCGCCGACATCGAGGCCGCGAAGCCGGAGCTTGTCCTGTTGCTCGGCGCCGACGAAATGCCGGGCGACCGGCTGGGTGGCGCATTTAAAGTCTATATTGGCCACCACGGCGACAATGGCGCCCGTCAGGCTGACCTGGTGCTTCCGGGCGCCGCCTACACCGAAAAGCATGGCACCTACGTCAACATGGAAGGCCGCGTGCAGCGCGGCGAGAAGGGCGCATTCGCCCCCGGCGAAGCGCGTGAGGACTGGACGATCCTCCGCGCCGTCTCGGAGCTTGCCGGAAAGCCGCTGCCGTTCGACAGCTTTGGCGAGCTTCGCGCTGCGATGATCGCCGACCATCCGCAACTCGGCGGCGACGGCCTGCTCGAGCTCAAATGGGCGCCGCCTGGGCTTGACGCCAAGGCGTCGGGCAAGGTCGGGTACGCGATCGACGACTTCTACATCACCAACGCCATCTGCCGGTCGAGCCCGACCATGCAGCTCTGCTCGGAGGAAATCGTCCACGGCCGGCCGCAGGCCTTGGAGGCGGCGGAGTGAGGGCGATCGTCGATTCAGCTCGTCCCCCCTCGCGGGGGAGGATAGCGCAGCTTGCAAGCTTGCTTGCTGGCGGAGCTTGGAGAGGGGGGCGAGCCGAAGGCTCGCGCGCTCGCCACGCGAGTGCACCCCTCACCCCGCTCGCCCCGGATCAAGTCCGGGGCGAGTCGCCCTCTTCCGCAAGGGGAGAGGGATCATGACCGCGCTCTTCCAGACCTGGGGCGCCAGCTACGAATGGTCGTGGTTCATCGCCACGATTATCGGAATTCTCGTCATCGCTCTGCCGCTGATGCTTGCGGTGGCGATGATCATCTATGCCGAGCGCAAGATCTGGGCGGCGATCGCGCTTCGCCGCGGACCCAACGTCGTCGGGCCGTGGGGCGTGCTCCAGAGCTTCGCCGACGGGCTCAAGGTCTTCCTTAAGGAAACGATCGTCCCGAGCGCGGCCAACAAAGGCCTGTTCCTCATCGCGCCAATCATCAGCTTCACGGTCGCGCTGATCGTCTGGGCGGTGATCCCGTTCGACACCGGCGTCGTCCTCGCCGACATCAATGTCGGTTTGCTTTACGTGCTCGCGGCCTCTTCGCTCGGCGTTTACGGAATCATCGTCGCCGGCTGGGCGTCCAACTCCAAATATCCCTTCTTCTCGGCGCTCCGCGCGGCCGCGCAGATGGTGAGCTACGAAGTCTCGATCGGCTTCGTCCTGATCACCGTCGTGCTTTACGCGGGCACGTTCAACCTCACCGACATCGTCCTCCAGCAGAAGGGCTTCGGACTCGGGGTCGTCAACGCCTACGGGTTCAACCTGCTGCTGTTCCCGATGTGGGTGGTCTTCCTGATCAGCTCGATGGCCGAAACCTTCCGGACTCCATTCGACCTGACCGAGGCGGAGAGCGAGCTCGTTGCCGGATTCCAGACCGAATATAGCTCGATGAGCTTCGCGCTCTTCTGGCTCGGCGAGTACGGCAACGTCCTGCTGATGTGCGCGCTGAACGCCATCCTGTTCTGGGGCGGATGGCTTCCACCGGTCGATTGGGCGCCGCTCTATTACATCCCCGGAATCCTCTGGCTCTTCGCCAAGATCCTGGTCTTCTTCTTCGTCTTCGGCTGGGTGAGGGCCACAGTCCCGCGCTACCGATATGACCAACTCATGCGGCTCGGCTGGAAAGTGTTCCTGCCGCTCAGCATCCTCTTCGTTGTCCTCGTGTCCGGGTGGCTGATGCTCACCCGCTATGGAGCCGGCGCATGATCGCGCACTGGATCAAGTCGTTCACTCTGTGGGAGTTCGTCCAGGCGCACTGGCTGACGCTCAAATATTTCGTCAAACCCAAGGCGACGATCAACTATCCCTACGAGAAGATTTCGCAGAGCCCGCGTTTTCGCGGCGAGCACGTGCTTCGCCGCTATCCCAACGGCGAGGAGCGTTGCATCGCCTGCAAATTGTGCGAGGCGATCTGTCCGGCGCTTGCGATCACCATCGAGGCCGAGCCGCGCGAGGACGGCAGCCGCCGCACCACCCGCTACGACATCGACATGGTCAAATGCATCTATTGCGGGCTGTGCCAGGAAGCCTGTCCGGTCGACGCCATCGTCGAGGGGCCGAACCTCGAATTCGCGACCGAAACCCGCGAGGAATTGCTCTACGACAAGGCCAAGCTTCTGGCCAACGGCGACAAGTGGGAGCAGGCCGTAGCCGCCAACCTTGCCGCCGATGCACCGTATCGGTAGGCGGCGGGCGACTTCGTGAAACAGGGCTTTTCCGTGACCTTTATTCGTCATTCCCACGCGAGCGGGAATCCCGCTTCTCTCGCCCCGCCAAGGTTCAGCGGGACCCCCGCTTTCGCGGGGGTGACGAGTTGGCCGGAGCCCGCCGGGCAGTGATCGCTTTAATCGCCTTCTACCTGTTCGCGTGCGTGACCATCGCCTCGGCGGTGGCGGTGATTTTCGCGCGCAACCCGGTGCACAGCGTGCTTTGGCTCATCGTTGCCTTTTTCAACGCGGCCGGGCTGATGCTGATCGCGGGGGCGGAGTTCATCGCCCTGCTTCTGGTCATCGTCTATGTC
>DASTIF010000019.1:0-15115 GCA_035717805.1 Sphingomicrobium sp.
TGTCGCAGCGCTCGATGGTCGATCGGCGATGGGCGATGATGATGATGGTGCGCCCCTCTCGCCGAAGCTTGTCGAGCGCATCGATGATCGCGGCCTCCGTTGCCTCGTCGAGCGCGCTCGTTGCCTCGTCGAGCACGAGCACCGGCGCGTCCTTGTAGATGGCTCGCGCCAGCCCGAGCCTTTGCCGCTGCCCGCCCGACAGCCGGATTCCGCGCTCGCCGATGATCGTGTCGTATCCCTCCGGCAGCGAATGGATGAAGGCGTCGAGCTGTGCGGTTCTGGCCGCTTCGGCTATCCGCCGGGGATCGAGCGGCCGATCCGGCAGTCCAAGTGCGATGTTCCGCGCGATCGTGTCGTCGGTGAGGAAGATCGATTGCGGCACGTGGGCGATGCTTGCCTGCCACCGCCGGCGGTTGGTTTCGGTGATCGCTACACCATCCACCACAATCCGCCCGTCCGTCGGTTCGAGCAGGCCCATTATCAGGTCCGCAAGCGTGCTCTTGCCGCTCCCTGTCGGTCCGACAAGCGCCAGCGACGAGCCGCGCGGTATCTCGAAGGACACCTCTTCGAGCACCGCGCCACGCCGTCCCGCATAGGAGAAACCGATATTCTCGAGGCTGACGCAATCGCGGAACCGCAGCGGCTCCTGGCGGCCGCCGGAAGCATGGGCTGGAACGGGCAGCCGAAGCAGCTCGAGGACTTGCCCGAGCACCGATCGATGCCCCATCGCTACCGACCAGCCGGAATGAATCTGTTGAAGCAACGGCAACAGCCGCTGCGCTCCGAGCGCAATCGCGCCCATGACGGGAAGGGCAGCGGACAGCCCGCCTTCGCGCTGCGACACGAGAAGCGCGAAACCGGCGATGACCAGCATTCCGATGGTCTCGATCACGAAGCGCGGCGCGGAGGCGATGAAAGCGGTGCGCGTGCGCGCCAGCGCCAGCCGCGAGTCGACCTGATCGAACTCGCGCAGATACCGCATGTGCGAATTGTCGATGATGACGTCCCGAATCCCGCCGAGGCTTTCGTGCGCTATCTTCATTCGCCGGTCATATGCACTGCCCACGACCGCCGAGCTTTCGGTGAGGCGGCTTCGGCTGGCGAGCATCACCACCGCATAAATCGCGCAGAAAGCCGCCGCGGCAATTGCCGCGGTCGTTGGGTCGATCGCGATAAGTGCGGCCACGATGAAGAGGGCGATGAAGCCAGCGATGAGCGACTGCATCAACGGAAGCATCAGGTTGAAGACGACCATTTCGCTTTTGCTCAGCGCCGACAGAAGCGTGCTGCTGTTGCGCTGGATGTGGAAGGAATAGGGCTGGAGAAGGATGCGCCGTTGCATGTCGACGACCAGCTCGTGGCTGGCTCGCGCGCCGAACGACTGCATCGACCAGACCAGCCAGATTCGGACGATCCCCGACACCGAAGCCAGGAGCGCGAACAGCGCCGTCGCCGTCGCGAGTCGCGCGTCCCCGCTTTCTGCGCCGATGAAGTCGAACAGCCGATCGATCGCGGTCAGTCCTGCCCCCCCGCTGCTATCGACGAGGATCGCCAGGAACGGCACGACCGCGCCGATGGTCGCAAGCTCGGCAAAGGCGCCCAGCACCATCAGGACGAGCAGGAGCTGGAACTGGCGTCGGCGCGGCTGCGACAACTGCCGGTAAATTTCGCCGAGGCCTGCCCGAAGAGGGATTTCGGTCCCCGGCGCCGCGCGTTTCGAGGACTTGCTCGGCGCGATGGCTGGGCCGCCATCGGTCATTCAGGCGGCTTCCTCGCGTTCGACCGTCGAGGGTCGGGATGAGGGCGACGGCGACCATTTGACGGGACCGCCGCCCGACAGTCTGGCGGAAGCGAGCGAGTTCCTCGAGGTGAGCAGGAACAGCAGGAAGGAACGCAGCGAGCCGGGACTGGCCGAGGCCCAGCCGGTCCAGACGAGCGCGGTCAGGCTTCTCAAGTCGAAGGCCAGCCTGCCACGGCGGAGAAGCCGTTTGAACAGATGCGGAGTCCGTCCCGCCCAAAGCATGACCGAGCCGAGCGAGATGAACACGCGCGGGTCGAGGCGGTCCCCCGTTTCACGGTTCGAACGCAGGAGATCGTCATAGCCCTGGCTCCGGTCGAGCCGTGCAATGCAGCGGTACATGAGGTCGAGAGCGTGCTCCAGGCGATCCGGGGTCGAGGCGACCCGCGTGCTCGTTTGCGATTGGCGCACCCGGTAAAGGGCATGCGGAATGACTAGAACAGTGGTCGCCGCCGCCATTCGGGTGATGAGATCCTGGTCCTCCCAATATTCGCATTCCCTGCGATAGCCGCCGACAGCTTCGAACAGCGCCTTGCGGTACATGATCGCGCCGTGCGCAAAGGGGACAAAGACAGAGCGCCGGGCCAGGCGCCATGCTTCGGGCTTTCTAAGCCGTCGCCCGCTTGCATCGATCACGTCGGACAGGCTTGCGACCAGATCGGCGTCCGGATTGTTCTCTAGAAGCGCATATTGCTCCGCGAGCCGGTCGGGATAGGAAATATCGTCCGCGTCCATCCGCGCGACGATCGGTGCCGAAGCCGCCCTCGCGACACGATCCGAGCTAAGCGCCGGCCCCAGGTTGGTGCTGGATTCGATGAGCCGGATCCGGGGATCTCGCGAGGCCCATTCCCGCAGCTTCCCGGTCGAACCGTCGGTCGAGCCATCGTCCAGGATGACGAATTCGAAATTGGCGAGAGATTGCTTGAGGATGCTCTCGATCGCTTCGTCCAGATGGGGAAGGGCATTGTGCACCGGCATGACGACGCTCATCGCGGGCACTTTGCCAGTGACTTCGCGTGTCGGCACGGCTGTTTCGCTCATCCAGAAGCCACTAGAGGGGAAAAAGGGAGCGCTTGTCGAGCGGGAAATGACGGCAAATCAATGCGTGACATTGTGGGTTGGCGACTCGCTCGGGCCAGTGGAGCGGGCCTGTTTCCGGTCCGTCCTTCGCCACGGCCACGAGCTTGCCCTCTATGTCTATCGAGAGCCGAGCGGCGTTCCGGAGGGCGTCGAGCTTCGCGATGCGGCGAACATCCTCGCCGAAAGCGCCGTCTTCCACCACCGCAGCGGAAGCGTCGCCTTTTTCGCGGACTGGTTCCGCTATGAATTGCTCAAGCGGGGTGCCGGAACCTGGGTCGATACCGACCTTTACCTGCTGGCTCCGCTCGACATTGAGCGGCCTTGTTTGTTCGGCCTGGAAACGCCGGAGATCCTCAACAATTGCGTGCTTCGGCTTCCGACCGATTCCCCGATTCTGCCGCCCTTGCTGGCCGTGTTCGAACAGAGGGTCGTCCCGAAGTGGCTGCCGCTTCATCACTATCTGGCTGCCCGGCTCCGCCAGTGGCTCAACGGCGAGGCCGATGTCTCGAAGCTGCCGTGGGGAAGCACAGGCCCGCTTGCGCTGACCGCCGTTGCGAAGCGTTTCGGGCTAAGCTCGCAGGCGCTGCCGCCCGACGCCTTCAACCCCGTGCCGTGGCATAAGGCCGACTGGATCAGAGACCCGGCAATCTCGCTTGGGGAAATGACCACCCGCCGCACTGTCGGCGTGCATTTGTGGAACGAGTGCATCAAGTCGTTCAAGAATTTGCCGGCCGTTGATGGAAGCTTCCTCGCGCGTCTGCACGGCGAGGGTGCGGCTTAGCCGTCCCTTCGGTTTCCTCCGTTCCGGATGATTTGGGTTGACGCATCTCCGCCAAAGTCGTTCCTTTTCACCCGCTCGGTACGTTTGACGGATGATTCATGGACCGGGCGAGGACTGTCGAAAATTCGGAAGAGGCGGGCGGAACCGCGCCGCCAGCGGCAAGGACGCATTTCGGCCTTCGCGGGTGGCGGGATCGCGATCACCCCTATTTGATGGCGATCGCACTAGTCGCGGCCGCCTTCGCGGTCCGGCTGGCGCTCGATCCGGTGCTGCTGGGACGGTCGCCATTCCTCATATTCACGGCGGCTATCGTGATCGCGGCGGGTCGCTACGGCACGCGCCCCGGCTTTCTGGCGATGATCCTCAGCCTGGTGCTGGCAATCGCCGTGTTCATGGCGCCCGCGCGGTCCGAGGGACTGTCTGCGGACGATCTCGCCAGCCTCGCAGTCTTCATCGTCACCGGCGGCGCGATGCTCAGCTTCGCGGGTCACCTCAAGGCCTCGAGGGAGCGTGAGCAGCAGCTTCAGGCCGCGCTTCAGCAGGTCCACACCGAAACGGCGATGGGGACGATGGCCGCGACCCTTGCGCACGAGCTCAATCAGCCGCTCGCCGCGGCCGCCAACTATGTCGGCGCGAGCAAGCGCATGGCCGCCGTCCTTACCGGCGACCTGCAGGGAACCCTGGTCTCGGGGCTCGAAGAGGCGGAAGGGCAGATCCACCGCGCAGGCGCGATCATCCGACACGCCCGGAACCTGGTCTCCAACGCCTCCTCGACTCGCGAGCAGACGTCGCTCCGCCGGATGGTCGGCAACGCTCTGAAGCCGCTTCAGGCAAGCGGGACCTGCGAAGATGTCGGCGTGCTTGTGGATGTCGAGGATTCCGCAGACGCGCTCTTTGTTAACGCGATTCAGATCGAGCAGGTGCTGGTCAATGTGCTCCGCAACGCCTGCCAGGCGGCGGGCGCGGACAAGCCCGGTGAAATTGTCGTTTCCGGAAAGGTCCGCGACGATTTCGCGCTCGTCGAGGTCCGCGATTTCGGGCCGGGAATCGGCGAGGATCAGCTGCAGTCGCTGTTTTCGGCAAGGGGCAGGTCGACCAGCGGCGGCCTCGGGCTCGGTCTGTCGATCAGCCGCACCATTGTCGAAGCGCATGGCGGCAAGATGTGGGCGGAGAACAACCCGAAGGGCGGCGCATCGTTCTTTTTCACGATCCCGACGGACGCCAGGCCGTGAGGCAAGGCGGGTTAAGTGGTCTGCGCCTCGAGCGTGGCGAAACATTTGTCCAGAATTGTCACCAGATCGTCGGCGGAAAACGGCTTTCGAAGGAAACCCGAAAAGCCGCCCGATTTCACGAGATCGGTCGTCCTCGTCCCGTTTTCGCTGGTCATCATCACCACCGGCCAGTCGATCGATCGGTCCAGGAGCGCGCGCCTGAGCTCGCTTCCGGTGAGCCGCGGCATTCGAAGGTCGGTGATCACGCAGCCCGGTTGCAGCTTGTCGACAACCGCCAGGAACTCGTCCGGGTCTTCGAAGGCATCGAACTCGAACCCGAGCGACTGAAGCAAAAAGCCCGTCGAGTGGAGAACCGCCGAATCGTCATCGATGACGTAAACGATACGCATGGTCATCGCCCGCGAGCTCCGATTGGGGCCCGAATCACCGGGCGAGCCTCACGCAGCCCACATCATCGCATCGCGGCGCGTATCGCAACGATTTTCGTGAGTAGTGATCAGCTCATGCATCGACCGGTAGTGCCTGGCGAGCTCGACGTAGGCCATTCGCGACCGTTCCGAGGGCGCGGCCTCGGCGCTTGCGATGGCTTGTTCCAGCCGCGTTTTCCAGAAGCTGTCGGGGCTCGAAAGATTGATCATCGCCGCATCCTCTCAGGCGAAAAAGGGGGCGGAACCGGCGTTGAGAAGATGGCGGTTCATGGCCGCGACTCCAGCCTCGGAAAGTTCGACGACCACCCGCCGGCGGTCGAACCGGTCTTCATGCCGGGTCACGAAACCGGCCAGCGACAGACCGTCGATGGCCCTCAAGACGGTGGTGGCGGGGACGCCGCTCCGCTTGGTCAGACTCCCGACATTCAGGCGATGCTGGTCGATGTGGGCGGCGTAGAGCTGGAGAAGGACGTTCCAGCAGGCATCGCTTCCGAGCGCTCCTGGAAAATGCCGCTGGCGGTCGCGCCGGGCGGCGCAGATCATTCGGATCAGTCGCCCTGTAAGCCCGGCCGGAGCGCGGTTCTCGCTGACTGGGGCGCAGGCGGCCTGCGGTCCGGACGCACCCTCCCGCGGATCGAAGCCGCCTCCCGGGGACTCCATTTCCGCTGTCCTGATCGAAGCTGCCTGCGCCATCGACGCCCCCGGTTGAACCATCCAACTTGGGGCGGTTTTGACGCTGATTGCCGGCGCCAGCCATATCGGGCCGCTACTTACGGTAATCCTACGGCATCGGGCGTCTGGAGCCGGAACGACGGACTCGCACGGCCATTATCAAAACAACGTTCGAAACCATGTTAGAAGGGCCGGTAGATAGGTCGGCCGCCATCCAAAGCCTTGGCAAGCGGGCCTATGTCGTCGACGACGATGCGGGCTTTCGCAATTCCCTCGTGGTTTTGCTCGGAGCGAATGGCTGGCACGTCGAAGCCTTCGATTCCCCGCAAGCCTTCGTCGACCGCTCGGCCGAGCTGGATCCGGGCCTGCTACTGCTCGACCTCAACATGCCGGGAGGAAGCGGGCTCGACCTGCTCGAATCGGGCGTTCCCGAAATCGATCGGTTCGCGGTCATCATGGTCACGGGCGCCGGCGCGATCCAGACGGCGGTGCGCACCATCAAGGCCGGCGCGATCGACTTCATCGAAAAGCCATTCGGCGCCGACGAGCTCCTCGAGCGACTGGATTCGCTCGATTCCACGCTCGGCGAGACGCTTCGCGCCAAGGCCGAGACGCTCGACTCCAGGCGGCGGGTGGCGAGCCTGTCTCCGCGCGAGCACGACGTCCTCGAACGGCTTCTGGGCGGCGCGTCGAACAAGCTCATCGCCCGCTCGCTCGAAATCAGCCCGCGAACGGTTGAAATGCACAGGGCGAGGATGCTCCAGAAGCTCGGGGTCGACGCCACCGCGGAAGCGCTCGATGTCGCGAGGCGGGCGGGGCTGACCGCCGTTTCCGACTAGATTTGGGGAATTCTCCGGCACCGCCTATATCGGCGCGGCCAGAGGGCCGGGCGGCCGCGGCCCGCGCAAGCGGGGCGAGGAAAGTCCGGGCTCCACGGAACGACGGTGCCGGGTAACGCCCGGCCGGGGGGTTCGCTCTCCGAGGGAAAGTGCCACAGAAAGAACACCGCCCGGCTTCGGACGGGCAAGGTCGAAAGGGTGCGGCAAGAGCGCACCGCGTTCCCGGCAACGGGGACGGCACGGTAAACCCCACCGGGTGCAAGACCGAATAGGGGCGGCACATGGGCTTGTTCCGGCCCGCCGCCCGGGTTGGTTGCTTGACCCCGCGCGCAAGTGCGGGGCTAGACGAATGGCCGCCCATTCCCCGAAGGGGAGGGACAGAACCCGGCTTACAGGCCCTCTGGCATCATTTCCCCGCCGCTGCGGGCTTTAGCTGGACCCCGAACCACAGGAACAGCACCATCGACGCGGCCAAGACCGGCGCGACGGTCAACTGGTCGATCGACAGATCGTCCGGACTCATTCGCCACAGCAGGTAAAAAGCGGCAACAATTCCGAGGCTCCCCAGCGATTCGACCGCGAACCGTCGCCAAAGCGCCGCCTGGGCCGCGACGATCTTCCGCTCGGCGAGGACCGAGCGATTCACCCGCTCGACGAACGCTTCGTCGGGCGCGGCCGGCGGCTCGGCGAGAAATTCCGCGATCCGCGCGTCCATGTCCTCAGTCATTGGCCGTCTCCAGCTGCGCCGCCAGCGCGGACCGCGCGCGAGCGACAATCGATTTTAGCGAGCCCAGGGGAATATCCATGATCGCCGCGGCTTCCGAATGCGAGCAGCCTTCGCCGAAGCAAAGCAAGGCCGCCGCCCGTTCGCGCTCGCCGAGAACGGACAGAGCGCGCTGGATGTCGATGCGCCGGTCGGGGCTTGGGGGCGCGGCTTCCGGTTTCCATTGTCCTTCTCGCTCCGCCCGGCGCTTGTCGGAACGCCGCGAGGCGAGGAACTGCGTCCAGGCAATCCCCATCAGCCAGGATTTGTAGCTCCCGCTTCCCTTGAAGGTCCCGGCGAGCCGCCATGCGCGAAGGAAGGCCTCCTGAGCCAGATCGTCCGCCGAATGACCCGCCAGTCTTGTCAGGAATCGCCGGATCGCGGCTTCGTGGGTGCGCACCAGGCGCGCGAAAGCGGCCGCGTCGCCCGACGCGGCCGCTCGTGCAAGCGCCAAATCCTCGTCCACCGGAACGCGCTCCAGCCACGGCGTCAGCGTTCGCCGCGCTTCCGTGCCAGATAATAGCGAATAAGAAGCGCAACCCCTACGAGGCCGGGGAAGAGGGCGGCCCCGCCCATGTTGCGAAGATCTTCGGCATCGCCCTGGATCGCGCCGAACAGGAACAGAGCCAGCGCCAGGGCCAGCAGGACCAGCGCCATGCGGTCGTCGTTGGCGCCCGAAGGCTGTTGCTCCTCGACTCCCGCCAGAAGCGCCGGCACCGCCGCGCTGTCGCGCGACAAGGCCTCGCGGATCGTTCGGTGCTGGATGCTCGCGCGGATCAGCCGCCCGGCATGAGTCGCGATCAGCACCGCTCCGGTCGTCAGTGTCGCGAAAATCAGTACGTCCTCGCCCATGTCTCGAAATCCTTTTGACTTGGTTCCGATGGCTAGATGCCGCCGAGACGGCGTTTGGATGCGCGCTATCCAAATTTTTTTGCCCGGCGGGTGTGCGATTGCGCCTCAGGCACTAGATTGGCGGCGATGGCGAAGCAGAAAAGGTCGGACGACTGGGGGTTCCCGCGGTGGCGTTCCTACGGAAAGAGCGGGCGAAATGCCGCGAAGGTGCGGCTTTGCGACCGCCAGGGATGCACCGGCGTCGGCGATCGCCCCGCGCCCAAGGCGCCCAACAGCAACGAGCGGTGGTATTTCTGCGAGGCGCACGCGGCCGAGTACAACAAGAACTGGAATTATTTCGCCGGCCTGAGCCCGGAAGAGGCCGCTCGCCGGGCCCAGCAGGAGGCCAGTGGCGCCAACGGCTTCCGCCGCTCGGCGCATTGGGGCTGGGCTGGACCGGGCGACGAAACCCGAAGCCGCGACGAGATGCGTGCGCTGGACGCGCTGGAGCTTGAGAGCGATGCCGACTTCAAGTCGGTCAAGGCGGCTTACCGGCGGCTCGCCAAGGAAAATCACCCCGATGTGAAGCCTGGCGACGAGGAAGCCGCCAGGCGTTTCCAGACCGTGCAGGCGGCCTATGACCTCTTGAGGAAAGCCGAAGAGAGGCGCGCGACGGTCACCGACCAAGCATGAAGGTCGCCGCACTGAGCGCGATCGGGCGCTTGTCGCCGCCGCCGTGGGCGATTCCTCGAACGAAGGCGATCCGACGAGTCAGCTTCACGCACTCGCATCGGGCGACGATGGTCTCCCCCTTCACCGCAGGGCGCAGATAGTCGAGCCTTAGGTCGACGGTCAGGATCGGTATGAAACGGTCGAGCGTGACCCAGGTCGCGGTCCCGCTTGCAGTGTCGACCAGGCTGACGATCGCGCCGGACGCGAGGAACCCGCTTTCGGCGACCCCGACCAGCTCCTCGCGCCAGGGCAGGCCGAGCTCGGCCCAATTGTCGCCGGAGTCGCGGAATTCCAGGCCGAGCGCGCGGCCGTGGCCGACGGAGCGGGCGAGCTCGAAAAAGGCCTTTGGATCGAACCCCTCGGCCGTCTCGACCATCACGCGGCCAGGCGCTCGGCGGTCGTACGGATCAGCTCGATCATGTTGGGGACGCCCTGGGTCCGGTTCGCGCTGAGGTGCCGCGACAGCTCGAAGGGCGCCAGCTCGGCGGCGATGTCGGTCTTGGCGACTTCCTGCGCCGGCTTGTCCTGGACCGCCGAAAGGACGAGCGCGACGATGCCCTTGGTGATCGCTGCATTGCTGTCGGCGAGGAAGTGAAGCCGGCCCTCGTCCGTCGTCGGATAGACCCAGACCGATGCCGAGCAGCCGCGAACTCTGGTCGCCTCGGTCTTGAGCGCGTCGGGCATGGGCTCGAGTTTTCGGCCCAGCTCGATCAGCAGCCGATAGCGATCCTCGCCCTCGAGCATCTCATACTCGTCGAGAATGTCGGCGATCGAAGGCAGGCTGGTCACGCGCGCCGACTAGCAGCGCGGAGCGCGGAAATCACGCGTCGGCGGAGCGAAGGTCCGCGATCTCGCGCGACAGGCTGTGCTCTTTCTCGACCGCGATCCGCTCCAGCACCCGCAAACGCTCCTGCACGCGCCGCATTTCGCTTGGCTGGTCGATCGCCGGGCCGGCCGGTGGAGCGACGGGCGCCGAACGCGCGAGCGCCTCGTCGACGAACCGGTCCAGCTTCTTCTGAAGACGGCGGATGACGAAGACTCTCTGGTAAACGGCGAAAGCCGCCATCGCCCAAAACAGGATCAGCAAGATGGAGACGGTATCGTCGGACATGGTTCACCCTTCACTCGACTAGCGGTCGCGCAGTTCCTCGATCCGCGTTGACAGGCTGTTTTCCTTCTCGACCGTTATCCGCTCGAGCACCTTCACCCGGTCCTTGAGCTCCTTCACTTCCTCGCGGAGACGAAGGTTCTCGGCCTTGTCGGCGGGGTCGCTCTCGATGGTTCGCGGATGGCGGTACTTAGCGCGGAAAATTCCTGAAATCATGACGATCGCCACGATCAGGACGATCATTTCGAACTGGTTCACTGCGTTTTTTCTCCCGAGACGATCCGGTCCTGGTCGCGGAGCGCCTCTATCTGGTCGGCCGTAACGGCGCCGCGATCGGTGACGATCTTCTCTAGCACCGCGACCCGCTGCTTGAGCCTTTCGTTCTCGGCCCGCTCGTCGGTGACCTCGCGGCGTGCGTCGATCATCTTGTGATTGAGCTCGCGCTTCTTGTAGCCGAGCCAGCCCCAGCCAAGGCCCGAGAGAATTGCGACAATCGGAATCAGCGGGCCCAAATCCATCAGGCACGCCCTCCCTTGTCCAGCCGGAGATTGTCGATGTCGCGGGCGAGCCGGTTCGGCTCGTCGGTGACGATCCGCTCGATGGTCTCGAGCCGATCCTTCAACGAACCGATTTCCGCGCGAAGCTGGCCGTTCTCGCTGCTCAAAAGCTTGATCCGCTCGGCCGCTTCGGGGTCGGTCTTGGGATGCATCGGCAGCCCCCAGGAATTGGACAGGGGATAGCCGTTCCTGATCTTGAGCCAGTTGTTCAGAAGCGATCCGGCGACGCCTGCGACGACGATGATCGTGATGTACGGAAACACCGTAAGGATGAAATTGAAGACTTGGGCGACTTCCGGGTCCATGTTCGAATTCCCCCTGTTCCTTGAATATTACCGAAGCTGCTCGATTTCGCGGGCGGTGCGCTCTGCCGGGTCGGTGGCAATTCGCTCCAACGTGGCAATTCGCTCCTCGAGACGTGTGACTTGCCCGATCAGGCGCTCATTTTCCTGAGTCAGAAGCGCGACCTTTCGAGTCGAGTCCGGATGTTCGTCTTTCCGGGACATGCCGCACCACTCGTTCTCGATCGGATAACCGTGCTGTGCGCGGATCCAGGTAGAGACGAGCCAGCCGACTGTCGAAATGGCTATGATCGCGATGACGAATTCTGGTCCGCCCCAATCCATATTATCCCTCCCGTTTCCCGTTTCCTAGCGAAGCTGCTCGATCTCGCGGGCGAGCGAGCGGTTTTCGATGGTTACATAATGTTCGACCTGGGCGAGCCTCCGGTCGATGTCGCGGAAGCGCGACTTGATGTCGTGCGCGGTCCGCGACGGCGAGGTTCGGACGTCCTGCCAGAACTGCTTCTGCTCCGGGTTCGAATCCTGAAGCTCGCGCGGCTTGTCGCTGGCGACCATGCCGGCGATGAAATAGACCGGGATCAGGGCGCCGGCGCCCATGAAGATGCCGAGGATCAGGAGAATCCGGATCAGCGTGACGTCGAAGCCGGTATAGTCGGCGAGGCCCGCGCAAATTCCCAGGACCTTGCCGTTCCTCTTGTCGAGGTAGAATTTGGTCCTGCTGGGCGGCTGGGTGCTCATGCCTTCTCTCCGCGCCGGGCGCGGGTCCGCGGCAGCTCGGCGGACAGAGCATCGTCGGACAGCGGCGTTCCGGCCTCCGGAAGGCAGGTCTGGCGCCATTCCGGGTTTTCGGCGTTCATGATCCGCTCGATGGTGCACAGCCGGTCGTCCAGCCGTCGCGCCAGTTCGTGAAGCCCGTCGAGAAGCTGCTCGTCGCCGACGGTCAGCGTCTTCGCCTGTTTCCACTTGGTCACATAATGGAAGACGAGCCACGGCAGGCCGAGGAACATGACCGTGATTGCGATCAACGGGATCAATACGTCTTCCATTATTTATTCCCCTTCGCGGCCATCGCCGCCTTCATGGCTTCAAGCTCCGCATCGACCTTGTCCGAAGCTTTCAGGTCCGCGATTTCTTCCTCGAGGCTCTTCGGCCCGGTCATTCCAAGCGCTTCGGCCCGCCCTTCGGCAAAATCGGCGCGTCGTTCGAGCACGTCGAAGCGGCTGAACGCATCCTCGGTGCGGTTGCCGTTGACCAGCTCGCGCGCCTTGGCCCTGGTCACCGCGCTTTCCAGCCGGTGCGCGATCGAATTCTGGCGGCCGCGGGCTTCGCGAAGCTTGCCCTGCAGCTTGGCGATGTCCGCTTCATAGCCCTTGAGCGTGTCGTCGACGAGGTCGATCTCGGCCTTCAGGCCCTCGGCCATGTCGGCCGCCTTCTGCCGCTCGATCAACGCCGCCTTGGCCAGATCCTCGCGGCCCTTCGACAAGGCCAGCTCGGCCTTCTCGGTCCAGCCGGACTGCATGTCGTCGAGCTTGTTGAGGGTGCGCCGCATGTCCTTGCCGTCGGCGATGGTCTTGGCCGCGCTCGCGCGAACCTCGACGAGGGTCTCCTCCATCTCGAGGATGATCATCCGGATCATCCGCGCCGGGTCTTCGGCCCGGTCGAGAAGCTCGGTCATGTTCGCCGCGAAGATGTCCCGCGTCCGGGAAAAGATACTCATCTGCTACTCCGCAATCACTTCAAGGGCCCTTTTCGAATTTTTGGATGCAGAAATCATGCCACTTTCGGAAAATGCAGGAAAGTAGCTAAAAACGTGAAATTCGGCGGATTTCCGCGCTGAAATATCTTGCCAATTGATGGTATTTGCCACCAACAGTCGGGCAGATTCTTGATCGGAAGACATGGAACGCAGCGAAACCTTCGTCGGCCAGAGCAATGTCGTTCTCGACGCGGTCGAGCGCGCCAGCCGTGCCGCCGCTCTCAACCGGCCGGTGCTGGTAATCGGCGAGCGCGGGACCGGCAAGGAGCTGATCGCAGAGCGGCTTCATCATCTCTCGCCGCGCTGGTCGGGGCCGCTGGTGGTGATGAACTGCGCCGCCCTGCCCGAAAATCTGATCGAGGCGGAGCTGTTCGGCCATGAAGCGGGGAGCTTCACCGGCGCTACCAAAACCCGCCATGGCCGGTTCGAGGAAGCCGACGGCGGAACCCTCTTCCTCGACGAGCTCGCGACTTTGTCCTCGCCGGCGCAGGACCGGCTTCTGCGAGCCGTCGAATATGGCGAGATCACACGGATCGGCGCGTCCAAGCCGGTGTCGGTCGATGTCCGCATCGTCGCGGCGACCAACGAGCAGCTGCCGACGCTGGTCGAGCAGGGACGCTTCCGCGCCGACCTTCTCGACCGTCTGTCGTTCGAGGTCATCACCTTGCCTCCGCTGCGCGTCCGCCAGGGCGACATCCCGCTTCTCGCCGAACATTTCGGGCGGCGGATGGGCGCCGAGCTCGACTGGCCCAACTGGCCCGGCTTCAGCCCCAAGGCGATGGCGGAGATGGAGCGTTACGGCTGGCCCGGCAATGTCCGCGAACTTCGCAACGTCGTCGAGCGCGCCGTCTATCGCTGGGAAGATCCCGAGCGGGCGGTGGATTCGATCCAGTTCGACCCGTTCCGTTCGCCCTGGCGGCTTGGCGAAAGCAAGGCGCCGGCCGCGGCCGACGAGCCGGCGGAACCGCAGTCCGAGGCGGGTTCGTCGCCGGCGGGCGAATCCGAACAGGTGCCGCTGTCGACGGCCGATTTCCGGGCTGACGTTTCGGCCTATGAGCGAACGCTTCTGGAAGACGCGCTCGCCCGCAACCGGTTCAACCAGCGGGCGACCGCCGCGGCGATCGGCCTGAGCTACGACCAGCTTCGCCACGCGCTCAAGCGCCACAAATTGCTCGACGCCGGTTCGGGTTAATCCTCCCCTCGATTTCGAGGGAGGTGGCGGGCGAAGCACGACGGAGGGGCCCCTCCACCGCCTTCGGCGGTCCACCTCCCCGGCAAATGCCGGGGAGGAGATTTCAGCGGAAGTTGGTCATCGCCAGGAGCATCGGGATCGACAGCAGGACGTTGGCCCGCGATGCGATCAGCCCCGCTTTGGCGGCGCGTGCCCTGGCCGCATCGTCGGCCTCGACCAGCCCCAGCACCTTCTTTTGCGCCGGCCAGATGATCGCCCAGACGTTGAACGCCATGATCAGCGCCAGCCACATACCGATCCCGATCAGCGCCTTGCCTGGCGCGAACAGCAACGCGTCGAGCTCGTGGTACAGATGCGCCAGGATCAGCCCGGCGAGCACCGTCAGCGCGGCGCCCCAGCGGAAATAGAAGAGCGCGGGCGGAACGATATGCCTGGTCACGCCCGGCTTGAGCTCGGCCGGTATCGACGGCATCGTCGGGGTCTGAACGAAGTTGAAATAATAGAGCAGCCCGATCCACATGATGCCGAAGAAGACGTGGAGCCACTGCATCACGCCGGTCGCCAGCCCGTAGGACGAAACGCCCGGAGCGACGGAATAATCGGGAAGCGCGATCACCACGGCCGCGAGGCCGAAGCCGATCACAACCACCAGCCACAGATTTGCGAAGAATTTGTCCATTTGTCCCCCCTTCGACTGCGATACAGTCCAATGCCAGGTTGTTACGGCGGCGCTACGCCATTCGGCAAGCGCCGCGACCGTGCCAAAGTTGACAAGTCGATCCTCGAAGGGGGTCGAATCGGGGGGTCGTAAACTTCGGCAACATTGTCAACTTCGGGTAGCCGGCTGCCGAAAGGCCACAAACGCCACAGCTCCACGCGCGCGTGCGCGGGGGCATTTTTCTAGCGAACGAAAATCCGGACCTGAGAATGAGCCGCGCGCCGCACCGACTCGGCGCGGCGGAAGGCTGCCACAATCGACAGGCTGTAGGACAGAGGTTTCGGCGAAAAGCGCTGTGTTCGCGGGCGGTCGATGCCGAGCGCTAA
>DASTIF010000020.1:0-11626 GCA_035717805.1 Sphingomicrobium sp.
CCGACGGCGCGCCCATTCCGCCCATCTGATAGTCGACGAAGTTCATCACGATTTCCATGACTCCGATCGAGATCACCTCGCCGATCCAGATGATTCTTAGCGCGCCGAGAAGGCCGACATTCTGGCTTCGCATCACGGGCAGCAACCCGAGAGTCATTCCGGAAATGTAGGACAGAGCCGTCGCGAGGATGATCGTCGGCCAGATTCCGATCCCGAGCGAGACTCCGATCAACAGGCCCGCGACCTCCCCGATCACGCAGCCCGTCAGGCAGTGCAGGGTCGCATGGGCGGAGGTTTTGAGCGCGCCGCCGCCGCCATGATGGCCGTGGGCGTGCGCGTGATGATGATGATGCTGGTGGCCGGCGTGATCCATCGATGTGCTCCTCGAAAGCGGCGCCCTGTTTAGGGTCCGTACCGTGGTACGGAGTCAACAGCAGCGTCCGAAGGAGATTCAGTCGTCCCGATCGCGTTCGCTCAAATAGTGCATCAGCTCGGCCAGCGTGGATTCCATCTGGTCCTGCATCTGGCCGA
Source organism: Sphingomicrobium sp. (assembly GCA_035717805.1). GTDB lineage: Bacteria > Pseudomonadota > Alphaproteobacteria > Sphingomonadales > Sphingomonadaceae > Sphingomicrobium. The sequence continues at coordinate 532 of DASTIF010000020.1, forward strand.
CGAGCTCGTTCTCCCGCATTCCGACATGGTCGAGCGGCTTGGAATAACTGTCGCTGAACGCCTTCAGATCGTCCTGGTCGATCACGCCCTTGGCGACCAGCTTGGCAAGGATGACGAGGAGGCCGTTGGTGTTGGCGATCGTGCCCGCGACGAGCGCCTCGTCGACCATCGACAGCCGGGCATCCGCTTCTTGTTCTTCGATATCCTGGTCCGGAGTCATGGGGCGCAGTTTGACGGCCTGAGCGCGAAGAACAAGGTCATGACGTGCAAAATCGTTCGAGCACGGACCAGGCGCGTGCCTTTTCGGCGAAAGGGATCGCGGCCAGTCCGCTCGACGACGGCAGAGCCAGCAATTCCACGTCGTCGATGCCCGACAGGAGCCGACGGCCGTCCTTCGCCGCGCGCCCGCCGTTGAACGCCACTGCTTCGAGTTTCGGATAGTCGCGCTTCAACCCGCCGATCGGGTTGTGGGCGGCGTCGCGGATGGCATGATCCGCGCTCCCCTCGCGTCGGGCCGCGCCGATCACGTCCCACAGGCCGATGCCGTGTTTCGCGAGAACCGCCAGCCGATCGCCGTAGTCCAGTCTCGCCAAATCCTCGTCGACGACCGCCCCGACCAGCTTCCAGAACTGGTTGGTCGGATGCGCATAATAGCGGCCCTCCTCGAGCGAACGGTCGCCTGGCAGGCTTCCGAGGATGAAGAGCCGCGTGGACGGTCCGGCAATCGGCGGCAGGCCGCGCTTCTCCATCGTTCCTCCACTCGCTAATTGGCCCACGCGCCGCTAAGCCGCGCCTCCGTGGACCCCAAAGACCTCCGAATCGCCCTGTTTTCGGGCAATTACAATTCGGTGCGGGACGGCGCCAACCAGGCGCTGAACCGGCTGGTCGGCTATCTGCTTCGCCAGGGCGCGCAGGTCCGCATTTATTCGCCGACGATCGCGAACCCGGCGTTCGAGCCGACCGGCGATCTCGTCAGCCTTCCCTCCGTGCCCATTCCGGGCAGGTCCGAGTACCGGCTTTCGCTGGGTCTTCCGCTCAGCGTGCGGCGCGACCTCGCCCGCTTCGCTCCGAACGTCATCCAGGTTTCGAGCCCGGATCTCGCACCGCGCCAGGCGGTCAACTGGGCTCGCGCGCGCGGCATCCCCGCGGTCGCTTCGGTCCACACACGGTTCGAGACTTACCTCGACTATTATCATCTGCAACGCCTCGAGCCGGTCGTCCGGGCCTTGCTCCGGGGTCTTTACCGCAAGTGCGACGCCATCCTCGCGCCCGCGGAATCGACGGCGGCGGTGCTCCGCGCCCAGCGCATGAACGACAATATCCACATCTGGACCCGCGGCGTCGACCGCGACCAGTTCAATCCCGGCCGGCGGGACATGGAATGGCGGCGAAGCCTGGGGATCGCCGACGACGAGCTGGCCGTCGCCTTCCTCGGCCGGCTGGTCCTCGAAAAAGGCCTGGACGTCTTCGCCGCGGTCATCGCCGAGCTTCGGGCGCGCAAGGTCAGGCACAAGCCGCTGGTCATCGGCGACGGCCCGGCGCGGGCCTCGTTCGAACAGCAGATGCCGAGCGGGGTGTTCGTCGGCCACCAGGTCGGCGACGATCTCGGCCGGGCGCTCGCAAGCGCGGATCTGTTCTTCAACCCGTCGATCACCGAAGCGTTCGGAAACGTGACCCTGGAAGCCATGGCCTGCGCGCTGCCGGTGGTCGCCTCCTCGGCGACGGGGACGACGAGCCTGGTCCGCGACGGCGAGACCGGCACTTTGGTCGAGCCCGGAGACGTCGAGGGATTTGCCGACGCGGTTCAGGCCTACGCCCGCGACCCCGAGCTTCGCCGCCGCCATGGCGAGGCCGGCCTCGCCTACGCCCGAACCCGCGACTGGGACGAGATCAACTCGGCCGTCCTCCAGGTCTACGAGCGCGTGATCGAGCGCCGCCAGCGCTAGAATTCTCCTCCCCGGCGTTTGCCGGGGAGGTGGCAGCGCGAAGCGCTGACGGAGGGGTACTTCACGAGCGAAAGAACCCCTCCATCAGCTGGTCTGCTTCCCCTCCCCACGAAATCGTGGGGAGGAAATTGTCACTTCACCCGCTCGATCCTCTGAGCCGCCTCATCGAGGATCGCCGCGATCTCGTGGAACAGCTCTTCGTCGAAGCCGTCCCTCGAAATCCGGTGGCTCATCGCGGTCATCAGATTCTTGACCGCCCGGCCGATCGCCGGCCCGGCCTCGGCGCGCTGGTCGGGCGCGAGGTCGGTCAGCCGTTCGACCAGGTCCTCGACCTCGTCGCTATTCTCCTCGAGATGCGCCCGGCCCTCGTCCGACGCCTCGAACACCTTCTTCGAATCCTTCGACTTCTTTTCGCTGATGAAGCCCATGTCCTCGAGCATGGTCAGAGTCGGATAGACGATGCCGGGGCTCGGCGCATATTCGCCGCCGGTCATCTCCTCGATCGCCTTGATCAGCTGATAGCCGTGCCGCGGCTCGTCCGCGATCAGCTTGAGGAGCACCAGCTGAAGCTCGCCCGATTCGAACATTCGCTTGCGGTCGCGCCCGCGGCCTCTCCGGCCGCCGCCGCCCCAGCCGCCGCGCCCGTTGCCCATGTCGAAATCGAAATCGAAGCCGAACGGGCCGAAGCTGAAAGAGCGGCCCCGGCGTCCGGCGAAACGGGCCAAAGGCGGCGGTCCGCAGTCGTGATCGTGATGCATCTAAGATCTCCTTCGATAGAACTAAGATATATCTTAGATGCATCGAAACACAAGGGGCGCGTGCAGTTTTGCCGCGCAATATCTATCTACGTGCCATGGCCGACCTGTTTGGCGACACCGTCCCCGAAGGGCCGCCGAAGGCGCCGCCCGCCAATGCGCCGCTCGCGGACCGGCTGCGCCCGAAATCGCTGGGCGAGGTCGTCGGCCAGGAGCATCTGACCGGCCCCCAAGGCGCCATCGGGCGGATGGTCGCCGCTGGCAAGCTCAGCTCGATGATCCTGTGGGGGCCGCCCGGCACAGGCAAGACGACCATCGCCCGCCTGCTCGCCGATGCGGTCGGAATGCGCTTCGTCGCCATTTCCGCGGTTTTCTCGGGAGTCGCGGACCTGAAGAAGGTGTTCGCCGAAGCGCGAACCGCCGCCCGGGCCGGCCAGCAGACCTTGCTGTTCGTTGACGAGATCCATCGCTTCAATCGCGCTCAGCAGGACGGCTTCCTGCCTTATGTCGAGGATGGCACCGTCACCCTGGTCGGCGCCACCACCGAGAATCCCAGCTTCGAGCTGAACGCCGCGCTCCTGTCCCGCTGCCAGGTGCTGATCCTCCACCGGCTCGACGAGCGAGCGCTGGCGACGCTGATCGAGCGGGCGGAAGCCGAGGTCGCCAGGCCGCTTGCGGTCACGCCTCCCGCCCGCGAAGCCTTGGTCGCAAGCGCCGACGGCGACGGGCGGTTTCTGCTCAACCAGGTCGAGACGATCTTCGACGTCGCGCCGGAGGAACCGCTCGATCCCGCGGCGATGGCCGCGCTCCTGCAACGTCGGGTCCCCGTCTACGACAAGGACCGCGAGGGCCATTACAACCTCATCTCGGCGCTTCACAAAAGCCTTCGCGGCTCGGACCCGCAGGCATCGCTTTACTATCTCGCCCGGATGCTCGTTGCCGGCGAGCAACCGCTCTACGTCATCCGCCGGCTGACGCGATTCGCGTCCGAGGACATCGGGCTCGCCGATCCGCAGGCGCTGGTCCAATGTCTGGCCGCGAAGGACGCCTACGACTTCCTCGGTTCGCCGGAAGGCGAGCTCGCGATCGTCCAGGCCTGCCTCTATTGCGCGGTCGCGCCAAAATCGAACGCCGCCTACTTGGCCCAGAAAGGCGCGTGGCGGGCCGCGAAAGACAGCGGTTCGCTGATGCCGCCCTCCCACATCCTCAACGCCCCGACCAGGCTGATGAAGGACATCGGTTACGGCAAGGATTATGCCTACGATCACAATAGCGAAGGCGCTTTTTCCGGCCAGGATTATTGGCCTGAAGGCCTTCCGCCCCAGACATTCTACGAGCCCAGCGAGCGCGGCTTCGAAGCGCGCGTGCGCGAGCGCCTCGATCTCTGGAACGAACAGCGCAAGCGGCTTGCCAAATAGCCTCGAGGGCGATGCGCGCTTGCCCGACGCTGCAAACGGCGCACAATGGCGTGAGGCGCTGAAGCGCGCGTTTCGGCAGGCTTGAAACAAAAGCCGTCCGGGCCGTGTTGACTGGCGCGCCCACAAGCGACCCAAAGGGAGGACGGCAATGTATCAGGACCCGCGCGGCGATTATTGGCAGGCCCAATTGATGTACTGGGGCCCGAAGGTCCTGATTGCGCTTCTCATCCTTGTCGCGACCTGGATCGTCGCACGCGCCGTCAAATGGGCGCTGCAGAAAGCGATCGACAAGACTCCGGCGCTTCAGAAGCACACCACCGCGCGGCCGAAGGAAACCGTCGGCCATCAGCTCGGCACGATCGCCAAGCTGATTATCTGGCTGGTGGGCATCATGGCCGCCCTCACCTTCCTCGGAATCGGGCAGATCTTAAATCCGATCAACGAGCTGGTGACGGACATCTTCTCCTACCTGGACAATGTCCTCGGCGCCGGAGTCATTTTCTTCATCGGGCTCATCGTCGCCCGGATTCTGCGCCAGCTCACCGAGACCGTGCTCGTCGCCGCCAATGTCGACGGCCTGCTCGCGCGGATTGGCGTTGGCGACACGCAAGGCACGGTCCGGACCGATGCGGCGTCAGTCCCGGAAGGAACGACTCCGGGCGCTACCCGGGCGACGCTCGCGCGCGCGGCGGGAATCCTCGTCTTCGCGCTGATCATCATCCCGGTCGCGATCGCCGCTCTTCAAGTGCTCGGGATCGAAGCCATATCGGTTCCGGCGACCAACATGCTGAACGAGATACTCGTCGCCATCCCGCACATATTGACCGCCGCGCTATGGCTCGGAATCGCCTTCATCGCGGCGCGCTTCATTAAGACGATCATCGAGGGAATCCTCCCCCCCACCGGCTTCGACAATGCGGTCAAGTCGACCGGAATCCTTCCCGCGGCGAGCAGCCCGTCGCGGATCGTCGCCAATATCGCGTTCATCGCGGTAATGCTCGTGGCGGCGATCGAGGCCGCCAAGCAGCTCGGCGGAAGCACCGTCGCCATGTTCCTCGCCCAGGTGACCGAGCTCGGCGGCAAGGTCATCTTCGGGACGCTGATCATCGTCACCGGAGTTTTCCTCGCCCGGATAATCTCGAAGCTGGTCGGAAGCTCCACCGGCGAGGACGGCTATGCGCAGACCCTCGTCCACTATGCGATCGTCGCCTTGTTCACCGCCATTGGCCTCACCTTCATGGGCCTCGCCGACCAGATCGTCATCCTCGCCTTCGGGCTGATCCTCGGCTCGGCCGCGATTGCGGTGGCCCTCGCCTTCGGTCTCGGCGGCCGCGACGCCGCCGCGCGATTCCTCGAACGCTATGTCGACGAAGGCCGGGCGCCCCCGCGTCCGCAGCGCCCGCCGCGTATCGAGCGCAGTGCGGCTGACGACGAGGAAGAGCGCCAGCCGCCTTTGGTCTAGCTCGTCATTGCGAGGAGCATGGCGACGAAGCAATCCAGTGGCACAAAGCCTGGATTGCTTCGCTTCGCTCGCAATGACGGATCACTTCCAGACGTTTGTCGCCATAGACTGGTCGGGCGCGAAGGGCCGCCGGCACAAGGGAATCGCGATTGCCGAAGCGCGCGGCGACGCCCCTCCCCGCCTGATCCGCCCCGGCCATGTCTGGTCGCGCGAGGAGGTGCTTCACTGGCTGCTCGGGCGCGCCGCGAGCGAGCCGACCCTGTTCGGCTTCGACTTCAGCTTCGCGCCGCCGATTGCCGGGACCGGCGAATATCTCCCCGGCGAACCGGACGTGCCGAACAATGCCCGCGCCTTCTGGGCCTATGTCGACCGCCGAAGCGACGATGAGGACCTGGGCGCCGCGAGCTTCCTCGAGCAGGCCCATCGCCGCCATTTCTATTTCGGGATCGCCGACGGCGTGAAGGCCGATTTCATGCGCTTTCGCCAATGCGACCGGCAATTGAACCGCCAGGGCGGCCGCAAGACCGCGAGCGCGTTCGACGCGATCGGCGCCGCGCAGGTCGCCAAGGCGAGCTTCGCGGGGATGCGGCTGCTCCACCGGCTCGACGGCAACGTCACGATCTGGCCGATGGACCCGCTCCCGGAGCACGGCAGCGCGGTCGTCGAAATCTACACGCGAATCTACCTTCGGCGCGCGGGAATGCCCGGCACCAAGATTCGAGCGCGCAAGCAACTGAACCAGGCGCTCGCGGGTCTGGGAAGCAAGCCGGTCCGCCTACGGTTCGAGCCCGACGATCATCAGACCGATGCGTTGATAACCGCGGCCGGAATGCGCGAGCTCGCGCGGACCGAGCCACGCCCGTTCGCGCCACAAGGCCTGACGCCCAAGCTCGCCGGAACCGAAGGCTGGACGTTCGGCATCCTTTGACGCAAACGCCGCGCGTGGGCCGGATTAGCTCAGTTGGTAGAGCAGCGGTTTTGTAAACCGAAGGTCGCGGGTTCGAATCCTGCATCCGGCACCGTCGCCAGGCGCGGCAAAATTCCGCCGCTCCCCAAGGGCTTTGCCGCGTGCTAGCGGCGCTCGATGGACGTCGCTCACGCTTTCTCCGGCTTTCTCGTCGGGCTTCTCGTTGGAATGACGGGCGTTGGCGGCGGCTCGCTGATGGCGCCGATCCTGATCCTGATTTTCGGAGTCGCCCCGGCGACCGCCATCGGCACCGACCTGTGGTTCGCCGGGATCACCAAGTCGGTCGGCGGCGCGGTGCACCATGCCAAGCACAGCGCCGACCTGCGGGTCGTCGGACGGCTTGCGACCGGAAGCATTCCCGCGGCAATCGCGACCTTGGTTGTCCTCCGTGCGATGCACTGGAGCGAGGTCAGACAGGGCTGGCTTCCGATCGCGCTCGGGGTCGTTCTCCTGGTCACGGCCGGCGCAACGCTTGCCCGGCCCGCGCTGCATCGCTGGATCCTCTCACGGCGGGGCCAGGAGGGCTCGGTCACGGCGGTCCGGCTTCAGGTCCCGCTGACGGTTCTGGCGGGCGCAGTCCTGGGAGTCCTCGTCACCCTTACGTCGGTCGGCGCAGGCGCGCTCGGGGCGACCTTGCTCGTCTTCCTTTACCCGATGCGCCTTTCGGCCAGGCAGATCGTCGGCACCGACATCGTCCACGCAGTCCCGCTGACCATCGTCGCCGGCATCGGGCACCTGCTCATCGGAAGCGTCGACGGCGGCCTGCTGCTCAGCCTCCTGATCGGCTCGATCCCGGGGATCGTCATCGGCTCGCTCCTCGTCCACAAGGTCGGCGAAAAGCTGGTCCGGATCGCCCTCGCGCTGGTCCTGATCCTAGCGGGCGCCCGCCTTATCGCGCTCTGATTCTAGGCCGCTTTCGGCAGAGCATAAGCGATGATGTCGTCGCCCGGAGTCGTTCCCAAAGTGCCGTGGCCGCCGGCGACGACGACGACATATTGCCGCCCGTCCGCGCCCTGATAGCTCATCGGGGTCGCCTGCCCGCCCGCCGGGAGCCGCGCCTCCCATAATTGCCGGCCGGTGGTGACGTCATAGGCGCGCACGTAATTGTCGAGCGCCGAGCTCATGAACGCCACTCCGCCCGCGGTGGTAATCGGTCCGCCGAGCGAGGGCACGCCGAGCTTGAACGGCAGCGGCACCGGGCTCTGGTCGATGATCGTCCCGTTCCTGTGTCTCCAGATCACCTTGCCGGTCGTCAGGTCCATGCCCGCCACATAGCCCCAGGGCGGCGCCTGACAGGGCAGGCCGAGCTTGGACAGGAACGGATTGAGATAGACGGCGAACGGCGCCCCTTCGTTTGGATTGACCCCGCGGTTGGTCGCTCGCGGGCTCCATTCGGGCTTGTTGGTGGTCAGCCTGGCGATGAACGCCATGTAATTGGGATGCGCGAAGGCGATCTTGCGCACCGGATCGATCGCCATTCCGCCCCAGTCCATCACTCCGAAATTGCCCGGAAAGACCAATGTCCCCTGCAGGGACGGCGGCGTGTACGCGCCCTCGTAGCGGAGCTTCCGGAACGCAACCCGGCAGGTCAGCTGGTCGAGCGCGGTCGCGCCCCACATGTCTTCCTCGCGCACCAGCCCGGTCGGCATGAACGAGGCCAGCGAATAGGGCTGGGTCGGAGCCACGCGGTCGCCGGGAGCCGCCCCTTGCGGCACCGGGCGCTCCTCGACCGGTATGACCGGCTGCCCGGTCCTCCGGTCGAGGATGAAGATGTTGCCGGTCTTGGTCGACTGCACGAGCGCGGGAACCAGCCCCTTGCCCGGAATCGGCAAATCGACCAGCGCGGGCTGCGCGGGCACGTCCATGTCCCAAAGGTCGTGATGGACGGTCTGAAAGACCCAGCGGAGCCGGCCCGTTTCGGAATCGAGCGCGACGATGCTGCTGGCGAACTTCTCGGTCGTCGGCGGGCGCGTGCCGCCATATTGGTCGACCGCTCCCATCCCGAACGGGATGTAGATCAGGCCCAGCTTCTCGTCGGCCGCCGAGGTGCTCCAGCTGTTCGGCGACGACAGGCTGTAATGCTGGCCGGTCGGGATCGGCGCTGTTTCGTCCGGATTGCCGGGGTCGAAATTCCAAACCAGCCGGCCCGTCTTCGCGTCGAACGCGCGCACCACGCCCGAGGGCATCTTCACAGAGCGATTGTCGAAAATGCTGCCCGCCAGCACGACAAGGCCGTGGGTGACGAGCGGCGCGGAGGTGAACTGGTACCAGCCCTCCTCATAGCCCGGATATTGCGGCGCCAGGCCGATCTCGCCCTTGTTACCGAAATCGCCGCAGCGGCGACCGCTCGAGGCGTCGAGCGCGATCAGCCGCGCATCGTTGGTCGCAACGAAGATGCGGGTGCTGCAGTCGGCGGCGCGCGGCGGTTGCGGCGCCGTCCCGGGCTTTGCGGCGGAATCGTAATAGGAGACGCCGCGGCAGCTCATATGTTGGGTGCCGGCCACCTGAACCTTGGGGTCGAATCGCCAAACCTCGTGACCGGTCACCGGATCGAGCGCGATCACGATATTGTGCGGGGTGCACAAATAGAGAAGCTTGCCGATTTTGATCGGAGTCACCTCGTAGGTGAACTCGCCGGGGTCGTCCGGCCGCTTCGTATCGCCGGTGTGGATGTGCCACGCGACCTCGAGTTGGTCGGCGTTTGCCGGGGTGATCTGCGCCAGCGGCGAATATTTCAGCCCTTCCCAGGTCCCTCCGTAGGCGGGCCAGTCGCCGAGCGCCGCATAGCTCGCCGGCGGCGCTCCGCCATTTGCTTGACGAAGGGCGCCTTGCCGATCGTGCGGGTTCTGCAAAAGGGCTGCCACAAGGACCAGGAGCGACGCCAATAGCGCAATCGAAAGCGCGATTCCCGGGCCCCTTACCGCGCTCGTCGCCGGACGGAGCCACATGGTCAGCCATGGCAGAAGCAGGATTGCGGCGATCGGAACCAGCAGGTCGCCGCGCGGAACCAGCTGCCAGAAATCGAGCCCGACCTCCCACAGCGCCCAGAGCAACGTCGCGCCCAGAACGACCGCGAACACGGCCAGCGCCATCGCGTTGCGCCGATAGAGAAGGACAGCGGCGGCAAGCAGGCCGAGGCCGGCGAGCAGGTAGTAAATCGATCCGCCAAGCGCGGCCAGGTATGCGCCGAGTCCGGCGAACCAGGCGCCGATCACGGCGATGACGATGACCATGACGAGCGGGAATATGGGCGGCCGCCCGGGCGCACTGCTGTCGCGCACGACATGCCTCCGGTTGATGCTGGACTTCTAGTCAAACCGCACAAACGCGGGATCGTTGCACCGGCGTTCGAATCGGCGCCTCGCGAAGTTCCTGTTGCCCAACCGCCAATCCACAGGAAAAATCGCGTTAACCGTCAATTACCCGCTTGCATCCCACAGCGGTTGAGGCACAATAGGTAGTAGCGCACGACGGGGGATACTCAATCAGTGGTATTCGGCGCCGGAATTCCTATATTCCGGTGATGGGCGGACTCGTCCCCGATTTCCACAGAGCCAAGCCTCGAAAAAACCCCGTCGACGCGCGAAAAGGACTAGGATGCCGGCCATGGCACCGAGTCGAACAATATGGGAACAAACGGTCCTCGACGGGGCTGATGCAGAGCGGAGTAGCGTCATGGATTTCACGACCGGCAGCGAAGTTCCGAGCGACGACGTCACGGCAGGCGCCGCGCCTTCGAGCAAGAGCGTCGCCGAGCCCGCTTATGCGGTGACGACCGACGATTCGCGCGACGCTCTCCTCACCGAATTCGGCAAGGAGACCCTTCGCGACCGCTACCTGCTTCCCGGCGAGACCTATCAGGATTTGTTCGCCCGGGTCGCCGCGGCCTACGCCGACGACGCCGGCCATGCGCAGCGGGTCTATGATTATATCTCGAAGCTGTGGTTCATGCCCGCGACGCCCGTGCTGTCGAACGGCGGGACCGGTCGCGGCCTTCCGATCAGCTGCTATTTGAACAGCGTTTCCGACAGCCTCGAAGGGATCGTCGGCACCTGGAACGAGAATGTCTGGCTAGCGAGCCGCGGCGGCGGGATCGGCACCTATTGGGGCCGCGTCCGCGGCATCGGCGAGCCGGTGGGCCTGAACGGCAAGACCAGCGGCATCATCCCCTTCGTCCGGGTGATGGACTCGCTGACCCTCGCCATTTCGCAGGGCTCGCTGCGCCGCGGCTCGGCCGCCTGCTACCTCGACATCTCGCACCCGGAGATCGAGGAGTTCCTCGAAATCCGCAAACCGTCGGGCGACTTCAACCGCAAGGCCTTGAACCTTCACCACGGCGTGCTCGTCACCGACGACTTCATGGAAGCGGTTCGCGACGGCGCCGAGTTCGAGCTGAAGTCCCCCAAGGACCAGAGCGTCCGCGGCAAGGTCGACGCCCGCGCCTTGTTCCAGAAGCTGGTCGAGACCCGGCTCGCGACCGGCGAGCCCTACATCATCTTCATCGACAAGGTGAACCGGTCGATGCCCAAGCATCACCGCGACCTCGG
>DASTIF010000021.1:0-6324 GCA_035717805.1 Sphingomicrobium sp.
TGTGGCAGAAGGGCCGGGAATCGATCATCCGGGCCGCCCGCAATCCCGATGCCGCGCTCGCCGGACGGCTTGGCGAGGTGCTTCAATCGATGGGCAAGTCGCTCGAACAGGACCCGCGAATCCGCTCGGCAATCAACCAGTTCGTTCGCCGGGCGGCGGCGGGGATGGCGCAGAGCTACGGAACATCGATCGTCAAGCTCGTCTCAGAAACGATCCGCGGCTGGGACGCGGGCACCGTAACCGCGCGGCTGGAATCGGCGGTCGGCCGCGACCTTCAATATATCCGGATCAACGGAACATTGGTCGGCGGTCTCGTCGGGCTGGCGATCCACGCGCTGGATATGATTTGACGACCCGTTCGTCGGTGCTCGTGCCGCATTGGTCGAATGGACGGCACCAGTCAGCGGCGATTCACGTTGGCGCACCAATTGCGGCGTAAATGGTAACCAAAAAGTTTCTCCTGTCGGGCTCGGCCCTGCTGCTCGTTCCCGCCACTGCAGGAGCGCAGGAGGCCGCTCAGCCGGCGCAAACCACCGATCGGCAGGCGCAGGCGGTCGATCCCTATGCCCTGTATGAAGAAGACTCGCAGGAGATCATCGTAACCGGGTCGCGCCCGCGCGGATCTGTGATTGGCGATATTCCGCCGGAGAACACGCTCGATTCGCGGGACGTGATGGCGACCGGCGCCAACGACATCAATGAGCTGCTCGATGCTCTCGCGCCCCAGATCGGTAGCGCGCGGGGGCGTGGCAGCGGACGGCCGGTCATGCTGCTGAACGGCCAGAGAATTTCCAGCTTCCGGGAGCTTCGCGACCTTCCCACCGAAGCGATCAGCAGGGTCGAGATCCTGCCCGAGGAAGTGGCGCTCAAATATGGCTATCGCGCCGACCAGCGGGTGGTGAACATCGTCCTTCGCGAGCGATTCCATTCGACGACGGTGACCGCCCGGGGCAACCTCGCGACCGAAGGCGGCTATGTCGACGGTACCGCCGACGTGACGCGTTTGATGATCGGCAAGAAGGGCCGGACGACGATCAACCTGCGCGCGGAAGGGAACGAGCCGCTCACAGAAAGCGAGCGCGACATTGCGCTCGAAGAGGAGCTTTCCGATGGCGCGCCGGACCCGCGCGAGGCGCGTACCCTGATCGGGTCGAAGCGCGACCTTCGCGGCTCGGTCACGGTCAAACGCCAGCTCGGCGAAGTCGGCGCGACCGGCAATGTCGAGCTCGAGCACAGCAGCGGCCGTTCGCTGATCGGGCTCGGCGAGACGCTGCTCGAGCCGCTTGCCAGAAACGCGACCAGCGACACGGCGCATGCGGGCATCGCGCTCAACGGCGATCTTTCCAAATGGCACTGGTCGGTCACCGGCAATGCCGATGCCGGCCACAACGTGACGAAGACCGACCGCGACCTGACCGACGTTCGCGACCGCGCCGAATCGACTACCGTTGCCGGCGACGTAGACGCGACAGCCAACGGGACGTTGTTCCGCCTGCCCGCGGGGGACGCGGGCGCGACCGTCCGCGTCGGAGCGAGCACTCTGCACCTCGACAGCGACCGCAATCGCGAAGGCGTCGAAACGTCGACGTCGCTTGGCCGGACGAGAGGCAGCGCCTCGCTCAATGTCGATCTTCCGATTTCGCGGCGGACCAGCGATTTCGGCCCGGTCGGCAATCTCACGCTCAACGGCAATGCCGAGGTCGAGCAGCTTTCCGACTTCGGGACTTTGACGACCATCGGAGCAGGGGCGAACTGGTCGCCGGTCAAGCGGCTCAACCTGTTGACCAGCTGGACCCTGGAGGAAGGCGCTCCGAGCGTTCAGCAGCTCGGCGACCCGATTCTGGAAACTCCCGACACCCGGATCTTCGATTTCACCACCGGTGAAACCGTCCTCGCCAATGTCACGACGGGCGGCAATCCGGCTTTGCTGGCCGACAAGCGAAGAGTGCTGAAGCTCGGCGCCAACTGGCAGCCGATCGAGGAAACCGACCTTCGCCTGCGCACCGATTACGTGCACAGCCACATCGACCGGCCGATCGCCAATTTTCCCGGACCGACGGCGGCGCTCGAAGAAGCCTTCCCCGACCGCTTCGTCCGCAACGGCGAGGGCGAGCTGGTCAGCGTCGACCTGCGGCCGGTCAATTTCGACAGCGCGACGCGCGACACGCTCCGCCTCGGCGTGGATTTCTCCAAGCCGCTCAAGTCGGCGCCTCCTTCGGAAGCGGCCCGGGCCGCATTCCGGCAGCGCGCGGGCGAATCGGGTGCCGCGCAGTCGCAAAACGACGCGACACAATCGCCCGGTCGAGGGAGAGGGCGCTTTTCCGGCGGTCGCGGCGGGCGCGATCGCGGCCGGCTGACATTCTCGCTGACCGACACGATCACGCTGACCGACGAAGTGTCGATCCGGCCCGGCCTCGACAAGCTCGACTATCTGCACGGCGATGCTTTCGGTCAGAGCGGAGGCCGTCCGAGGCACGAGGTCGAAGCGCGCGCGGGCTATTACAACAATGGGCTCGGCGCGCGGCTGTCCGCCGACTGGCGAAGCGGCACGAGGGTGGAGACGAGCGCCGGCGACGATCTTCGATTCTCGCCGCTCGCGACGTTCGACCTGAGGCTCTGGGCGAATCTCGGCCAGCGTTATGACCTCGTCGCCAGGCATCCCTGGCTGCGCGGAAGCTCGGTCCGCTTCGAAGTCCGCAATCTTCTGGATTCCAAACCGAAGGTCCGCGACTCCGTCGGCGAAGTGCCGTTCGGTTATCAGCCGGACCTGCTCGACCCGCTTGGCCGGACTATCGGGATCACCTTCCGAAAGCTGTTCCTGCCGCCGCCCAGCTTCTTCCGGAGAAGCGACCGGAGCGGCGGCTAGAACCGCTTAGCTGCGCGGCGCGAGCAAAGCGTCGAGCGTTCCGGGACCTTTGCGGGTCTTCACCAGGCGCGGGTATTTCAGCCCTTCGTGCCAGTTCAGGTTGATGGTGCGGTAAGCCTCGCCGTCCTTGGTGAGCAGGGTGATTGGCGCATCGGTGCCGTTGGCCGCCTTGACCGCGCTGCGCAGCCCGTCGCCGCTGAACTGGCGGCCGTTGACTGCGAGGATTTCCGATCCGACCGTCATTCCGGCGGCAAAAGCGGGGCTGCCCCAGATGACGCTCGAAATCTTGCCGTCGTTGCCGACGTTGAAGCCCAGCGAGTAAGCGAAGTCCGAATATTTGCCCTTCTGCTGGCCCTTTTTCACCCAGTCGGTCGGCTCGTCGGTGAAAACGAGATTGTAGCCGCCCTTGGTGATGCCTTCGATCGGAGGCTTTGCGTAGATGTCGTAGACGTGGGCGGTCAGATAGCCGCGCCAGTCGTATGGCTGCACGGCGTTCAGAGTCGCGACCACATCGTCGAACGTATAGGTCAGCTCGCCAAAGTCGCCGTCCTTGCCGCCGAAGAAGGCGCGCGCGAAATCGTCGATCGAGCGCTTGCCGCCGGATTGCTCGCGGATGATGCGGTCGACGTCCGTCCAGATCAGCAGCCCTTCGTTGTAATAATCCTCGCTCCGCTGCCAGCTGCGCCAGGGCTGCGGCCTGCGCTCGGCGATGATCGGGTCATTGGTCGTATCGACCAGCGGCCGCCAGGTCCGCCCCGGGGTCGCATAGCCGTAAGCGGCGGCGATCGTCGCCAGCGCCTCGAGAGTGGTTTCCTTGGAAAGCATCCCCGACCGGGCGCCGAGAACATAGCCCCAGAACTGGGTTTGCCCTTCATAGACCCACAGCAGGCTGTCCTCCATCGGCGTTCGGAAGTCGGGCGTCCAAAGGTCCGCGCCGCGGCGGTACTTGCCGTCCCAGCTGTGCGTATATTCGTGCGGAAGCAGGTTGCGGTCGTAACCGGCGTCATCCCAGTCGGTGAAATAGCCGGGGTCGACTCCGTCCTCCGAGCTCCGGTGATGCTCGAGCCCGATGCCGCCGAGCTTGTCGGAAATCGTCAGCAGGAAATCGTAATGATCGTAATGCTGCGCTCCGAACAGCTTGACCGCCTGATCGACCAGCTTCTTGTGGATCGCGATCTGCTCGGGGGTCGCGGCGAGCTCGGCGGCGCTGTCCGCGACCACTTCCAGATTGACCCGGTCGCTCAGCGGAATTCGGCGATAATGCAGGCCCGCGATCGCCGGCGAGTCGGTCAGCACCTGGTAATTGACCGGATCGAAGGTGATGCGGCTTCCCGCCTGGGTTCCGCTCGGCCGAAGTGCGGTCGCGATCGTCCAGCCGTTGGGAACGATGAGAGTCGCCTGCACCGGGATCTGCCGGGTGTAATAGCCGGCCGGATAGAGGCTGGTGGCGATGAACTGGATGCTCGCCATCTCCGGCGTGGCGACGATTCTGCCCTGGTTGCCCGTCGTCGCGGTGACGAAGTCGAAGTTGGCGTCGACCGCCTGCACCCCGGGCGGCACCGTCACGTGGAAGGCATAGACGTCGAGTGGATCGCGCTTCCATTCCAGCGGCTGCCCGTTGGCGGTGAAGGTGATTCCGGTCACCTTGCGGATGTCGCCGGTCGCCGAATGATGGCCGGGCAGCCATTCGGGATAGAGGAGGACGAGATCGCCGGGACCGGTCACCGGCACTCGCTCGCGGACCTTGAAGATGCCGCGCCCGACGTCCGTCGCGTCGACGGTCAGCTGAATCGTTCCAGGATAGGGAATGTCCCGCGCTTCGGGGATCGGAGCGACCTTGTTGGTCGGCGCTGCGGGGAGGCTGACCTGGCCCGGGGCCGGCTGGGCATGGACGGTTGCGACCGGCGTGACGGAAGCGAGCAAAAAACAGGCGAGCGCGGTCGAGCGCATGAGTCATTCTCCCCTAGAGTGATTGCCTTCCGGATTGCGCGATCGACGCGCGCTTGTCCACCGGGCGCGCCGCAGATGGCAGACGGTTCGCTTTCCTTTGTCGAATGATTTTGCCATGCGCGCGGCAATGAAGAGCCCGCAACCCGTCCGTGGAATGCAGAGCCTGCTCGGCGAGGACGCCGACCGGATGGCCGCCGTCGTCGCCGCCTTCGACCGCGTCCGCAAACTCTACGGGTTCAAGCGCGTCGACGTCCCCGTCCTCGAAGCGACCGATGTTTTCGCCCGGACAATGGGCGAGACCACCGACGTCGTGTCCAAGGAAATGTACAGCTTCGAGGACCGGAGCGGCGATTCGGTGACGATGCGGCCCGAGTTCACCGCCGGAATCGCCCGCGCCTATCTGTCCGAAGGCTGGCAGCAATTTGCGCCGCTCAAGGTGGCGACCCACGGCCCGGCGTTCCGCTACGAGCGCCCGCAAAAGGGTCGTTTCCGCCAGTTCCACCAGCTCGACGCGGAGATCATCGGCGCCGCGGAGGCCGCGGCCGACGTCGAGCTGCTGGCGCTGGGCGATCAGCTGTTGAAGGAACTCGGGATCGAGGGCGTCACGCTTCAATTGAACACGCTCGGCGATGCCGAGACTCGCGAGGCGTGGCGGCGGGCGCTGGTCGAGCATTTCCGTGGCAGCGCGGACAGGCTCTCCGATGACAGCCGCGACAGGCTTGAGCGCAACCCGCTTCGAATCCTCGACAGCAAGGACCCCCGCGACCGGCCGATCGCGGATGCCGCGCCGGCAATCGACGATTTCCTGACGCCCGAGGCTAGCGACTATTTTGCCGCGGTCACCGCCGGGCTCGATGCCGCCGGAGTGCAATGGACCCGCAATCCGAGGCTGGTGCGCGGGCTCGATTATTACCGCCATACCGCGTTCGAATTCGTCACCGACCGGCTCGGCGCGCAAGGCGCGGTGATCGCCGGCGGGCGCTACGACGGGCTGATCGAGTCACTCGGCGGCCCGCACACGCCCGCCGTCGGCTGGGCCGCCGGGATTGAGCGGCTGGCCATGCTGATCGACGCGCCTCCGGCAGACCGCCCGTCGGTCGTCGTGGTGCCGCTCGGCGATCGCGCCGAGCTTGCCGCCGGAGGGATTCTCGCCGGGCTGCGCCGCGCGGGAGTCGCCGCCGACATGGCCTATCGAGGCAACATGAAGAAGCGGATGGGTCGCGCCAATGCGTCGGGCGCGGCCTATGCGCTCATCATCGGTGACGACGAACTCGACCGCGGCGAGGCGCAACTCAAGACGCTCGCAACGGGCGAGCAGCGCGCGGTCTCGCTCGACCTGCTGGTGGAAGCGATCGGCGGATGACCAAAATCTCGTCGGAACGGATCGCGTCGATCGAGGCGCGGCGGCACGAACTTGCCGACGCCATGGCGCGCGGCGACCTGGCGCCGGACGAGTTCGTCAGGCTGTCCAAGGATTATGCGGCGATCGAGCCGGTCGCCGCGGCGGC
>DASTIF010000022.1:0-6668 GCA_035717805.1 Sphingomicrobium sp.
CGCCGCTCCGGTCATCGCAAAAGCCGCCCGCGACAAGGGCATCCTGACCGTCGGAGTCGTTACCAAGCCGTTCGCATTCGAGGGCGCGCGGCGCTCTCGCTCGGCCGATAGCGGAATCGAGGAGCTTCAGCAGCACGTCGATACCCTGATCGTCATCCCCAACCAGAACCTGTTCCGGCTCGCCAATTCGGAGACGACCTTCAAGGAAGCCTTCGAAATGGCCGACGAGGTCCTTCAGCAGGGCGTTCGCGGCATCACCGACCTGATGGTCATGCCGGGCCTCATCAACCTCGACTTCGCCGATGTCCGATCGGTGATGGGCGAGATGGGCAAGGCGATGATGGGCACCGGCGAGGCGTCCGGCGACAATCGCGCGATCGAGGCCGCCGAAAAGGCGATCTCCAACCCGCTTCTCGACGGCGTCAGCATGAAGGGTGCCAAGGGCGTGATCATCTCGATCACCGGCGGCGAGGACATGCGCCTGATGGAGGTCGACGAGGCCGCCAGCCATATCAAGGAGCTGGTCGACCCCGACGCGAACATCATCTGGGGCTCCGCCTTCAACAACGATCTCGACGGCAAGATTCGCGTGTCCGTGGTCGCCACCGGGATCGAGGCGGAAGTTGGCGCTCAGCCGCAGCCGGCCAAGGTCTTCACTTTCCCGGCCCGGCCGCCGCTCGCCGCGACGCCCGCTCCGGCGGCCGAAGAGCCGGCCGATATTGCCGACGACGCCGATGACGAGGATGAAGTCACGCTCGACCTCACCGAGGAAGTTTCGGAAGACGATGGTGAGGAGCTGGTGCTCGATAGCGACGATATCCTGACCAGCCCGGTCGGCTCGGCCCCGATTGCGCCGCCCGCCGACGACGAGGACGACAGCGCCTCGATCGAGGAAGCTCCGGAAGTTCAGGCGGAAACGCCGAAGCTCGCTGCCGGCGGCGCAAGCGGCGGGACTCTTTTCGAGCGCATGTCCAGCCTCGCGCGCGGCGCCGCCAAGGCGAACCTCGACGAGGAGCCGCCGGCGAGCAATTTCCGCAGCGAGCCGATCGACATTCCGCGATTTCTGAACCGCCAGAACAACCAGTGACCCCGGGGCCGCCGCCGCGCGGCCCCGCTCACCGCCGAGCAAGCACGTTTCGTCGTTAAGCGGCTTGGCAGAAAGGTTCAGGCAAGATTCTCTCCCCGATGGGGAGAGCGATGGCGGCGGGGATTCTCATGACTGGCGCGCGGATTGCCGCACTGATTCTGGCAACGGCCGGCCTGTCGGCAACGGCCGCGCCTGCGCTCGCTTCGGCTGAAGGCGTTCCCGTCTACGCCGAGACCCCCAGCGATTCGCTCGCGCGCAACATTCGCATTCTCGCCGACAGCCCCAAGGACTTCAACGCGCTGATCGGCGCTGGAAGAGCGGCGCTGCGGCTCGGCGACGCGCAGGCCGCCGCGGGCTTCTTCGGCCGCGCCGAGGAAGTGAACTCGAACAGTCCCGTCGCTCTTGCCGGCATGGGCGCCGCGCTGGTCGCGATCGGCGACCCGAGCGGGGCGCTCACCTATTTCTCGCGCGCCCAGCGGCTCGGCGCTACCGCTGCATCGATCGGCTGCGATCGAGGGCTCGCTTACGACCTGCTCGGCAATCAGGTCGCCGCCCAATCCGATTATCGCGCGGCGCTTCGCGGCACCGACCGCGACGAAGCGCGGCGGCGGCTCGCGCTCAGCCTCGCGATCAGCGGCGATACCAAGCTCGCACTCGAGACACTCCAGCCGTTGATCCAGCGCCGCGATCCGGCGGCGGCGCGCGCCCGGGTCCTGGTGCTAGCGCTCAGCGGCGACATGGCGAGCGCGAACGAGGCGCTGGCCTATTCGATGCCGGGGTCGGCGGCGCGCATGGATCCCTTCCTTCGCCGGCTGCCCGCTTTGTCGAAGGTTCAGAAGGCCGCTGCAGTCCATCTCGGAATCTTCCCTGAAAACGGGGTTCAGGTCGCAGCCGTGACCACTGCGCGCAGTGGGCAGAGAGAGGACCGGTTGAACTCGATCGATCAATTGCTTGCCCAGCGCGATGATCCTCCCGCAGCCGCGCCGGTCGCGCATTACGCCCGCTCGGCTCCGGCGCCGACGAGTGTGCGCCAGACCCGGCCTGTCCGGGTCGCCTCGGTGAACACCAGCAACATCCGTCGTACGTCGCCGAACAACGACCTAATCGCTACCAAACGCGTTGCGTCCGATCCCGGCGGGAGCAAAATCTGGCTTCAGCTCGCAAGCGGGACCAATTCGAACGCTTTCCCCGCCGAATTCCGGCGGATTCGCTCGCGCGAGCCCAAATTGTTCACCGGGATCACGGGCTACGTCGCCGATGCCGGATCGCGCTCGCGGCTCGTGATCGGGCCGTTCCACTCGCCGGGTGACGCCAAGATGTTCGCCGAGGCGCTCGAGAGCGCGCGCATTGACTCGATGCGCTGGACAAGCGAACCCGGACAGGTGGTCCGAAAGCTTCCAGCGCAGTGACATTGCCGCTTGGCTCGGCCGAGCAGCCTTCAGAATCGCGCGGGAGACTTCATCGGGAAAGCGACAGCGGCCCGCGCGGGCCTCGCGACATCTTCCAGCGCGACCGCGACCGGATCATCCACTCGGTCGCTTTCCGACGGCTTCGCCACAAGACCCAGGTGTTCGTCGCGCCCGACGGAGATCATTACCGGGTTCGCCTGACCCACAGCCTCGAAGTCGCGCAGATCGGGCGGACCATCGCCCGCGCGCTGGGATTGAACGAAGACCTGACCGAAACCCTGTGCCTGGCACACGACCTCGGCCACCCGCCTTTCGGACATGCCGGCGAGGATGCGCTCGAGGAAGCGATGACCGATGCGGGCGGCTTCGACCATAATGGGCATACGATCCGGATCGTCACCCGGCTGGAGACGCCCTACGTCGGCTTCGACGGGCTCAACCTGAGCTGGGAGGCGCTGGAGGGGCTCGCGAAGCACAATGGCCCGGTCGCCAATCCCGGCTGGGCGCTCGCGGAAGCGAATTCGGAGCGCGATCTGGAGCTTGGAACCTGGCCGTCGCTCGAAGCGCAGGTCGCCGCGATTGCCGACGACATCGCTTACGACAATCACGACATCGACGACGGCCTTCGCGCGGGCGTCCTCGATTTCGACGACCTTCTCTCGGTGCCGCTGGTCGAACGCCATTGGCGAGCGATCGTCGATCGTTTGGGCGAGTTGCCGGCGGAAAAGATGCAGCGGGCTTTGGTCCGCGACATGATCGGGACGATGGTCGGCGACGTAATCGCGCAAACCGAGCGGCGGGTGGCGGATGCAGGCGTCCACTCAGTCGACGAAGTCCGCTCGGCCGGGCGCGCGCTGGCCGGCTTTTCGGACGAACTGGTGGCGGAAGAGAAAGCCCTCAAGCGGCTGCTCTACGAGCGGCTGTACAATGCGCGCGAGCTGGTCGCGGTGCGCGACGAAGCGCAGCGCGTGGTCGCGGATCTCGCCCGTGCCTATCGATCCGACGCGTCGCTGCTCCCTGTCGAATGGCGAAGCGATGAAAGCGGCGTCGCGCAGGTGCGGCGAATCGGCGATTATATCGCCGGAATGACCGACCGCTTTGCGATTGCCCAACACGAGCAACTGATAGGCCCTGTCGAGCTTCCCGACCGATTTTGAATGTGGTGACGCTCGCCTGAGGCTGCGCTAAGCGACCGCCAATGTCTGTCTATGCCCAATATGCCGCGATCCTCGGCGGTGTGCTCGACGATCTTCAGTCGCAGGGCGCGATATCTGCTGACATCGACCGGAAGAATGTCGCGGTGGAGCCGCCTCGCGATCCCGCGCACGGCGATCTTGCGACCAATGCCGCGATGGTTCTGGCCAAGCAGGCCGGAATGCCCCCGCGAGCGCTGGCGGAGCTCATTGCGTCCAGGCTGGAAGCTATTGCGGCGGTGACTTCGGTCGAGATCGCCGGGCCGGGCTTCATCAACCTGCGTCTGTCGCCGAATTCCTGGCGCGACGAACTGGTGACGATCCTTCGCGAGGGGGAGGTGTACGGGCAGTCGAGCGCCGGGGGGGCGGACCGGGTCAACGTTGAATATGTTTCGGCCAACCCGACCGGGCCGTTGCATATGGGGCATTGCCGCGGCGCGGTTGTCGGCGATGCGCTCGCGCGGGTGCTCGAGGCCGCAGGATTCCGGGTCACCAAGGAATATTATGTCAACGACGCCGGAGCGCAGGTCGAAACGCTCGCCCGGTCGGTGCACCTTCGATACCGCGAGGCGCTCGGCGAGGACATCGGCGAGATCCCCGAGGGCATGTATCCGGGCGATTATCTGAGGCCGATCGGCGCCGACCTCGCCGCCGACTTCGGCAACAAATATGTCGGCGCGCCCGAGGACGAGTGGCTCGGCCTGTTCATGAAGCGCGCGGTCGACGCGATGCTCGACCTGATCCGGCAAGATCTCGCGCTTCTCGACATTCACCACGACAGGTTCGCGTCGGAGGCGGAGCTCCAGGACGAAGGCGCGGTCGAGACGGCGATGGAGCAATTGCGCTCCAAGGGCCTGGTTTACGAAGGGACGCTGGAACGTCCCAAGAGCCTCGACCCGCATGACGAATGGGAACCCGTCGAGCTGACTTTGTTCCGCTCGACCGAGTTCGGCGACGACCAGGACCGGCCGATGAAAAAATCGGACGGCAGCTGGACCTATTTCGGCTCGGACGCGGCTTATCATTTGCGGAAAGCGGAAAGCGCCGACCAGCTGGTCAACATCTGGGGCGCGGACCACGCTGGAACGGTCAAGCGGGTTCAGGCCGCCGTCCGGGCGCTGACCGACGGCCGGGTCGATCTCGACGTCAAGCTTGTCCAAATGGTGCGTTTGTTCCGTTCCGGTGAACCGGTGAAGATGTCCAAGCGTGGTGGGACGTTCGTAACCTTAGCCGATGTGGTTCGCGAAGTCGGCAAGGACGTCGTCCGGTTCATGATGCTGACCCGCCGCGCCGACGCCCCGCTCGACTTCGATTTCGCCAAGGTCGTCGAGGCGTCGAAAGACAATCCCGTCTTCTACGTCCAATACGCCCATGCGCGGATCAGCTCATTGCAGCGCAAGGCGGCCGACGCCGGGGTCGATATCGGCGCGGACGCCGACCTTTCGCTTCTCGACGAGGAAGAGCTGGCGCTGGTCAAGCTTGCCGCTCAATATCCGCGAACGGTCGAGGCGGCGGCCATGGCGCATGAGCCGCACCGGATCGCTTTCTACCTCTATGATCTCGCCGCGGCCTTCCATGCCCTGTGGAACCGCGGCAACGACGATCCGGAGCGACGCTTCCTCGTTGAAAACAATCCACAACTTTCGCGCGCCCGTCTGGAACTCGCGCGAGGCATCGGGCAAATCATTCGAAGCGGCCTCGATCTGATGGGGGTGGAAGCCGCCGAGGAGATGCGGTGAATGCCCGACATTGCTTACGGCGATCCGTCCGAGCGCCTGCCCTGGCTGTCGAACGAGCCGCCGGCGGCCAAGGCGGCGCAGGAGCGAACCGCGCTCAACCTGCGCGAACTGGCGGGCTGGGCAGTCGCCGGAGTGCTGATCGTCGCGGGCGCTTCCTATTGGCTCGGAACGCAATCCGGACCGGCTGACGAGTCCGCGCGGCCCCGGGCGCCTGCAACCACGACGCCGGATGCGACTCTCAAACTGCCGGCTCCCGAGGGCGCGGCTCAGCCCCAGGTCGCAATTCCCGAGATGTCCGACGTCGCGCAGGAGGAAGCGCCCGAGGTTGCGATGCCGAGCGCAAACGGCAGGCAAGTCCGTCCTTCCAGGCGGCCGAGGCTGAAGCGCGAGGCTCCCTCGACCGCCGCGCTCGACGATGCTGTCGATACTCAAACCGCCTCGAAAGCCACGCCGTCCAAGGGCGTTGCCAAGCCGGCCGCGCGCGCTCCCGCGCCTCTGGCCTCGCGGTCGGAACTGAAGCTGTGGCCCTCGCGGCAGGTGAAGGGCGCGAACGGCAGGCTGGTACAGATCGGCGCGTTCGGAAGCTCTCATCAGGCGAAACTAGGCTGGCGGCACATGCAGCGGGCCTATCCCGCGATCGGGCGGCTACCGGCCGTCGTCGTCGAGGCGAGGAATTCGCGCGGAAGGAAATTCTACCGTTTCCAGATAGGCACCACCTCGCAGGCGCACAGCGAAGTTTTGTGCCAGCGGATGGCGAAGATCCATTACAGCTGCGCGGTGCTTGGCTTGCCGTGGAAAGCGAAGGTCGAACGTTGACCGACAGCCGCGCCGACACGGATTCGGACCTTCCCTGGCTGCAGGAAGTCGAGGACGAAGATGCGCCGCGCGGGATCGGCGGGCGGGCGATGTTCGTCGGCTTGCTCATCGTGCTCATCGGCGCCGCGGCGGTCGCGGGGACCTTCTTCTGGCTGGGCCGAAGCAATGCGGGAGATGGCGGGCCGCCGCAGCTGATCGAAGCGCCGGACACGCCTTACAAGGTGAAACCGAAGAACCCGGGCGGGCTCGACATCGCGGGCGAGAGCCAGACCACCTTCGAGACAAGCGCCGGCGAGGATGTGGATTCGCGGCTCAACCTTCCGGACACGACTGAACAGCCGCAACCGAAGACGATTCCGCCGGGTGAGACGAAGGAGCCGGTCGCGCCCGAACCGCCCGCGCCCAAGCCAGAACCGTCGGGAGC
>DASTIF010000023.1:0-17910 GCA_035717805.1 Sphingomicrobium sp.
CCGCCGTAGCGCGCGATCTCCTTAACCAGGCGTGACGCGATCGGCTGGAGCGAGACCGCGGCCATCAGGAAGACGGTCTCGATCTTGCTGTTGAGCTGCTGGTTCATTCCGGCCATCTGGAATTCATATTCGAAATCGCCAGCCGCCCTTAGGCCGCGGATGATGATCGAGGCGCCCTCGCGCTCGGCGAAGTCCATCAGCAGGGAATCGAAATCGACGACCTCGACCTTGCCCGGGATTCCGGCGGTCTCGCGCCGCACCATCTGCAGCCTTTGCTCGACCGTGAACATAGGCTCCTTGGACGGGTTGGTCGTGACTCCGATGACCAGCCTGTCGACGAGGTGGGTCGCCCGCCGGATGATGTCGAGATGGCCGAGCGTCACGGGATCGAAGGTTCCCGGATAAACTCCGATTCTCTGCGTCATGGCTACCGGTCCCGCTCGATCGCGAAGCGCGCGATTGCGCGCAGCATGTCGGCTTCTTCGCCATGGTCCGACAGATGGTCAATGGCCTGGTCGACGAGGAAGCGCGCCTGTTGCCGCGCGCGGTCGGCTCCGAACAGCGAAACGAACGTCGCCTTGCCCGCCTCGGCGTCCTTGCCGGTGCGCTTCCCGGCGGCCTCCTCGTTACCGCTGTAATCGATGAGGTCGTCGGTGATCTGGAAGGCGAGCCCGACGTTGCGCGCATAACCACGATAGGGAGTCCGCGCGTCGCGGGCGACGCGGATGATGATGCACGGCGCCTCGACGGCATATTCGATCAGGGCGCCGGTCTTGAGCTGCTGAAGCCTGGTGACGGCGGGCAAATCGAGCGACTGGCCCTCCGCGGCGAGGTCCATCATCTGGCCGCCCGCCATCCCGTTCGGCCCGGAAGCGCGCGACAATTCGAGGACGAGGTCGGACCGGACATACGGGTCCTTGTGGGTCGCCTCGTGCGCCAGAATTTCGAAAGCCAAAGCGTGGAGACTGTCGCCTGCCAGAACCGCGGTCGCCTCTCCAAAGGCCTTGTGTACCGTCGGCTTGCCGCGACGGAGGTCGTCGTCGTCCATCGCCGGAAGGTCGTCGTGAATCAGCGAATAGACGTGGATCGCTTCGATCGCGGACGCGACCCGCAATGCCTGCTCGTCGTCGATCCCGAACATCCGGCTCGCGGCCATGGTAAGCAAAGGCCGGAGCCGCTTGCCGCCGCCGATCGCGGCGTGACGCATTGCTTCGTAAAGCCGGTCGCGGCTGTCGGCCGGGGGCTGCAGCAGGCGCGAGAAGAAATCGTCGACCTGCCTTGAAACGCGGTCGGCCTCGGCTTCCAGATCGAGCCGACTGCCGTCGACGATCTCAACCGGCATCGAAGGGAGTCACCCCCTTGGGCTTTCCGTCGCTTCCGAAGGCGATTTGCTCGATCCGCGCCTGCGCCGCCTTGAGCCGGGCCTCGCAATGCCGCTTGAGCTTGTCGCCTTCCTGATAAAGCTCGATCGAGCGGTCGAGCGGTGCCTCGCCCTTTTCGAGCGTCCGAACGATTTCCTCGAGGCGCTTGAGCGCGTCTTCGAAGCTCAGCTCGGTTTCTTGCTCGGCGGCGTCCATGGCAGTGGAATGACCCTGTGAGCGCGTCAAATCAAGCACAGCAGCGCCATTGCGAGCGAAGCGAAGCAATCCAGCCGAAGCAATATGGATTGCTTCGTCGCTTCGCTCCTCGCAATGACGGATTAGCGCTTGAACGGGTCGCGGATGCCGGGGACGATTTCGTCCGAAGGCACCGCTTCGCCAGCCTCGGCGGCGGCTAGAGCAGCCTCGGCATCGCGGGCGTGCTGCTCGCGCTCGGCACGAAGCTCTTCGATCAGCGCCTGGCGATCCTCCTCGAGATGCTCGTCGGCCGGGGCCGTCGCGCCGGCCGCCTTCTGTGCCTTGGCGACCGCGGCGTCGAGCTCGCGCTGGCTGGTGAGGCCCAGCGTCACCGGGTCTTTCGGCGTGATGTTGGCGATGTTCCAGTGGCTCCGGTCGCGAATCGCGGAGATGGTCGTTCGCGTGGTCCCGATCAGCTTTCCGATCTGACCGTCGCTCAGCTCGGGGTGGTTACGCACGAGCCAGGAGATTCCGTCGGGCTTGTCCTGGCGCTTGGACAGCGGGGTGTAACGCGGGCCCTTGGTGCGGCGGACCTCGTCGGGCGTCTTGTGCATCTGAAGCCGGTAGTCGGAGTCCTTCTGGCCCTTCTCGATTTCCTCGTGGGTAAGCTCGCCGGAGCGGATCGGGTCGCGGCCGGTCAGCTTCGTCGCTGCCGTGTCGTCCGCGATCGCCTGCACTTCAAGGATGTGGAGGCCGCAGAATTCGGCGATCTGCTCGAAGGTCAGGGAGCTGTTTTCGACCAGCCAGGCGGCGGTCGCATGGGGCATCAGCGGCTGGGCCACTTTTCGTCTCCGTCACAAATGAATAGGGCCGCCCCCTTCGGAGCGGCCGGTCGCCAGCGATTTACGCCCGGAGTGCCCAATCGGCAAGACCAGGTGCCATCATTCCGCAACCGTCAGCACGATTTTTCCGACATGCTCGCCCGATTCCATGCGGGCATGCGCCTCCGCGGCGTCCGAGAGCGGGAAGGTGGAATCGATCACGGGCCTGAGCCGTCCACCCTCCGCATAGGGCCAGACGGTCCGGCCTATCTCGTCGGCCACCATGGTCTTGAACTCGACCGAGCGCGGCCGGAGGGTCGATCCGGTCAGCGTCAGGCGCCGCCGCATCAGCTCGGGGATTGCAACGTCGGCTTTGGCTCCGCGCTGGAAGGCGATCGAAACGTGGCGGCCATCGTCGGCGAGGCAGGCGAGATTGCGGGGCACATAGTCGCCACCGACCATGTCGAGCACGACCTGGACTCCGCGGCCGTCCGTCAGCCGCTTCACATCCTGGACGAAGTCGCGGGTGCGGTAATTGATCGCCGCGTCCGCGCCCAGTTCCTCGGCAGCCTTGCACTTGGAATCGCTCCCGCAAGTGACGATGACCGTCAGGCCGAACAGCCGGCCGAGAGCGATCGCCATGGTGCCGATCCCGCTTGTGCCGCCGTGGACGAGAACCGTGTCGCCGTCGGCCGCGAAGCCGCGCTCGAACAGGTTCGACCAGACGGTGAACAGCGTCTCGGGGATCGCGGCCGCCTCGACGATGCTCAGGGCGTCGGGAACGGGAAGGCAGGTCCCCGCCGGAGCGGTGCAATATTCGGCATAGCCGCCGCCGGCGACGAGCGCGCACACCGACTGGCCGGCCAGCGTCTCGGTACCCTCCCCCGCCTCGACGATTGTGCCGGCGATTTCGAGGCCTAGAATGTCCGGAGCGCCGGGCGGCGGCGGATAGAGACCGCGCCGCTGGAGGATGTCGGGCCGGTTGATCCCCGCGGCGGCGACCTTGACCAGAACCTCGCCCTTGCCGGGCCTCGGCACCGGCCGCTCGACGAGCGCGAGCTCCTCGGCACCGTCGGGTTGCGGTGCGACGATCGCCTTCATCGACGCTGGAATGGCGCTGGTCACGACCGCGGGCTTATTGACTTCGAGCACCCCTGGGTCAACGATTTGGCGGCCGATGGACCTCGAAGACCTCTTTCCGAGCAAGCCGGACGACCCTCTGGTCGCGCTCGGCCGTCAGGACCTCGACCCGATGTCGGTCGAGGAGCTTCGCGAACGCATCGAAACGCTGAAAGCCGAAATTGCTCGCGTCGAGGCGCATATGGACGCCGCGGCGAAACACCGGTCGGCGGCGGAAGAGCTGTTCAAACGAAAATAACCGCTCGTCCTGAGTAGGGGCTGAGCAAGCGAAGCGCGTCGAAGACCCGTATCGAAGGACCGTCCTTCGATATGCCATTTCGACTTCGCTCAATGGCTACTCAGGATGAGCGGGTTTGGTGCTGACCATTCACCCCCGGCACAGGCGGATCGCCCTAGAAACTGGGGATAAGCGGGCACGCGCCCCTTGATTGAGCGTTCGGCCCATATGACATTGAAATGACGAGAGCCCGGGTTCTCTCCCGGAGCGGTGGGAGTACCAAAGTAAATGCCTAGTTTCGCTCGCGAACTCGAACAGACCCTGCACAATGCGCTCGGCGAGGCCAGCCGGCGAAGGCACGAGTATGCGACCCTGGAGCACCTTCTCGTTGCGCTGATCGACGACGAGCATGCGTCCAAGGTGATGACGGCTTGCGGGGTCAATCGCGACGACCTTCGGGCTTCGGTCAAGCATTATCTCGACAATGAGCTCGGGGCGCTGGTCGCCGACACCAGCACCGACCCGACGCCTACCAGCGGCTTCCAGCGGGTCGTCCAGCGGGCGATCCTCCACGTCCAGTCGTCCGGCCGCGACGAGGTTACCGGCGCCAACGTGCTGGTTGCGCTGTTTTCGGAGCGCGAGAGCTACGCGGTCTATTTCCTCCAGCAGCAGGACATGAGCCGGCTGGATGCGGTGACCTACATCAGCCACGGAGTCGGCAAGGGCGAAGCGGCGGCGGCCGAGCCGCGCGGCCCGGAAGGGACCGAGGAAAAAAGCGACAAGGAGGGCAAGAAGGAAAGCGCCCTCAAGCAGTTTACCGTCGACCTCAACGAGAAGGCCCGCAACGGCAAGGTCGATCCGCTGATCGGTCGGATGCCGGAGGTCGACCGGACCGTTCAAATCCTCTGCCGCCGGTCGAAGAACAACCCGCTCTTCGTCGGCGATCCGGGCGTCGGGAAAACCGCGATCGCCGAAGGCCTGGCGCGCAAAATCATCGAGGGCGACGTCCCCGAGGTCCTGAAGCCCGCGACCATCTACGCACTGGACATGGGCGCGTTATTGGCGGGAACCCGCTATCGCGGCGATTTCGAGGAGCGGCTCAAGTCGGTGGTCTCGGAGCTGGAGAAGCTTCCCGATGCGATCCTGTTCATCGACGAAATTCACACCGTCATCGGCGCGGGGGCGACTTCGGGCGGCGCGATGGACGCGTCGAACCTGTTGAAGCCGGCGCTTTCGACGGGCGCGATCCGCTGCATCGGATCGACCACTTACAAGGAATTCCGCAACCATTTCGAAAAGGACCGCGCGCTTCTTCGCCGGTTCCAGAAGATCGACGTCAACGAGCCGACGATCGAGGATACGATCAAGATTCTCGCCGGGCTTCGCTCGTCGTTCGAGGGACATCACAATGTCCGCTACACGCCCGACGCGATCAAAAGCGCTGTCGAGCTGAGCGCGCGCTACATCCACGACCGCAAGCTCCCGGACAAGGCGATCGACGTGATCGACGAGGTCGGCGCGATGCAGATGCTGGTCCCGCCGAGCCGCCGAAAGAAGGTGATCACGCCCAAGGAGATCGAGGCTGTGGTTGCCACCATCGCGCGAATTCCGCCGAAATCGGTGTCGACCGACGACAAGCGCGTGCTGGAGAATCTCGAGGCGGACCTAAAGCGCGTGGTGTTCGGGCAGGATCTGGCGATCGAGAAGCTTTCGAGCGCGATCAAGCTATCGCGCGCCGGCCTTCGCGACCCCGACAAGCCGATCGGCAATTATCTGTTCAGCGGCCCGACCGGCGTCGGCAAGACCGAGGTCGCTCGCCAGCTCGCTTCGATCATGGGAATCCCCCTCCAGCGGTTCGACATGAGCGAATATATGGAGCGGCACGCGGTCAGCCGGCTGATCGGCGCTCCTCCGGGCTATGTCGGCTACGACCAGGGCGGACTGCTGACCGACGCGGTCGACCAGCATCCGCACAGCGTCCTTCTGCTCGACGAGATCGAGAAGGCGCATCCGGACCTGTTCAACATATTGTTGCAGGTCATGGACCACGGCAAGCTCACGGACCATCACGGCAAGACCGTCGATTTCCGCAACTGCATCCTGATCATGACGACCAATGCCGGCGCCGCCGACATGGCCCGCGAGTCGATCGGCTTCGGCGCCGCGACCCGCGAGGACGCGCAGGAAGACGCGGTCAAGAAGATGTTCACGCCCGAGTTCCGCAACCGCCTGGATGCGATCGTGCCGTTCGCCTACCTGCCGCCGGCGGTGGTCGCCCGCGTGGTCGACAAGTTCATCCTCCAGCTCGAGCTTCAACTGGCCGACCGCAATGTCCACATCGAGCTGGACGACGATGCCCGCAAATGGCTGACCGACCGCGGCTACGACAAGCTGTACGGAGCCCGCCCGATGGCCCGGCTGGTGCAAGAGAAGATCAAGCAGCCGCTCGCCGAAGAACTGCTGTTCGGCAAGCTGGTCAACGGCGGCGAGGTCAAGGTCCGGATCAAGGACAATGCCCCGAACTTCGAGATCGTCCCCGCTGCCCCCAAGGCCAAAGCCAGGGCCAAGCCGAAGAAGCCGGCGAAGAAAAAGGCCGGCGGCGATGCTCCAGCGGCCGAATAGCGAAGACAAATAGCTCCACGGGGAGGCGGCTTGGTGCCTGCGGCAGCGCGCGCTATGGCCGCTGACCGCATGCCGAGGAGACGCCGTTGAGCGAGACGCTGGAGCCCGCGCTTCCCGACAAGCTCGATGAGCGTGCGGAGCGGTGGATGCGGGCCCTGTGCGACCGGGGCTGGACGATCGCGACCGCGGAAAGCTGCACCGGCGGGATGCTCGCCGCCTTGCTGACCGACATCGAGGGCGCCGGCCATGGATTCGATCGCGGTTTCGTCACCTACACCAAGGAATCCAAGGCCGATTTGCTCGGAATCGACCGCGATCTGCTCGACCGGAATGACGCGGTGTCCGAAGCGGTGGCGCGGGCGATGGCCGAAGGCGCGCTTGCCCGGTCCGAGGCGGATGTCGCGCTTGGAGTGACAGGATTCGCCGGACCGGCGGGCCGGGACTGCGAAGAGGGGCTCGTGCACATTGCGCTCGCGCGCCGAACGGGCAAGACACGGCACCGAGTCGAGCATTTCGGCTCGCTCGGCCGTGGCCCGGTGCGCGTGAAGGCGCTCGAAGCCATGCTCGAGATGCTCGAAGAGGAAGTGCGGGGGAGCGCGAATGGCGGGGAAAAGTAACGGCAGGCTGATCGCGATAATCGCGGCGATCGCCGTCATCGCGGCGATCGTCGCCGCCTTGTGGTGGCGATCGGAAAAGCACGAGCCGGAGCTGACGGACATGACTCGGAGCAGCGGCTTGCCGCTTACGCCCGAGCAGCAGTCGGTCCGCTTTACCAACGCCGACCTCACCTTCGTCGTCTATCCCGACAAGAAGGCGATCGACGGGCACAGCATCCTCACCCTCGCCGTCCAGCGCCCGATCAAGCGGATCCAGTTCGACCTCGACCGCAATCTGCCGATCAGCCGGGTGACGGTGAACGGCCAGGAGCTTGCCAAGGATCGCTGGAGCAACCCGCAAGGGCGGGCGACGATCGAGCTCCCGCGGACTTTCCAGGCGGGCGAGCAGCTGAAGATCGCGCTCGATTATTCAGGCAAGCCCCATGTCGCCAAGAATGCGCCGTGGGACGGCGGTTTCGTCTGGTCGTCGACCAAGCAAGGAAAACCGTGGATCGCGACGGCGGTCGAGGGCGAAGGCTGCGACCTGTTCTGGCCCTGCTTCGACAACAGCCTGGTCGAGGTCGAGACGGTCGACCTGCACATCGACGTTCCGCAAGGCCTGGTCGCGCCGTCGAACGGCAGGTTCATGGGCACGACGACGGGCAAGGACGGCCGAGTGGTGTGGAACTGGCGGGCGCACAACCCGAACAATTATGCGATCGCTCTCAACATCGCGCCCTACAAGGAGATCAAGGCCGATTATCACAGCCGCTACGGCAATGTGATCCCGATGCATTACTGGTACCTTCCGGGCGAGGACGAGCAGGCGAAAGCCCTGTTCGCGGAATTCGCTCCGACGGTCGCCTTCTTCGAGCGGACGGTCGGTCCCTACCCGTTCGGCGACGAGAAGATCGCCGCGGTCGAGACCCCGCACCTCGGAATGGAGCACCAGACCATCAACGCCTACGGCAACGAGTACAAGCCGGCGGCGGAAGGGTTCGACTGGCTGTTCCACCACGAGTTCAGCCACGAATGGTTCGGCAATCAGCTGACCAACCGCGACTGGGACGACATGTGGCTGCACGAAGGTTTCGGCACCTACATGCAGCCGCTCTACGCGCGCTATCTCAAGGGCCGGATGCCCTATGACGCGTGGATGTGGCGGCTTCGCGGGACCCTGAAGAACAAATTCCCGGTCGCGGCGGGCAAGCACCAGCTCGAGCATGTCGTTTATGACGACAAGACCGGCCCCGGGAACGACATTTACTACAAGGGAGCCTGGGTGCTTCATACGCTTCGCGGGCTGATCGGCGACGAGCCCTTCTTCACCAGCGTCCGGCGGCTGGTTTACGGCCGCCCCGATCCGAAGCCGGGCAACTTCCGGCCGCGCTTCGGCACGACCGCGGAGTTCGCCGACATCGTCAGCGAGGAAGCAGGGCGCGACATGCACTGGTTCTTCGATGTCTATATCCGCCGTGCGCAGCTTCCGCGGCTGGTGACCAGGCAGGTCGGCAACCAGTTGCAACTCCAGTGGACCGACACCGGCGGGAAGCCCTTCCCCATGCCGGTCGAGATCGAGGTCGACGGCAACACCCAGACGGTGGCCATGGCGGACGGCCGGGGGAGCGTGACCCTGCCGGCGGCCAATTCGGCCTGGACGATCGATCCGGAGACCAAGGTGCTTCGACAGGACGACCAGATCGACCGCTTCCGCGACTGGACGGCCGCCCAGCAGAAAAAGGCATCGAAAGAGGACTGACCCCAGGAGAGCGAAAATGGCCGAGCTGATCTTCTATACGAACCCGCAATCGCGGGGGCGGATCATCCGATGGATGCTGGAGGAGCTCGGCCAGCCCTATGACACCGAGATCGTCACTTACGACCGGATGAAAGGCGCGGACTATCTCGCGGTCAATCCGATGGGGAAAGTCCCGGCGATCAGGCATCGCGGCCAAGTCGTCACCGAAGCCGCGGCGATCTGCGCCTATCTGGCCGACGCTTTCCCTGAGGCCGGCCTGGGGCCGCGCGAGGACGAGAAGGCCGACTATTATCGCTGGCTGTTCTATGCCGCGGGCCCGGTCGAAGCGGCGGTGTCGAACAGGGCGGTGGGCTGGGAGCCTGATCCCGACCGCCAGCGCATGTTCGGCTATGGAAGCTTCGACAAGGTCGTGGCCGTTCTCGACGAGCTGTTCAGCCTTCGCGATTATGTTTGCGGCGACCGCTTCACCGCCGCCGACGTCTATGTCGGCTCCCAGATCATGTTCTCGATGCAGTTCAAGCTGCTTCCCGAGATAGACAGCCTGATCCGCTATCGTGACCGCTTGATGGCGCGGGATGCCTGCAAGCGCGCTGTCGAGATCGACGACAAGGCGCAGGCGGAATTGGAGCCCGCCCAGCCGCAGCCGGTCTGACCGGCAACGAGCCGTCATTGCGAGGATCGAAGGTCCGTGGCAATCCAGTCAAATCGCTGGATTGCTTCGCTTCGCTCGCAATGACGGAGGCTTCTTTGGATCGATCAACCCGCCAACGAGCGATCGAGCTCTATGACCGATTCACGCACGAAGGCATGGAGCGGCGAAGCTTCATGGCAAGGATGGTCGCACTCGCAGGTAGCGCCGCCGCGGCCGAGGCCCTGATCGCCTCGATCGCCGCGTCGCCGGCGGCAGCCGCGGTCGTTCCGGCGGATGATCCAAGGCTGACCACGCGAACGCAGAAATTCGGCAACGGATACAGCGCCTACGTCGCCGAGCCGCGCACGCGATCGCTTAAGCCGACGGTGCTCGTCATCCACGAGAATCGCGGCCTCAACGACCATATCCGCGACGTCGCGAGACGCGCCGCAATCGCCGGCTATCGCGCCGTCGCGCCCGACATATTGTCGCCCGTCGGCGGGACACCGGCCGACGAGGACGCCGCGCGCGAGGCGATTGGAAAGCTCGACCTGGGAGAGGCGGTCGCTGCCGGCGTCGCGATTGCCGGCGAACTGGCCTCAAGCAGCCGCGCCGGGAAGATCGGCGCAGTCGGTTTCTGCTGGGGCGGCGGCTATGTGAACCGGCTCGCCGTGGCGGCCGGCGACAAGCTCCACGCCGGCGTGCCCTTCTATGGCCCGGCTCCCGGCCCGGCAGACGCCGCCAAAGTCTCCGCGCCGATGCAGTTTCACCTCGCGGGCCTCGACAAGCGGGTCGCGGAAACAGCCTGGCCGTGGATCGGCGCGCTCGCTTCGCTGAACAAGCCGGTCGAGGCGTTCAGTTATTCCGGCGCCAATCACGCCTTCCACAACGACGCCTCGGCCGAACGCTACGACAAGGCGGCGGCAACTTTGGCCTGGCAGCGGACTGTAGATTTCTTCGCCCGGCATCTCGGCGCCTGAGCCCGCGCGCCGTCCGGCCTTGCCTATAGTGTCTTAGAACTATAACACACCATGATTCCCCCTTGTCGGAGAACCTTGAAATGCGCGCGATTTCACTAACGCTTGCGATATTGCTTTCAACCACCGTGGCGACGGCCGCGATTGCAGCCGATCCCACGACCATCGTCCCGGATGCGAACGCGCCCAAGGGCAAGCTCGCCGGCGTCGCGACACCGACGGCCTATCGGCTCGACTTCACCGTGCTTCCGGAAAGCGACCGGTTCACCGGCCACGACGAGATCGACGTCATTTTCAAGGCCCCCGCCAAGTCCGCCTATCTTCATGGCCGCGATCTCGAGATGAAGAAAGCGGTGGCGATGGTCGACGGCAAGGCCATTCCGGCGACCTGGACCCAAGTCGACAAGACGGGAACCGCGCGGCTGGATTTCGCCGAGCAAATCCCAGCCGGCAAAGCGACCCTGGTGTTCGACTATAGCGCGCCGTTCAACGACAGCGCTTCGGGCATGTTTCACGTCAAGGTCGACGACAAATGGTATGCCTGGACGCAGTTCGAGAGCATCGATGCGCGGGCGGCCTTCCCCGGTTTCGACGAGCCGGGATTCAAGACTCCGTTCACGGTCTCGGTGACGACTCACCCGGACTATGTCGTGATCGGCAACTCTCCCGAGGTCTCGGTGACCAGGGCCGCCGACGGGATGGAGAAACATCAGCTCGCGCCGACCAAGCCGCTTCCGACCTATCTGGTCGCGGTCGACACAGGGCCGTTCGTCCACAAGACGGGCTTGATCCCGGCGACTGCCGAGCGCCCGACTCCAATGCCTTACGGCGCGGTCGCGACGCAGGCGCAGAAGGACAAGATGGACTATGTCATGGCGGAAACGCCGCGCATCGTCGAGCTGCTCGAAAAGTATTTCGGCCAGCCCTTCCCGTTCCCCAAGCTCGACCAGATCGGCACGCCAATCATGCCAGGGGCGATGGAGAATGCCGGCGCCGACACCTACGGCGACGGGATCATCTTCCTCGCGCCGGGAGCGACGACTGGCGACAAGCAGGGCTTCGGCATGGTCGTCGCCCACGAGCTTTCGCACCAATGGTTCGGCGACCTGGTGACGCCCGCCTGGTGGGACGACATCTGGCTCAACGAAAGTTTCGCCAACTGGATGGGCTATCGCATCGGCAACGAGTGGCGGCCGGAGCTCAACATCGGGGTCGGAGCGCTCGACGAAGGCTTTTCGGCAATGAACACCGACGCGCTCGAAGTCGGCCGGCCCATCCACCAGCCGATCACCGAGAACAGCCAGATCGATTCCGCCTTCGACAGCATCACCTACGGCAAGGGCGGCCAGGTGGTGGCGATGATCGCGGCCTATCTGGGCGACGAAAAGTTCAAGGAAGGCGTGCGACTCCACCTCAGCCGCCACCGCTACGGCAATGCGACGTCGGAGCAATTCTTCGAGTCAATCGCCGACGCTGCCCACGATCCCGAAGTGCTGGCGGCGTTCAAGAGCTTCGTCGACCAGGCCGGGGTACCGCTGGTCACCATCCGCCGCGACGGGTCCAGGCTGGTCGCGACCCAGTCGCGCTACGCCTTCCTGGGAAGCACGCCTGCCGCCCAGTCGTGGACGATCCCCTTCTGCGTTCGCGCGGGCGCAGACAAGACATGCACATTGCTCGACGAGAAGGTCGAGACGATCGACGTCGCCGGCGCCGGCGCGCTGATGCCGAACGTCGGCGGCACCGGTTACTATCGCTTCGACCTTCCGGCCGCCGACTGGCAGGCACTGATCGCTTCATCGGCGACTCTCCCGGCGGGCGAGGCGCTGGCGACCACCGACAGCCTGTGGGCCTCGTTCCGCGCAGGCAGGGCGCCGGCGTCGTGGCTGATCGAGGAAGCCAAAGCGATGGCCGCCAATCCCAGTTCGACCGCGAGCGTCGATCCCGGCGAGCGGCTGTCGGGGCTTCACTCGCGCGGCATGATCCCGGAATCGTCGGAAGGCGCCTTCCGGTCGCTGATCGCCTCGATCTACGGGCCGCGGCTGGCAAGCATCGGCTTCGACCCCGCGTTCGGGGCTCATTCGGGAGACGATCCCGAGCGGCAACAACTCAGGCAGCGCCTCGTCGGGGGAATGGCGTTCAATGCTCGCGACCCGCAACTGCGCGCCAGGCTGAAGTCGGCGGCGCAGGCCTATCTATCCGGCGACGAGAAGGCCCTCGATCCCGCATATTTCGGGGCCGCCTTCACCGTCCTCTCGCAGGATGGCGGCCTGGCAGCGGTCAAGACCTTGGTCGACAAGGGGCTGGAGAGCGAGGATTCGACGCTTCGCCAGTCGGCGATCGGCGCGGCTGCATCGAGCGGCAACGTCGAGACCGTGCCCTATCTGCTCAACCTCGACGACAAAAGGCTGCGGAGTTTCGACCGGCTGTTCCTGATCTTCGGCCTTGCGGGCACCCCCGGCACGCGCGACGCGGCGGCCGAGTGGATCCTTTCCAATTACGGGAAGCTCGCGGCGAGCGGGAACGGCATCTTCATCACCAGCCGGCTCCCCGGCGCGCTCGGCCTTCAGTGCAGTGCGGAGATGGCTGATCGGATCGAGAAGACGCTCGGGCCGCAAATCGCCAAGGCGGGAAGCGGCGAGCTCGAGTTCAAGCGGACGCTCGAGCGGATCCGCCATTGCGGTGTCCTGAAGCAGGCGAAGTCGGCCGAGATCGCGGCCGCATTCGCGGCCAGGTAAAAGGGTCGCGACACTCGCAAACGAAAGGGCCGGCGGATCGCTCCGCCGGCCCTTCTCGATTCAAGGCTTGGCCGGCCTAGCGGCGGTCGCCCATGAAGCTCAGGAGGAACATGAACATGTTGATGAAGTCGAGATAGAGGCTGAGCGCCCCCATGATCACGACCTTGCCCATCATGTCGCTGCCCGCGACATGGGCGTACATGCTCTTGATCCGCTGCGTGTCGTAAGCGGTCAGGCCAGCGAACAGCAGGACCCCGATGCCGCTGATTGCGAGCATCATCGTCGCCGATTGCAGGAACATGTTGATCAGCATCGCGACGAACAGGCCGACGACGCCCATGATCAGGAACGTGCCCCAGCCGCTCAAATCCTTCTTGGTCGTATAACCCCACAGGCTGAGGCCCGCGAAGCCGGCGGCGACCGCGAAGAAGGTCTGGGCGATCGACGTTCCGGTATAGACCAGGAAGATCGTCGACATCGACAGGCCCATCGTTACCGCGAACGCCCAGAACAATATCTGCAGCGTGCTGGTCGACATGCGGTTGAGG
The DNA here is from genome assembly GCA_035717805.1 of Sphingomicrobium sp. Lineage (GTDB taxonomy): Bacteria > Pseudomonadota > Alphaproteobacteria > Sphingomonadales > Sphingomonadaceae > Sphingomicrobium. The sequence continues at coordinate 13,603 of DASTIF010000023.1, forward strand.
CCGAAGCTCATCGCCATCACGAATCCAAGCGGCGCGAGAATGATCAGCCAGCGTAGCGGCGTCGCCATGATCTGCTCGGCATAGCCGGAGTTCGCGAACAGCATCGCGACGATGCCGGTCAAAAGCACGCCCGAGGCCATATAGTTGTAAACCGACAGCATGTAGGACCGCAGGCCCGCATCGCGGGCGGCTCGCGGAACACCGACTGTGGCGGTATTCGCGGCGGTCGTGCGCGGGTCAAACTGGTTCTGCATCATTTCTCCTATCGGACGGGCTAAGGGCCCGTGCTCCCGTCGCCAATATCGGCAATGAAACAGAGGCTTTCAAGCAAAACCGGACATGGGGCGTCCGATTTCGCTCCGGACACGTAACGAATTTGCGCCTCAGCGAAGCCGGGCGCCGATCCCCGTCAGTGTCTCCCTGAGCGCCGCGAGCCGCTTTACGGAGGCTGGATCAGCCGGCGTCGCGAGCGCCCCGCCAAGCCCCTCAATGGTCGAAGCGAGCCGGGCGTCGTGCCTGTTCGCGTCGATCGCCGAACGGGCCTCCGCGAGCGCCGCCCGCAATGGTGCGGTGGCCTGCGCAGTCATCGCCCCGCCACGCTCGAGCTGGTCGAGATAGGCGAGCGCGACCACCGGATGATCGGGCCATGTGACAGGGAATTGCTGCTGCGGATTGAAGCGGCCGCCATAATCGGCGAGCGCCGCGGCGGCGATTTCGTTCGCGCTCAGGGCATCGCTCGGGGTCAGCGCCAGAACGTCGAGCCCGCGAGCGATCTCGGTGGCGTAAATCTTGCCGTCATAGGCATAAGCCGACCAGAAGCCGCCGAGCACAAGCTTCTCGGAGTCGATCGGACCACGGTCGAAATAAGCGATTTCGACCGGGTTGGCGGAATCGGTGAAATCGATCACCGAGATGCCGCCCTGGTACCAGGCCTGGACGAAGATATCGCGGCCGGGGACCGGGACGATCGACCCGTTGTGGGCGACGCAATTCTCCTGCTCGCTCTGCGCCGAGGGGAGCTTGACGTGGCTTCGGAAGCGAAGCTTGCCGTCGACGATATCGTAAATCGCGTCCGCGCCCCAGGTGCGCGGGTCCTGGACCCGGCAACGCGGCCGGCCGCCGCCGCCCCATTCGTCGGTGTAGAGCACCTTCGTACCGTCATTGTTGAAAGTCGCGGAGTGCCAGTAGGCGAAGCCCGGGTCGATCACGGCGTCGATCCGCTTGGGCTCGCGCGGGTTGGAAATGTCGAAGATGATCCCGTTGCCCGAGCAGGCGCCTGCCGCCAGCGAGCGGCTGGGGAAGACGGTGATGTCGTGGCACTGGTCGGTGACGCTGGTTTCCTGAGTGCCTTCGCCATGCGCTCCGCCGCGCCACAGCCCGGCGAGATTGCCGGTTTTCAGGTCGGCGAAGACCGCCGGGCTGTCGACGATCCGCGCCTTCGACGGATCGGCGACGGGAATCTCGATGACGTCGATCCGGAACAGGGCGGTGCGCGTGTCGGCGACTTCGCCGACGCACCCGGCCAGTTCCTCGCCCTTCCGGACCGAGGCGGTGCCGGAAGCATAGACGACGATCTTTCCGTCCTTGCCGGGGCCGGAGACGACCGAATGGGTGTGCGATCCCCGACAGGTCTGCACCTGCCCGACCTGGACCGGCCGGGTGCGGTCGGCGATGTCGAAAATTCTCAGGCCGCGGAACCGTTCGGAGCTGACGTCCTGGCTGACGCCCTGCCGCCCGCAATCGACCCGGCCGCGGGTCTGCTCGACCGACATGATCAGGATGTTGCCGACGACGGAGAGGTCGCCCTGCCCGCCCGGACAGATGACCGAGCTGGTCAGTTGCGGAACCCCGGCGTCGTCGAGATGGTAGAGGTTGAAGCCGTGATAATTCCCGACCGCGAGTAGGTCGCCGGAAAACGCCATGTCGGTGTTGGCAAAGCTCAAAAGCGGCGAGCGTGAAGGCGCGTCCTTGTCCTTCTTGTCGTCATCCTTGTCGGGCTTGGGGAGCGGGAGGCCCGCCGGATTGGCCGGGTCGAAGAATCCGGTCGGCTTGGGCAGCGAGGCGACCAGCTTCATGTTGTGGATTGCCTGCTCCGCGTCCTTGAAGCCGGCCGCCAGTTTCGATCGCGGGTCTTCGGCCAGGCTCGCCGAAAGCGCGGTCATCCGCTTGATCTCGGCCTGCTGCTCGTTGATCACATCGTTCACGAACTCGAACAGAATCGGATCGTAGGCCGAGCCCGAGCGGTGCAGGAGGTCCTGCGCCATTTCGACCGCGCCTTCGTGGTGCGTGATCATCAGCTTGAGGAACAGGCGGTCGAAAGCCGTGCCCTTGGCGGCGGCGAGCTGTGCCATCTGCTCGGGCGTCGCCATGCCGTGCATGGTGTGCGCCGGCTGGGCCGCGCCCATCGCCATCCCCGCGTGCATGGCGTGCGCGGCACCCGGATCGGGTGCAGTCTGGCCGCGCTGACTGAGCCAGTTCTGCATGAAGGCGATTTCGTCGTCTTGGGATGCATCAATGCGGTTTGCCGCGTCGATCAGCTGCTTGTCGTTGGTCCGGTCCTCGACCAGCGCCGCCATTTCGACAGCCTGGTGATGGTGGACGATCATGTCCTGCATGAAGCGCACATCGTCGGCCGAGAAACGCGTGTCGGCGATCTTCACTGCTTCCTGCGGGGTCAGAGTTTTCGTCGGCTGGCCGGGCGCTCCGGGCTGAACGATGGGAACGCTCTGGGCCACCGCCATTGCAGCGGCAGCTGACAGGCCAAGGATTGCCGAGCACCTGAGCGATCGGACCAACCACGAGCGGCGATTCAATGCCATGAAAACTGCCCCTTCCCGATAATGGGCAGAGGCCTAACATAGTCCTTTCGCGATTAGGAAGGCTCTACGGCCGTGCACCGCCTGTTCGTCGCAATCCGCCCGCCGGAGCCGGTCCGCGACCGGCTGATCGACGCGATGGACGACAGCCCGAGCCTGCGCTGGGTCGGCGACGAGCAAATCCACCTGACCCTGCGATTCATCGGCGAGGTCGAGCGGCCGCTCGCCAACGACATCGCGCATGAGCTCAAGCGGATTCGTTATCCGCGCTTCGATCTGGCGATCGCCGGCGTCGGCCGCTTCGACCGGCGCAACGGCGGCGCGCTGTGGGCGGGAGTCGAGCCGAGAAAGCCGGTCGCCGAGCTCGCCGCGAAAGTCGATCGGGCTTGCGTCAATGCCGGTCTCGAGCCGGAACGCCGCGCCTTTCACCCGCACATCACGCTCGCCCGCTGGAACCGGCACAATGCCGAGCCGGCGCGCGACTTCGAGCGGCGTCACCCGGACCTTGTCACAGAGCCGTTCGCGGTCGACAGATTCATCCTGTTCGAAAGCCGCCTTTCAAGGCACGGCGCGCATTATGTGGAAATCGCTTCCTATCCGCTCGCCTGACCTTGGCGGGATTCCTTCCGCCACAGCAGGAAGCTGTAGATCACGGGAACGCCGACCACGGCCGCAATTACGGCGAGCATCAATGTCGCCATCAGGCCCGACGGCAGCGGCAGAACCGCGGCGACGAGCATCGCGGCCCCGCCCACGACCATCAGCTTGCCCGCGAGCCGGTGGGTCTTGATCCAGACTTCCTCGCTCGCGAGCGTCCAGGGCGTGCGGATTCCGATCAGATACATGCTGCGCGACTTCCCGAGCTGGTTGCCGATCAGGACGAACAGGATGCCGAGGCCCGCGATCATCAGGCTGGTCGCATGGACCGGCCATTTGAGAGCGACCGCGACCACCGACAGCTCGATGAGCAGGCTGAAGATCAATATCCCCGTCCAGGTAGAGAGGTAGAGGCCCCGGCTTCGCTGAAGCCCCTCCCGGCGGCTTTCGAGCGACGGAAGGAAGTAGAAGAGCAGCGACACGCCGCCGGCGAGCAGACCGGGCATCATCAGCGCGGTCCATTTGTCGGCGAAGCGGTCGGGCTCCCCGTCGAGGCCCCAATGGATCGGAAGCGGCACCTCGCCCGGAAGCGACGACGCCACCAGGCCCGCCACGACCGCGATCGCGATGACGACCGCCGCGGAGATCACGGCCATGCCATTCCTTCTCATGATTGTCCGTCCTTTCCGTCGGGGCGGATGCCCATCGTTCCCATGAAGCCCAGCAACACCTCTTCGAGCACCGACAGGTTGAGGCTGTAGGTGATGCTCGCGCCGTTCTTGTCGCCGTGGACCAGGCCCGCTTCCTTCAGCTTCGCGAAATGGCCGGACAGCGTCGGCTTCGACACGTCGAAATGCTCGGCGATCTCGCCGGCGCCCATGCTCCCGCGCTTCAG
>DASTIF010000024.1:0-3084 GCA_035717805.1 Sphingomicrobium sp.
CGGTATATTCGATGGTCATCCGCCCCGCGGGAATCGACCAGCTGTAGCCGTCCGCAGTGGGAATGATGTCGAACGTCCCGAACCGCCCTTCGGCGTGGCTCGTCATCCGATACGTGCCGGTCGCCGGGTCGAAGGTCAGCATCGCCAAGGCGTTGAAGCCCGTGCTCCCGTCCGCCTTGTAGGCATGACCTTCGATCAGCCGGACCGTGCCGTCGAGCATCGATCCGCTGCGTTCGGTGTGAGTGACCCGGTGTTCGCCGGTTTGAGTCTGGGTGACGGCTTCCCCGCGCCACTCGCCGTCCGTCCAGTCGAACGCTTCCATGGCCCGCCGCTCGGCCTGCATCAACGCGGCAGGGCTTTGCGGCGGTGCGGCGGTCGGAGCGACGGCCGCCAGAAACGCCGAGGCGAGAAGCAAATATGACATGGCTTGTGTCCCCCTGATGCTGGTGGCAGCACATGGTCGTGCAGCCGCTGATCGCCACGTCTGACGCCGTTAGCCAAGGCAATGCCAAGGAGGATTTCGCGAATTCGGCAGCGGGCTTCGCGAATCGTGCAGCGAACCCGGCGATGCTTCGGATTTATGGCGCCGCAGCGGTAGCGGCGATCATCGTTGCCACGACCGCCGGCGCTTTCGGGACGGCAGCCCTTCCCCTGATTCCGAGGCTCCTCTTCTGGGCACTCCTTATCGGTCTCAATACGACGCTCTGGATTTGCTGGTTTGCGTGGCGGGTCCGCAAGCCCTCCGACTGGTGGCCCGCGTCCTTCGTCGGCGCGCTCGCGATCAACCTTCCGCTTCCCATCGAAATTTCCGCTCTTCTTCAACTGATAGGCGGACCGGGTCTGGGCGGATGGCACATCACCTGGCTTCATGCGGGCGCAATCAGTGCCGCGATCCTGCTCGTCGTTACCGCCGTTACCGCCATCTGGCCGCGCCAGCCGATTGCCCCGCCGAAGGGCCGGCTGTGGCGTGCCGGCTTTCGCTCGCAGGCCGATCTCGCGGCAATCTCGGCCGAGGATCATTATTGCCGGATCTGGTCGCCCGACGGGTCGAGCCGGCTGATCCACGCGCGGTTCCGCGACCTCACCGAAGAAGCGGCGACTTTCGACGGGGCGATCGTTCGGCGCGGGCACTGGGTCGCGGCAAATGCCGTGCGCTCGATCCGGCGCGACGGGCGACGCTGGAACGTCGAGCTTGTCGACGGACGTGCAATCCCCGTAGCGTCCTCATTGATTCCAACGCTCCGTGACCGGGGATGGTTAGCTAGCGGTGGCGCCGCCGCTCCGCCGACGCTAGACGCGGCACAATGAAGATCGCCCTCGCCTCCGATCACGCCGGATTCGCACTGAAGGACGAGCTCGCGGCTTGGCTTCGCGATGGCGGGCACGTTGTCCTGGACCTCGGCACCAACAGCACCGAAAGCGTCGATTATCCGGATTTCGGGGCACGCCTAGCGAATGCTGTCGCGTCGGGCGAAGCGGATCGCGGGGTCGCCGTCTGCGGTTCGGGGATCGGCATTTCGATCGCGGTCAACCGCAACCCGCGCTGCCGTTGCGCGAGGGTCGACGATCCGCTGTCGGCCCGCCTAGCCCGCGAGCATAATGACGCCAACGTCCTGGCGCTCGGCGGACGCCTGATCGGGGCGGACATGGCGCGTGCCTGCGTGACCGAGTTCCTCGGTACCGATTTCGCCGGCGGACGGCATCAGCGCCGGGTCGACCAACTCTCCCGGCTCTTGCAGGAAAGCGATTGATGGCAAGCGTAGCGACTCTCGACGAGGTCCAGCCCAGGGGCTTCTTCACCGAGCATCTGAACGCCGCCGATCCGGCCGTGGCCGACGCGATCAAGGCGGAGCTTCGCCGCGAGCAGAATCAGATCGAGCTGATTGCGTCGGAAAATATCGTCAGCCGAGCGGTCCTCGAGGCGCAGGGCTCGGTTCTGACCAACAAATATGCCGAAGGCTATCCGGGCCGGCGCTATTATCAAGGCTGCGGCCCGTCGGATTCGGTCGAGACCCTGGCCATCGAGCGCGCCAAGCAATTGTTCGGCTGCGGCTTCGCCAACGTCCAGCCGCATTCCGGCGCTCAGGCCAACGGGGCGGTCATGATGGCGCTGCTCCAGCCCGGCGACACGATCATGGGCATGAGCCTCGCCGCGGGCGGCCACCTCACCCACGGCGCTCCGCCGGCCCAGTCGGGCAAATGGTTCGACGCCGTCCAGTACGGAGTCCGGAAGGACGATCATCTGGTCGATTTCGACGAGGTCGAACGGCTTGCCAAAGAGCATCAGCCCAAGATGATCATCTGTGGCGGGTCGGCCTATCCGCGGCATCTCGATTTCGCCCGCTTCCGCGCCATTTGCGACGAGGTCGGGGCTTATTTGTTCGTCGACATGGCCCATTTTGCCGGGCTGGTCGCGGCGGGCGAGCATCCGTCGCCGTTCGGCCATGCGCATGTCGTGACGACGACCACGCACAAGACCTTGCGCGGCCCGCGCGGCGGCATGGTCCTGACCGACGACGAGGCCATCGCGAAAAAGATCAATTCCGCCGTCTTTCCCGGCTTGCAGGGCGGGCCGCTGATGCACGTGATCGCGGCCAAGGCGGTAGCCTTCGGCGAGGCTCTCCAACCCGACTTCAAGACCTATGCGCGGGCGGTCATCGCCAACGCGAAGATGCTTGCCGGCCGATTGAAGGAGCGCGGCGCCGACCTGGTCGCGGGCGGCACTGACACGCATCTCGCGCTGGTCGATCTTCGACCGCTCGGGCTGACCGGCAGGGACGCGGACGAAAGTCTGGAGCGGGCCGGGATCACCTGCAACAAGAACGGCGTCCCCTTCGATCCGCTGCCGCCGGTCAAGACCAGTGGGATCCGGGTCGGCTCGCCGGCGGGCACGACCCGCGGTTTCGGGGAAGCCGAGTTCCGCGACATCGCCGACATGGTCGCGGATGTCCTCGACGGGCTCGCCGCGAACGGGCTCGAGAGTAACGGGTCTGTCGAGGGCGAAGTGACCGAACGCGTGCGCGACCTCTGCGGCCGCTTCCCGATTTACCAATCCCCTCTCCCCTTCAGGGGAGAGGGTTAGGG
>DASTIF010000025.1:0-23486 GCA_035717805.1 Sphingomicrobium sp.
CTTTTCGTAAATCCTGTAACGGTGGTTCACCTTCGCGCCCGGTAGCTCGGCGATCGACAGCATCCCCTTATTGTCCTCGAGGATCCAGCCGAACTCGCCGGTCTCGATTCCGAATTTCGAAACCGTGTCTCGCCGGGTGAATTCGATCAGCATGAAGGCGAGCTGCGAGGCGAGCCGCGTGTGGTGCAGCCTTTTCGCGACCCCCATCAGCGGCACCCTGGCCCGGCTGGTGCGCGGTTTGCGAAGCCGCCACAGGAGCTTCATCCAGCCAAACGGAAACAGCTCGCCGTCGAGGTCGCGGATCAGCTCGTTGATGTCCGGCAAGGTGATCATGAAGGCGACCGGCTCGCCGTCATATTCGGCGATTCGCACGAGTTCGTTGAAGATGATCGGCTTCAGCTTCTTGCCCGCATAAGCGATCTCGCTCTCCGTGAGCGGGACATAGCCCCAGTTGGCCGACCAGGCGTCGTTGAGCAGATTGAGGATGATCCGCGCTTCCTTGTCGAATTTCGATTTGTCGACCTGGCGGATCTCGATGTGCCTATTGCGTTCGCCCATCGCGATCAGTCGGTTGATCTTGGGGTCGTCCCAATGGGCGATATCGACCTCGTAGGTGAGGAGGTCCTTGGCCTTTTCGTAGCCGGCGCCCTCGATCCACTCTCGGTATTCGGGCCGATGATGGCCCATCATCACCGTCGGCGGCTGGTCGAAACCCTCGATCTCGAGCCCCGGCTCGTCCCAGATCGAAAGGCTGACCGGGCCGAGCGCGCGGGTCATTCCCTGTTCGCGAAGCCAATGTTCGGCGGTTTCGATCAGGGCCACGGCAGCTTCGCCGTCGAGTGCCTCGAGCATTCCCCACTGGCCGGTTCCGTGGCCCATGTGCTTTTGAACCAGCTCGTCGACCTGGGCGCTGATCCGCCCCACCGGGTGGCCGCCGCGTTCGGCCAGCCAGAATTTGGCCTTCGCATGCTCGAACCATGGGTTCTTGCCCGGCGTGATCAGGCCGTGGACTTCGTCCTTCAGCGGAGGGACCCAGGCGGGGTCGTCCCGATAGACTGTCCAGGCCAGGTCGACGAAAGCCTTGCGGTCGGCCTTTGTCTCGACCGGCCGGATCACGAGCGGGGACGTCATGGAGCAGGCGCTAGCCGCTAGAGCCGGATTGCACCAGCCGGGTGCATCCATTGTTCCGCCATGTTCGCGCCACTATCTCCGTGCAGAGGTAAACGCCCGCAAGGACTTATGAGCAGCACGGCGATTCTTCAGCGTGACGTAACGGCGCCCGTGGCGGCGCGCGACGGCGCTCGCGCTCGCGACGACAAGGCGATGCTCAAGGCGGCCGCGGACCTGACCCGCGATCTCAATAGCCCGAGCGCGGCGATCTATTGGGCCGATCTGATGCTGTCGGCTCTCATCGGCTATTGCGCGCTTGCCGCTACGATCCTCGTTTCCTCGCCTCTATTGGCGATGCTTGCCGGCCTGGTCGCCATTCTCGCGCTCTACCGCGCCGGAAGCTTCATTCACGAAGTGACCCATTTGAAACCGCGCGCGGTTCCGGGCTTCCGGCTCGGCTGGAATTTGATCGTGGGAATCCCGCTCCTGGTGCCGTCCTTCATGTACGAAGGGGTGCACAATCAGCACCACGCCAAGCGTTATTACGGAACGATTGACGATCCGGAATATCTGCCATTGGCGCTGATGAAGCCCTCGACCTTGCCGCTTTTCCTGATTGCGGCCTTGCTCGCGCCTGTCGGGCTGCTGATCCGCTTTGCCCTGCTCGCTCCGGCGTCGCTGGTTTCGCCGAAGCTGCGGAGCGTGGTCGTGGGCAAATATTCCGGGCTTCAGATCAACCCGCGCTTTCGCCGACCGGTTCCGCAGGGCGAGTTCGCGCGCGACTGGATGCTTCTCGAAATCGCCTGCGGTATCTGGGCTTTCGCGCTCATAGCTCTGACCCTCATCGGCACGATCCCGCTTCGCGCCTTCCTAATCGGGCTCGGCGTCGCTTCGGGCGTGATGTTCCTCAACCAGGTTCGAACGCTGGTCGCTCACCTGTGGGAGAATGAGGGCGAGCCGATGAGCGTCACCGCTCAATATCTCGACAGCGTCAACGTGCCGCCGCCGGCGACCCTGCCGGTCCTCTGGGCGCCGGTGGGACTTCGCTACCACGCGCTTCATCATTTGCTTCCCGGATTGCCCTATCACGCGCTCGGAACGGCCCACCGGCGGCTATGCGTCGAGCTCGATGCCCAATCGATCTACCACAGGTCCAGCCATCGCGGCCTGTCCGGGCTCATGATCCGCCTGGCGCGAAGCAGCTTGAGCGGCCGGCCCTAGCCGGGCCTTGCAATCGCATAATCGGACGGCCAGCTTCCGGCGCCCGGCATTTTGTTTCGAAGTGATATTGATAATCGTTCGCAAGAGCATTAATCGGCCCCTGTCGCCTGGGTGCGGAAAGGGGTTTCATGTCTCGGATTCTGTTGTGCGGTATCGCTTCGCTCGCCGCCGTTACTCCGGCCTGGGCATCGCAACCCGCTCCCTCGGCACAGCCGGATGATTTAGCGACCGCCGCGACTCAGGACGAGGAAGGCGCTGCCGACGATACGCAACCGGCGGAAATCGTCATTACCGGCACCCGCACCATTCTTCCGGCGACCGCCCTGCCGCTGACCGTCGACGTCCTCGGCGGCGAGCAGCTCGACGATCAGGTTGCGGTGTCCGGATCGGTGATCGACGCCGTCGCCGCCCAGATGCCGTCTTTCTCCCCTACCCGCGAAAAGCTGTCCGGATCGGGCGAAAGCCTTCGCGGCCGCTCGCCGCTGTTCGCGATCAACGGCGTGCCCCAGTCCACGCCGATCCGCGATGGATCGCGCGACGGCTACACGATCGATCCATTCTTCATCGATCGGATTGAGGTCATTTACGGCTCCAACGCGCTGCAGGGGATCGGCGCCACCGGCGGGGTGGTCAACCAGGTCACGGTCGGTGCTCCCGCTGGTGAGGGCTGGTCGGTGCGGACGCTCAACCAGACGACCGCGGCGGACGGCTTTTCAGGCAATGCCCTCGGCGGCAAGGCGGCGGGGCTCGCGGCATGGCGCCGCGGCGCCTTTGACGCGGCCGGCGGGCTCTCGTTCGAGCGGCGCGGGGTGTTCCTCGACGGCGAGGGGCGACGGATCGGGGTCGACGGCACCCAGGGCGAAATTCAGGATAGCGACAGCTGGTCGGCATTCGGCCGTTTCGGCTGGCAGCTCAGCGACAGCGCGCGGTTCGAGCTAATCGCCAATCGCTTCAACCTCGAAGGCAACGGCCATTATGTCGTAGTCGAGGGCGACCGGCCGGCGGGCATTCCGACGTCGAGCGAGCTCGGCGAGACCGAGGGCGAGATGCCGTCGAACCGCGCCGATCTTCTCTCGGCATCGCTGGCCGACAGCGACCTGGCCGGCGGCAACTTCTCCGCGCAGGCGTTCTTCAGCCGCACCCGCGACATCTTCGGCGGCGGCGCGTTCGCCACCTTCCAGGACCCGGACATCGACCCGACCGGCCAGTTGTTCGACCAGTCGGTCAACCGCTCGCGAAAGGTCGGCGGCAAGCTCACCTACGAACGCCCGGTTCCGGGCTTCGAGGCGCTTCTGTTGACGGCGGGCGTCGACGCCCTGCTCGACCGCACCGCCCAGTCGCTTCTGCTGACCGGCCGCGAATGGGTCCCGCAATCGGATTTCCGGAGCATCGCTCCCTTCCTCCAGGGCAATCTCAAGCTTCTCGACGGCAAGCTTCGCCTGGCCGGGGGCGTCCGGCGAGAGAATGTGACTCTCGACATTCCGGACTTCACCACGCTCGCGGCCTACGGATCGCGCGACGTCGAGGGCGGGTCGCCGAGCTTCGGACGGACGCTGGTCAATGGAGGCGTCGTCGTCGAACCGGTCGACGGCCTTCGCGGCTATGCCGCCTACGCCGAGGGCTATACGATCGCCGACATCGGCCGGATCCTTCGGGGAATCGACACCGACGGGGTCAGGGTCGACGATTTCCTCGACCTCGAGCCGGTCGTCAGCAACAACCGGGAACTCGGGCTCGAATGGCGGCGAGGGGCGGTCAGCGCCAGCGCCAGCTATTGGTGGTCCGACAGCGACTTCGGCTCGCGGCTGGTGCGCGGGGCCGATGGTATTTTCAGCGTGGTCCGGGCGCCGATCTCGCTCGAGGGCCTGGATTTGACGGCGGAGTGGCGCACTCCGGTGCCGGGGCTGACGGTCGGTGGGGCCTATGCGCGGGTCGAGGGCCGCACCGACGACGACGGCGACGGAAGCCTGGAGGCCGACCTGGACGGCGCCAACATCGCTCCCAACCGTCTCAACCTCTACGGCGCCGTGGAGCGCGGACCGTTCGATGCGCGCCTGACGATGCGCAAATATCTTTCGCGAAGGTTTGAAGGCCAGGACCCGGCGAACGATTTCGAAGGCTATACCTTGTTCGACGCCTTGCTCGGCTATCGCATCGGCGCGCACCGCGTCCTGCTCGGGGTCCAGAACCTCACCGACAAGCAATATGTCACGTATTACAGCGATACGCAGGGCCCGGCCGACAACCTCCGCTTTTTCGCCGGCCGCGGCCGGACGTTCACGCTCGGCGTGACGACAGACTTCTGATCGCAGTGCGCACAATCTCCACCATTCATCGTTGGGCGGGCGGCTTCATCGGTCTGCTGCTGGCGCTCATCGGGCTGACGGGCGCCATTCTGCTTTGGGAAGGCGAGTGGCTGTCGCTTCCCGGAGCGCACGACCCGCTGCACGAGAATGTGGCGTCCATCGCGGCGATCGCCGAGCGTGCGGCGAGCGCGGGCGACCTAAGCCGGATCACCTTCGCAAGCGACGAGACCGCTCTCCACCAGCTCGTCTTTGCCGACGGCAGCGGCGCCTATGTCCGCCAGGATGGCGCCGTCGTCGATCGCTGGGCGACCCAGTGGGAGCGGCCGGAGCTTTGGCTGTTCGACCTGCACCATCATCTATTCTCCGGCCATGTGGGTGAAACCGTGACCGGGATCGCCGGGATCGCCGGCTTCCTGTTTGTCGTGACCGGGTCGCTCTTGTGGTGGCGAAGCCGAAGGCGCTTCGCGCCGACGCTTTGGCCCGGAGCGTTCACGCCGGCCGGAATCGTCAAGCATCACCGCGACCTCGGCATCCTTGCGGCCCCGTTATTGCTGGTTTCGATTTCGACCGGGCTGCTGATGGTCTTTCCGGGCGCCGCGGACATGATTTTGTCGCCGCTGGCCGCCGATGAAGCCGGTCAACCCCCGGTGGCGAGTACGGCAGTTCCAAACCGCACCCCCATCGCCGCCGCTCTCGAACAGTCGAAGCGCATTTTCCCGCGCGCCGCCCTGCGCCGGCTGAGTCTTCCGGCGGCAACGGGCGGCCCCATCGCAGTCCGGATGAAGCAGGACTTCGAATGGACTCCCAATGGCCGCACCCAGCTGACCTTCGATGCGTCGAACGGGCGTCTGCTGACCATCGACGACCCTTCACGTGGACCGAGCTCCGCCGCGGTCCGCGAAAAATTCTATCCGATCCACTCGGCCAAGGTCGGGCCCGTCGCGTACAAGATGGTGATGACGCTTTCGGGTCTGTCGCTCTTCGTCCTCGGCCTGTTCGCGACCTACAGCTTCTGGCTGCGTAAGGGCACGCGGTCGCGGCTGTCGCGCCTGACCCGTCATTCCTCGCTTCGAATGAGGACGGTTTCGCCGACAAGGAGGAACAGGAGAAAGGGCGCCCAGGCCGCGAGCAGCGGCGGATAGGCGCCGACATTGCCCATCGCGAGACTGAAATTGTCGGCCACGAAATAGGCGAAGCCGAGCGCCATCCCGATGGTTGCTCGAAGGAGCACCTGGCCGGAGCGCGCCAGGCCGAACGCGGCGACCGCTGCGAGAAGCGGCATCAAAAGGATCGACAGCGGTCCCGATATCTTGTGCCAAAGACCAGCCCGCGCCGCCGCCGTGGGCTTTCCCGCCGCCTCCATCTCACCGATCTTTTGCTTGAGGTCGAAGAAGCCGGTTTCTTCCGGGTCGACCTTGGCGAGACGCATCTGCTCCGCGGTGAGTCCCGCGAGGCCGGTCATTTGCGGCGTCCTGGTCACCGCGTTCATCGTCGAATCGTAGATCCGGACATTTTCCAGGCGCCAGCCGCCCCCGGTCGGAAAAGCGCGATCGGCATCGATCAGCCGCTGCAGCGCGCCGTCCTTGCGCTGAAAGATCGTCACGCCCTCGGCGTGAAACGCGGAGCCGCGGCCGCCGATATGGCGCATCCGGACGAGGTCGCCGCCGTGATTTGCCCAGACGTTGCTCGAAATCGGCGCTTCCGGCGGAATCGGCTTGTAGTCATTGTCGCTCCACGCGGTCACCACATGCGCGGATCGCACGACGACCGTCTCGTTGAAGACGAATGCGAGAACCGCAACGCCGAGGCTCGCGACGATCAACGGCGCGAGCATCTGGTGCGCCGACATTCCGGCCGCTTTCATCGCGACGACTTCGCTGTTTTGGTTGAGCCCGACGAAGGCGATCAGCGTGCCAAGCAGCACCGCGAAGGGAAGGAAGCGCGCCGTGAGCAAGGGTAGCCGCAATCCGACGTAGCGCCATAGCTCGGCATCGCCATTGCCAGGCACGGCAAGGATCTTGCCCGATTCGCCGAGCAGATCGAGCGTCATCAACACGAGGATCAGGCCCAGCAGAACGCCGAAGCTGCGCGTCAGGTACAGGCGCACCGTGTACAGCGCGAGCCGGCGCGACGGAAAGAATTCGAGATTGATCAAGCGGGCCTCGCGCTCGGAAACAGCGAGCGAATCCGCCGAACCAGCTTGGCCGCCGCCCATTCGAGTGCGCCGATCGGCTGCCCGCCCGGCCGCTGGGCGATCACATGATACATCCAGCCGATCAGCCCCGCCATCAGCAGGAACGGCACCCACAAGGCGATGATCGGATCGACGCGCCCCTGCGCGCCCGCGTAGGCGCCGTACTGATTGACCTTGTGATAGGCGACGACGAGGACGATCCCGACGAAAATGCCGAGCGCCGAAGTGCTTCGCTTGGGCGGCACCGCCAATGCCACTGCAAGCATCGGAAGCATCGCCATCATCAATATCTCGGCAAGCCGGAAGTTGAAGTTGGCCTGGGCGCCGAGCTGCTGTTCGCGGTCGGTCGCGTAGCCGCCATAGGCCAGACCGTAGAGTTCGTCGAAGAACAGCTCGTCGAAATCGGTGCCGCGGCTTCGGAACTGGTCGATTGCCGGAACCCTGACCGGCAGATCGTAGCTGTCGAAGGTCAGGGTCCGGGGCGCCGAAAATTTCGGAGATTGCTGGACCAGCCGGCCGTTGCGAAGCCTGAACAATATAACCTGCGGGTCGTCGGTCGACAGGAACCGGCCAGCCTCTGCGGTCGCGACGACGCTTTGCCCCGACGTGTCGTCGACCTGGACGAAAATGCCCTGAAGCCGCGTGCCATGCTCCTCGCTTCGGTCGATTCGAAGGGTGAGCCGTTTACCGAGCTGGTTGAACTCGCCGACCTTTATCGACGCCCCGAGCGCGCCCGAGCGCAGGTCGAAGCGGAGCCCTTCGTAGCGATAATGGGCATAGGGCTCGATGAAGCCGACGATGGCGACGTTCACCACCATCAGCGCCGTCGTGTAGATGTAGGGAACTCGAAGCAGGCGGCCGAAGCCGACGCCGATTCCGCGAAGCGCGTCCAGCTCCGACGAAAGCGCCAGCTTCCGGAAGGCGAGCAGGATCCCGAGCATCAAGCCGATCGGAATCCCGAGCGAGAAATATTCGGGCAGCAGGTTGGCCAGCATTCGCCACACGACGCTGACCGGCCCTCCCGTGTTGACCACGAAGTCGAACAGCCGGAGCATCTTGTCGAGCACGAGAAGCATGGCCGCGAGAATGAGCGTGCCGATCAGCGGGACCGCGATCGAGCGCGCCAGATACCGGTCAATCAACGACAACTGGCGCAAATTTCGTCGTCCCTACACCATCATTTGGCCGCAAAGCGCGCCGAAACAGGCAGGCGGGCCAAAGCATCTGACGCCAGGCTCGCGTCGAAAGTAAAGCGGTCGGATCGGGTCATAGCATGTCGCGCTCGCAGCTGAAGGTCAAAGACGCTCCGGCGCCGATGCCCGCCTGTGCGGCCGCCGACTGCCGTGCGCCCAAGAACCGCCCCCGAGTGGCCCTTCTGTCCAACCCCAAGTCGACCGGCAACATCGCGCAGCTGTCGCGGATCCGGACCTATTGCGCCGATCACCCCGACATCTTCCACTATGAGGTGGAGCATGTCGACCAGATCGGAAGCGCTCTGCGGACGATCGCCCGGGTGCGGCCGAAAATGCTGGTCATCAACGGCGGCGACGGCACTGTGCAGGCAGCGTTGACGGAAATCCACAACGGCGGTCATTTCGGCGATTCTCCGCCGCCGGTTGCCGTGCTTCCAAGCGGCAAGACCAACCTCATCGCGCTCGACCTTGGCGTTCACGGCGATCCGATCGCGGCGCTCGGAAGGCTCGTCGAAATCGCTCAGGGCGATCTTGGCGAGCATCTCGTCGCTCGCGAGCTGATCGCTTTGTCGAAGGACGGAGCGGAGCGGCCGGTCATCGGGATGTTCCTCGGCGGCGCGGGGCTCGCCGACACGATGCTCTATTGCCGCAACAAGATTTACCCGCTCGGGCTTCCCAACGGGATCAGCCACGGGATAACGGCTGTCGCGCTGATTTTCCGGCTGCTGTCGGGCATTCGCGCCGGCTTCCTTCCGCCGCGAGCGTCTCCGCTTCAGGTCTCGACCAGCCATAGCGAATCGCTGACCGGCCGATTCACCCTGGTAGTAGTAACAACTCTCGAAAAGTTGCTTCTTTCGAGCGAATTGCGAAGCTCGGGCCGCGGCCCGCTGAAGCTTCTTGCGATCGAAGAGCGGCCGTCCTCCGTCTTCGGAGCGCTGCTCGCCAACGCGCTCGGCAAGCTCGGCCGCAAGCCGGTTCGGGGTGTCCATATCGAGGAAGCCGACGAGATCAGCATAGAGGGCGAGAGCTCGAGCGTCATTCTCGACGGCGAAATGTTCCACGCAGAAACCGGAAAGCCGATCCGGCTTACCTCCGCCCAGCCGTTGTCCTTCGTCCGCCTCGCGGCGTAATCCGCCTTTATGTCCGAACTGCGCGACCTGGTTGCCGAAGAGCTGGCCTTGCCCGTCGATTCACGCGTGCGCGCAATTGCCGAGGCGATCGCCGCGAAGCACGGCAAGGCGTCGCGCGCGGTCCTCTTCTACGGCTCCTGCCTGCGCCAGAAGCAGCTCGAGGGGCTGATGCTCGATTTCTACCTCATCGTCTCTGACTATGAGGAGGCTTATGACAAACGCTGGCTTGCGGTCGCGAACCGGCTGATCCCGCCCAACGTCTTCTATTTCGAAAAGGACGGCCTCACCGCAAAATATGCGGTTCTGAGCGAAGGCGATCTGACTCGCGAATGCGGGCCGCGCGCACGAAGCACGTCGGTCATCGCCCGATTCGCCCAGCCGGCGCGACTGGCCTGGTGCGCAAACGGTGACGCCAGCGACACGGTGGCGGATGCGGTCGCCCAATGCGCCCCGACTCTCCTCGGCCGGGCCTTGCCGCTCACCCGCGAGCCCGCGATTCTCGATCGCTGGAAGCGCGCCTTTCAGCTGACATTCGGGGCCGAGCTTCGCGCCGAACGGGCGGACCGGTCCGCCGCGATCGTCGAGGCAGACCCTGATCGGTACGAGCGTTTCGGCTGGGCCGCTTTGCCGGTGGCCAAGGACCTCGACCGGCAAATGGCCGAGCGCTGGTGGAAGCGGATGCAGCGCAAGGGGAAGCTGCTGTCGGTCCTTCGCCTGGCCAAGGCCAGCGCGACCTTCGCGGGCGGCGCAGATTATATCGCCTGGAAAATCAACCGCCACGCCGGAACCAAGATCGAGCTCAAACCCTGGCAGAGACGCTGGCCGCTGCTCGCCGGGCTCACCCTGCTGCCGCGGCTCCTGAAGTCGGGGGCGATTCGCTAGGCTGGGCGAGTGCTGTCGCAACCGCCGAGGCGAGTGCTCCGACGGTGAAAGGTTTGCGCAACAGCTCGTGGCCGACCAGATGGTCGCTGTCGCCTTCGCCGACATAACCGGTGACGAACAGCACCGAGAAATCGTCGCGCTTGTCCTTGAGCACGCGGATCAGTTCGGGACCCGTCATTTCGGGCATGATGACGTCGCTGATGACGAGATCGAAGGTCTCGTTGTCGAACGCCTCGATCGCTTCTTCGCCGCTCGAGCAGGCGATCGGATCGTAATCGAGGTCCTGAAGCGCCTCTACGGTGGAGGTGCGAACGCGCGGGTCGTCCTCGACGACGAGGATCCGGGCTCCCGGCACGCGCTCTTCCTCGCTCATCCGGTTTGCAGCAGGGTGAAGCCGCACTGCCGCTTCCGCAGAGCCGCGCGGAAGGTAAATCGATACGGTCGTGCCCCGGCCGACCTCGCTGTCGATCCCGACCTCGCCGCCCGACTGATGCGCGAAACCGAATATCTGACTGAGCCCGAGGCCCGTGCCCTTGCCGACAGGCTTGGTCGTGAAGAACGGTTCAAAGGCGCGCTCCTTCACCTCCGGCGACATTCCGCATCCGGTGTCCGTCACCGAGATTCGGACATAATCGCCCCCGCGAATGTCGCCCACCTCGTTTGCCGAAACCTTAACGTTTGCGGTTGCGATCCGAAGGCGGCCGACTCCGTCCATGGCGTCGCGGGCGTTGACCGCCAGGTTGACGATGGCGTTCTCCAGCTGATGCGGATCGACATAGACCGGCCAGGTGTCCGCCGTGAGATCGACATCGACCTGCACGCGCTCGCCGAGCGTCCGGTCCAGAAGGTCGGACATGCTCTCGACCAGGCCCGCCGGCTCGACCGGCTCGGGAAGAAGCGGCTCGGACCGGGCGAAGGATAGCAGGCGACGGGTGAGCGCGGCGGCTCGCGTGGCGCCTTCCATGGCGTTGTTGAGATGCGCCAGAACTTCCCGGCGCGGGCCGTTCAACCGCCGTCGGGCGAGGTCGATTCCGCCGACGACCACCGCGAGCATATTGTTGAAGTCGTGCGCGATTCCGCCGGTGAGCTGGCCGACGGCCTCCATCTTCTGGACCTGGCGAAGCTGCGCCTCCGCGGCCTCGCGCTCGGAGGCCTCGGCCTTGAGCGCCTGGTTGGCTTCCCACAATTCCTGCGTTCGCTCGCGAACCGCCATCTCCAGCGTTTCCGCGCGCTCGCTTTCGTTTTCCGCTTCCCGCCGAGCGGAGGAGAATTGGCGGATCGCCTGCACCGCGACATAGCCCAGAACGATCGCGGCGATCCCGACCAGAACCCCGAGCCAGCTCAGATAATCGGTGAAGCGATCGGCGCGAGCCGAGAACAGCTGGGTCTGCTTCATGCTCTCGAGAAGCGAATCGCGCTCGCTCTGGGCGATATCGCTGAGCTTCGCGCGAAGCTCGGGCCCCGTCGGCGAAAGCGCCGCCTGATAGAAGAGAGCGGTTCCGCCGGAGCCCTGTTTGGCGGCGGCCGCGCGCGCCGCTTCCGACAGCTCGAGGCCGCGCACCTGGTAGAGCTTCTCCAGCGCCTGAATCCGGGCGTTCTGCGCCGGGTCGTTCGAAACCAGGCGGTCGAGCTGCTCGATCTGCCGGCCGGCCAGCCGCCAGTTGCTGTAATAGATATTGCCGCTGGTCTTGACATCCTCGTCGAGAACGAAGCGCCCGAGCGCGGCTTCGGATCGTGCGATGGTTGCGTCGACCGTCCGCGTCAGAAGAGTCACGTCATAAGCGTGCCGCTCGCGATCGAGCGCTCGGTCGCGCTGTCCGTTCGACACGGCGACGAGAAGCACCATTGCCAGCAACACCAGAACGGCGACAAGCGCTCCGGCAGCAGCGCCGCTGCGCCTCCAGTCGAACCGGATCTCTTCCCCACCCGGCGTCATGGCGTCACTCTAGACCCGTCTCGCGCGCTGGAAAAGGCGGCTTTCCCCGTCAAATGCAGCCGGTCGCCCTTCCAGCCGCACCGAACATCGCAAGAATCTCGCCGACCTGCTCGCTCGAATGCTCCGCGCACAGCGAGCAGCGCAGCAGCGTCATCCCCGCCGGGGTCGCCGGCGGACGGGCGAGATTGACGTAGAGCCCTTCGTCGAGAAGCGCTTCCCACATGGCCGCGCCGGTCTCCAGGTCGGGCATGATCACGGCGATGATCGCCGATTGCGGGTCTTGCGTGCCGAGCGTGAAGCCGAGCCGCTTGAGCCCGGCATGGAGCCGCTTCGAATTTTCCCACAAATGAGCGCGCTTGTCCGCGCCTTCCATCAGCTTGCGGATCGAGGTCGCCGCGGTCGCGACCACCGATGGCGGAAGCGAAGCGGTGAAGACGTAAGGGCGGCAGACAAGGCGCAATATCTCGAACTTGGGATGGTTCGACACGCAAAAGCCGCCGACCGTTCCGACGGACTTGGAGAAGGTGCCGATGATGAAATCGACGTCGTCGATCACGCCCTGCGCCTCGGCGACTCCGCGGCCGTGCTCGCCGATGAACCCCATCGAATGGGCTTCGTCGACCAGGACCATCGCGCCGTTGGCCTTCGAAACCGCGACCATCTCCTTCAAAGGCGCGACGTCGCCGAGCATCGAATAGACGCCTTCGAGGACGACGAGCTTGCCCGCGCCTTCGGGAATTCGCTTCAGCCGCTTTTCCAGCGCGTCGATGTCATTGTGGCGGAAGGGCACGATCTGCGCGTTGCCGAGCGCGCAGCCGTCGTAGATCGATGCATGACTGTCGATATCGAGAACGATGTAATCGTCCTTGCCGGCAATGGTCGAAATGATCCCGAGATTGGCCTGATAGCCGGTCGAGAAGACCATCGCATGGTCCATCCCGTAAAAGTCCTTGAGCGCGTCCTCGCAGGCCTTGTGACCGGCATAGGTGCCGTTGAGCACCCGGCTCCCGGTCGTGCCCGACCCGAACTCGTCGAGCGCCGTCTTGCCCGCGGCAATGACGTCGGGATCGAAGGTCATTCCCATATAATTGTAGGTGCCGAGAAGGATCGTCCGCTTGCCGTTGCAGATTGCGACAGTGGGGCTTTCGACCCTATCCATGACCAGGTTGAACGGGTCGGTCAGGCCGCTCGAAAGCAGCGCCTCCCGCTGCTCGATCAGCGGGTCGAATTTCGAAAAGAGGTCGCTCACCGCTCGGACTGAAGCTGCCCGACCGCGTCGATCAGCTCGCCGACGGTTTCGATCTCGGCTGCGCGGTTCATGCTGATCAATATGTCGAACTCGTCCTCGACCGAGGCGACGAAATCCATCACCGTCAGGCTGTCCCACTCCAGATCCTGCTGGAATCGGGTGGATTCGCCGACTTCCGCGCCCTTCTTGTTGAACGGCTCGATCAGCGTCAGGATTCTCGCCTTGGTATCGTCGCGGTCGCTCATTGCACGGCCCCTATTCGCAGCGGGCGCCTATCGCAACGCAATGGGGCGCGAATGCGGCGGCTCAGAGCCAGTCCTCCGACCTGTACCAGGACGCGGTTTCCGCAAGGCCTTGCTCGGTCGAGATGCGCGCTTCCCAAAGATCGTTTGAAGGCCGCTTGCCGGGCGACGCAACCCAGTCGCGATGGCTGAAGTACGCGGCCCGGTCGGCCGACAGCTTTGCCCGCTCCCTCCGGACGAGTTGGTCGACCGCGGCTCCCAGCCGGAGCATCGTCTTCGGCATGGACAGCGAGAGATTCTTTCGCCCGACGGCGCGGCCGATGGCAGAGGCGAGCTGCTTGTGGCTCCAGCCGCCGGCGTGGCCGTCATCGGGCTCGAACAGGACTCCGGCCGGTTCGGGCCGCTCGGCGAGAACGAGCAGCAGCCGCGCCAGATCGTCGACATGCAACAGCGACACGTGGCCGCGCGGCGGCAGCAGCATCAGACGATGCCTGGCCATCCTGAACAATTCGAGCGTTTCCCTGTCGCCGGGGCCATAGACGGCTGGCGGCCGGACGATCGCCCAGTCGAGGCCGGAGCCGGCGACAAGCTCTTCGGCCTTCGCCTTGGAGGCGCCGTATCGCGACAGCTTCGGCTCTCTCGCCGCAAGCGACGACACGTGGACGAACCTGGTGACTCCCGCGGCGGTCGCCGCCGCCAGCATCGCCAGGGTTCCCTCGACATTGCCGCGTTCGAAGCCAGCGGGATCACGGGCATTGATGACTCCCGCGATGTGAACGATCGAATCCGCGTTCGTCACCAGCCGGCGGAGACTGTCCGCGTCGGACAGGGAACCGTCGATCCATTCGATGCTCGGCATTGGCTGCCGCCGTGTTCGAGTCAGGGCCCGTAGATCGTGCTCCGCGGCAAGCGCTCGCTCCAGGAACCGGCCGCCGACGAAGCCGGTGCCGCCGGTCACCGCGATTTTCATAGCGGCGACCAGGCGCGCTCCGCCCCGTCCTCCATTTCATCCGCGCGCGACTCCGGTCCAAGCCGCTCGACGATCCGGTCGAGAAGCTGCTCGACCCCGTCGCCGGTCGCCGCGGAGATTACGACAGGGTCCTGGACGCCCGCGCTCTGGAGCGCCTGCTTCGCGTCGTCGATCGCTTCTGCATCGACCAGATCGCTGCGGCTGAGGGCGACGATGTCCGGCTTGTCGGCAAGGCCCGCGCCGTAGCGAGCAATTTCCTCGCGGACGGTCGCCCACGCGCCCGCCGGGTCCTCCCCTCCGGAATCGACCAGATGGAGCAAAATCCGGGTCCGCTCGACATGGCCGAGGAATCGGTCGCCGATACCGGCGCCCTCTGCCGCGCCCTCGATCAGTCCGGGGATGTCGGCGACGACGAACTCGCGGCCCTTGTGGCGGACCACTCCCAGCTGCGGGCGAATCGTCGTGAAGGGATAATCGCCGACCTTGGCGGTCGCGTTGGTGACGCTGTTGAGGAAGGTCGACTTGCCCGAATTGGGTAGCCCGACCAGCCCGACATCGGCGAGCAGCTTCAGCCGAAGCCAGACCCACATTTCCTCGCCCGGCTCGCCGGTCTGGTGCTGGCGGGGGGCGCGGTTGGTGGAGCTTTTGTAGCTGGCATTGCCCCGGCCGCCCATTCCGCCTTTGAGGAACGTGACGCGCTGCCCTTCGCGAACGAGGTCGGCGATCAGGCTGCGCTCCTCGTCGTCGGCCAGGATTTGCGTTCCCGCGGGAACCCTGATGACGAGGTCCTTGCCCGCTGCTCCGGTTTTATTCGAGCCGGCTCCGCCTTTGCCGCGCGGCGCGCGGAAATGCTGCGTGTAGCGGAAGTCGATCAGCGTATTGAGCCCTGGTACGGCCTCAAACACGATGTCGCCCCCCTTGCCGCCGTCGCCGCCGTCGGGCCCGCCGAACTCGATGAATTTCTCGCGGCGAAAACTGACCGCGCCCGGGCCGCCGGCGCCGGAACGGACAAATATTTTCGCCTGGTCGAGAAAATGCATCGCCGCGATGTAGGCTGGAGCGCGGGAATGCGCCACTTTCGGATCGGTTCGGAAAACTGCCCTGGCTGGTGCCGGGACACCAGCCAGGGAGTCCACGCACCGGCTTTGGGCCGGGCGTAAAATCGCGCAGTGCGGAGTTGCGACTCGGCACCTCCGCACAGCTGTCCGGCACTGTGCGTTAAGATTTGCCGCAACTCAACGGGCGTTAGCAGATTTTTAAGGGCGCTTCGTCGGCCCGGACGAGACTAGGCTGCGGCAAGGGCCTCTTCAACCCCAGATTCCCGCGCTCCCCGGGCCAGGCGCAGCCGATGAAGTCTCGCCGCTGACTCGCCACCGCGCCCGCAGCTCAGCCGGGGGGCAACGATTCCGGTCGGTCGGAAGCCGAGCTTCTCGAGCACCCGCGCCGACGCGGGATTGTCGAGAAAGTGCGAAGCCTCGAGCGAGGGAAGCCGAAGCGCGCGGGCGATGTCGACGAGAGCGAGGCAAGCCTCGGTCGCGATGCCCCGGTTCCAGTGCGGGCGGGCGATCCAATAGCCGAGCTCGACTGCGCCCGAGGGTCGCCTTCCAAGACCGCAGGCGCCGACAAGCCGGGGGGCTCCGTCCGTCCGCTCTGTGATCAGCATCGACGGGAGCACCGGATCACGCGGCGCCGCGAGAAACGCCTCGGAGTCGCGCATCGTATAGGGCCACGGTGCGGACGCGAGATTGCTGACAATAAGCCGGTCGGCCATCGCTTCGGTAAGCGCTGGAGCGTCCTCCGGAAAACCGGGGCGCAGTAGCAATCTTTGCGTTCGCGCGAACATCGTCTTCTCCTCGAGTCGGCCCGCCGGCGGGCGGCTGGCGACAGTTTCGGGAGAAGATTGCGCCCTTCAAAAAAGAAGGGAGAAGAGGGGGCTGCCCTCTTCTCCCTTTTGGTCTCGATCGTTTCGATCTCGTCCGGGCCGCCCCTTTTTAGGGGAACGGTCCCTTTCCGACCGTTCCTATTTCGATTCCGGTGCCGGCATGACGTGCACATATTTGCGGCCGAGCTTGCCGTCTCGGAACGCGACAGTGCCGTCGGTGAGAGCAAAGAGCGTGTGGTCCTTGCCGATGCCGACATTGTCGCCCGGGTGCCACTTGGTCCCGCGCTGACGCACGATAATGTTGCCGGCGCGAGCCGTCTGGCTGCCGAACAGCTTCACGCCGAGGCGCTTACTTTCACTGTCGCGGCCGTTGCGGGACGAACCGCCTGCTTTTTTATGTGCCATTTCGCTTACTTCTTGGGCTTGCTGGGTTTCTTGGCGGCGCCCTTAGCAGGTGCAGCATTTTTTGTCGACGCCCCCTTGGCCTTGCTCGAAGCAGGCTTCGCGGCAGGCTTTTCAGCCTTGGCAGGAGCGGCCTTCTTTTCCGACTTGGGCTTGGCCGGAGCCTTGGCTTCGACGCTCTCGCCGGCGGCTGCGGTGGCGGCCGTTTCGCTCTTCGCGGGAGCCTTCTCGGCCTTCGGCGCGGCCTTCTTCTCCGCTTTATGATCGCCGATCGCGACGATCCTCAGGATCGTATGCTGCTGGCGGTGGCCCTTCTTGCGACGGTAATTGTGCCGGCGGCGCTTCTTGAAGACGGTGACCTTCTCGCCCTTGGCCTGGGCGATGATCTCGGCAGCGACCTTGAGCCCGTCGGTCTTCTTGAGCTCCGACCCCTCGCCTGCGAGGAGGACGTCGCCAAGGGTGACCTGGTCACCGGCGTTGCCGTCCATCTTCTCGACGACGATTTTGTCTCCGGGGGCGACGCGATATTGCTTGCCGCCGGTGCGCACGACTGCGAACATTTGGCTTCTCTTCTTCAAAATCGATTGCCGCGCGGCGCGGACGAAAGGCCGCAAACGCGCGAAGCGAGGCGCCTATGGCAGCCGCCTCACACTGTCAACCTAATGGCGGTGTTCGGGCCTGAGCGTATAGCGGCCGCCGTCGAATCCGGTGAACATGCTCTCGACCGCGGGATGGTCGATCGGTTCGTCGCTGTCGTCGTGGACCAGGTTCTGCTGGCTGACATAAGCGACGTAGCTGGCTTCGGCGTTCTCGGCGAGCAGATGATAGAACGGCTGGTCCTTCGACGGCCGCATCGCCTCGGGAATGGCCTCATACCATTCCTCGCTATTGGCGAATTCCGGATCGACGTCGAAGATGACTCCGCGAAAGTCGAGCAGCCGGTGCCGGACGACCTCGCCGATCGCGAAATTGGCCTTTTGAATCTCGATGGCCGGGGGCATGAGGCTGGAACGTTCGAAGGGTGCAATCGGGGTCATCCGTCCTATCTAGGCAAGCATAGGCCTCGCTGCTAGAGCGCCGGCCCGACCGTTGACTCGCCGGCGACCGTCAGGCCCGGCTGGCGCCCCGCGGAGAGGTGGCTGAGTGGTCGAAAGCACCGCACTCGAAATGCGGCGTGCGGGCAACCGTACCGTGGGTTCGAATCCCACCCTCTCCGCCAGGGAATGTGTGAATGCTCCCACCATACGTGACGCAGACAGTCCTTGCGCGATTGCAATTCACCGCGTGTAAAATCGAACAAGACCGCGCTCACGCGGCAGTCGTACTGGAACTCGCTCCCTGCCAAGACAATAAAGCGCACAATTGCCGCGCTACCACATCGAGTCGACTTAGACTTACCGCTCCTTCGCATTCTGTTGCTGCAATGGACTAATACAGTTACGGGCGCAATATCCATGCAATGGATTTAAGTCATGTAGATCGCGAATGAAGTTTTAAATGATTGCATTCACCGAATAGAGAATCGACTAATCTGTAAAGAACGGCGATCAGCGCTGAATGTGACGGCCAGGCGGCTCCCTACAGGCATCGCGAGAAACGATAGTCTCGATTCGGAGCATTTTTGTCGCCACCCCGTTGCGCATCCCCGGCTCGCCTGTTAATTTTTCATTTCACCGATCGTGTCTGCCACTTCTTGTGCAACTGCGAAGTCGCGGATCTTCGGATGAAGGTTCGGTGCGCAGGGTGCCGGGCCTCTGTAACAAAGGGTGCCTCGGGTCGCCCGGGCGGGGGAAAATCAAATGGCCGGTCTTCAAGGCGCTCGCGTAGCGGTCGTTGTCGCGCGAACCGTGGATCGCTTTGTCGGCAGGTTCAATTTTTCAGCGCTCGACGAGGCTCGTCGAATCGAAGCGCTTGGAGAAATCGCCGAGCTCCGTGCCAGCCTCGGCCATAACTCTGCGCTGATCGATTCTGCCTTCGCCAAGCTCGAGCGCGCCCTTCGTCATCGCGGAAAGTCGGGGGTCCGGCCAAGCCCGCTTGCCGCCCGCAAACTCGCGCGAATGCTGCGCGCCCTCACGCCGCTGGCAATGGTCGGCGCTGGCCTCAGCACGTTCGTGGCGACTCCCGCAATGGCTGCCCTGGCGAGCTACGATGTCGGCGATACCATTTTCAATCCGCTGCTTGGCGCCACCGGGACCAACGAGACGGTGCTCGAGGTGATCGGTTCGCCCGGTTACGCGGTTCGAACGCAGACCAGCGTCATCATTCTCGCTCGCGCGGTCGGCGATTCCTACACGGTGGCCGGTTCCGGAGGCACTTCGACCACGTTCAAGGTCACCGCGGTCCACACGACGACCGTCGACGGAACGGACTATGTCACAAGCGTCGACGTCAAGGACGCGGACGACAACGCCAGCACCCAGAGTATCTACAATAGCTACAGCGCCCCACCGGTCAGTCCGGACGGCACCGACGGGTCCGGGACGATATCGGTCAATGTCCCGCCGCCATCCGGCAACGAGCAATATTCCGACGTCCGCGCCGGCGCCCGCGGCGGCGACGGCGACGATGGTTACGGGATAGAGGTCTGCGTTCCGTTCACCGACATCTGCGGAATCATCGGGGTCGGCCCGAGCAGGGGCGGCAATGGCGCCAACGGCCCCGATTTCGCTGTCACCATACCTTCCAACTGGTCGGGGACGGCGATCACCAACACCGCCGCCAGCCTGCCCGGGATCAAGGTCGCAAGCGTCGGCGGCAACGGCGGTCAGGGCGGCGATGCCTATGGCAATTTCGACGGCGAGGCCGGCGGAACGGCCGGCAATGGTGGGGCCGTCACTGCAACCAACTATAGCGACGTCTCGACCGGTGGCGCGAACTCCTATGGCATGTGGGTCTTCTCGCAGGCCGGAAGCGGCGGTTCGGGCGGTTCTGGCTACATCTTCGGCGGCGGCGGATCGGGCGGCGGCGCGGCGGCCGGCGGCACCGCGCACGGAATCAACAATGCCGACATCAGCACGCAAGGGACCGGGGCGGTCGGCCTGCTCGTCCAGAGCCTCGGCGGCGGCGGTGGAAGCGGCGGCTCGAGCTATGGGGTGGTCGGCTCCGCGGGTTCGGGAAGCATCGGCGGCAACGGCGGCACGGCGATCGCGGAGAATAACGGCAATATCGTCACGCACGGCGATTTCGCCTTTGGAGTCCAGGCTCAGTCGATCGGCGGCAATGGCGGCAACAGTGGCAATGGCGTCGGCATCGTCGCATTCACCGGGACCGGCGGAGGAGCCGGCAACGGATCCACCGCGTCGGTTGTCCTCGGCTCGACCAGCGGCATCGAAACCTTTGGCAAATGGGCGCATGGGGCCGTCGCTCAATCGATCGGCGGCGGCGGCGGCGCGGCCGGCTGGACCGGCGGCATCGCAGTGTTCGGTGGCAACGGCGGGAGCGGCGGCGTCGGCGGCACCGCCAGCGTTACCGCCGCAGCAGGATCCTATATCGAGACCCACGGCATCGGCTCGTACGGGATTTATGCCGAATCGGTCGGCGGGACGGGCGGCACCGCAAGCGGCAGCGGCGGCGCCTTCACGATGGGCGGGTCGGGCGGATCCGGCAACGTCGGCGGCACTGTCTCGGTCAACAGCTCGGCGACGATCGTCACCCACGCGCAGGACGCGCGCGGAATCTTCGCCCAGTCGGTCGGCGGCGGCGGCGGAAGCGCGAATACCTCGGGCGGAGTCGTCACACTGGGCGGCAGCGGGGGTAGCGGCGCCAATGGCGGACAAGTCACCGTAACGCTCGGCTCGGCAAGCGACATCGCCACCGCCGGCAAGGGCGCCGACGGCGTCTTCGCCCAGTCGGTCGGTGGCGGCGGCGGTTCGGGCGCCTCGGCGGTCGGC
Organism: Sphingomicrobium sp.; assembly: GCA_035717805.1. Classification (GTDB taxonomy): domain Bacteria; phylum Pseudomonadota; class Alphaproteobacteria; order Sphingomonadales; family Sphingomonadaceae; genus Sphingomicrobium. Next base: position 20,608 of record DASTIF010000025.1, read on the forward strand.
ATCGTTGCGCTCGGCGGCAAGGGCAGCGTTGGCGGGACCGGCGGAACCGTCACCGTAACCAACGGCGGCAGCATTACCACCGACGGTCGCCTGGCGCGCGGCCTGTTCGCTCAGTCGGTCGGCGGCGGCGGCGGCAGCGGCGGCGACGGCGGCGCGCTGGTCGCCATCGGCGGCGCGTCGAGCTCGGGCGGCAACGGCGGCACGGTCACGCTCGGCAACAGCGGGACGATCGACACCGACGGCGCCTTCAGCCAGGGCATGTTCGCGCAATCGATCGGCGGCGGTGGCGGTAGTGGCGGCGATGCCGGCGGCCTTGCGGCGATCGGCGGCAGCGGCGACGGCGGCGGAACCGGCGGCAACGTCACCCTTTCCAACTCGGGCCTCGTCACGACCGGCGGCAACATGTCGTCGGCGATCCAGGCGCAGTCGATCGGTGGCGGCGGCGGCGACGGCGGTTCCACCGGCGGCGTTCTGGTCACAATCGGTGGCACCGGCGGACTCGGCAACAACGCCGGCACGGTCACCGCCAACATTTCGGGTGGGATGCAGACGACCGGGGACGATTCGCATGGCCTGTTCGCGCAGGCGGTCGGCGGCGGCGGCGGCAACGGCGGATCGTCGGTTTCGGTCAGCGCGTTCGCGGGCGTTGCGATCGGCGGTTCGGGTGGCGCCGGGGGCGCCGGTGGCACGGTCGACGTCAATCTGTCCTCCCAGACTGTCGACATCGGCGGCGTGGAAACCGAAGTCCTTCCGCAGATCATCACCAGCGGCGACCGGTCGCGCGGCATCTTCGCCCAATCGGTCGGCGGCGGCGGCGGCAGCGGCGGATATGCCGTACAGGCCAGCGCAGGCGCTTTCTTCTCGGCCAGCGTCGCGATCGGCGGCAGCGGCGGATCGGGCAGCCAGGGTGGAACCGTGACGCTCGACGGCGACACCAATGTGTTCACCAGCGGAGACAACAGCCAGGGCATCTTCGCGCAATCGGTCGGGGGCGGTGGCGGCGCCGGCGGCTTCTCGGTCGCGGCGACGGCCTCGGCGGGCGAAGGCTTCAGCGGTTCGATCGCGGTCGGGATCGGCGGCGATGGCGGGTCGGGCGGTTACGGCGGCTCGGTCACTGGCGACAGCGGCGGCAACATCGTCACGAAGGGTAGGTATTCGACCGGTTATCTGGCGCAGTCGGTCGGCGGCGGCGGCGGTGCCGGCGGTTTCAGCGTCGCGGCAAGCGGCGCGGTGAGCGACGGGCTCACCGTCTCTGCCGCGATCGGTATCGGCGGGGACGGCGGCGGCGGCGGCAACGGCGGCACGGTCGATGTCGCGTTCGACGGCAATATCGCGACCGGCGACACTGATGGCAGCGGTAGCGATTCGGCCGGTTTCATCGCCCAGTCGGTCGGCGGCGGCGGCGGTACCGGCGGCTTCAACGTCAGCGCGACGCTGGGCTTCAGCGGCGGCGGATCGCTCGGCGGTTCGGTCGGTCTCGGCGGCTGGGGCGGTGGCGGCGGCAATGGCGGCACGGTCACCGGCGAGGTCGGAAGCGTAACGACGACCGGCGCCCGTTCGACCGGCGTGCTCATTCAGTCGCTCGGCGGCGGCGGCGGAAGCGGCGGGTTCAACGTCAGCGGGTCGCTCACCGGCTCCGGCGGCTATGGCGGCGGAATCTCGGTCGGGCTCGGCGGCTCCGGCGCCGGAGGAGGCACCGGCGGCACGGTCACCGGTACCGTCACCGGAATCACCCGGACCAGCGGCGATCAGTCGGACGCGGTGATCATCCAGTCGCTCGGCGGCGGCGGCGGAAGCGGCGCGTTCAACGTCAGCGGCAATATCGGTATTGGCGCCTCGGCCGCGGGCGGCATCTCGATTGGCCTCGGCGGATCGGGCGGTACCGGCGGTGACGGCGGTTCGGTGACCGGCCACGTTCAGGATAATGTCATCACCACCGGCGAACAGTCGCGCGGCGTGCTGGTGCAATCGACTGGCGGCGGCGGCGGCGGCGGCGCCTTCAACGTCAGCGGCAATCTCGAGTTCTCCGGCTCGGCGTCCGGTTCGATCGGCGTCGGGCTCGGCGGCTCGGGCGGCGGCGGCGGCGCCGGCGGAACCGTCATCGCCGACGCGAAAAGCATCTCGACCCTGGGCAACGATTCCGCGGGCTTCATCGCCCAGTCGGTCGGCGGCGGCGGCGGCGCGGGCGGCTTCAACGTCACCGGCGGACTGGCGTTCAGCGGTACCGCCTCTGGCTCGATCGGCGTCGGGCTCGGCGGCTCGGGTGGTGGCGGCGGGAGCGCGTCGACCGTCGACGCGACCGTGGTCGGCAATGTCGTCACGCAAGGCGATCGCTCGGGAGCTATTCTCGCACAATCCGTCGGCGGCGGCGGTGGCAGCGGCGGGTTCAACGTCAGCGGCGATATCGCCGCCGCCGGCACTGGCGCAGCCTCGGTCAGCGTCGGGCTCGGCGGCAGCGGCGGCACCGCCGGCAACGCGCTCGGAGTCACGCTAGACGTCACCGGCGCCGCGCAAACCGGAGCGGGCACGGCCGAAGGCGAAGATGGCGAATTCAGCGACGGCATCGTCGCCCAGTCGATAGGCGGCGGCGGCGGCAACGGCGGTTTCAACGTCACCGGCAACATCGCCGCGGCGGGCACCGGCGCCGGACAAGTCGGGGTCGGAATCGGCGGTCATGGCGGGCGCGGCGGCAGCGCCGGTACCGTGACCCTCAACGTCAACGACGGCGCGACCTTGAGCGACGCCACTCGGCTGGCGTCAATTACCCGGCAGGATCATAGTGCCGGAATCATCGCCCAATCGGTCGGCGGCGGCGGCGGCAACGGCGGGTTCAACGTCACTGGCGGGATGAGCTTCGGCGGCACCGGCGCGGGTGGCGT
>DASTIF010000026.1:0-13046 GCA_035717805.1 Sphingomicrobium sp.
TCGACGTGCTGCTGAAGCTCCTCGATTCCGCTATCGGCCGAGCGAGAGCGCCGCGCGCCCTCGAATGCGAACGGCTTGGTAACGACTCCGACGGTCAGGATGCCCTTGTCGCGGGCGGCTTTTGCGATGACCGGAGCGGCGCCGGTTCCGGTGCCGCCACCCATCCCGGCCGCGAGGAAGCACATATGCGCGCCGTTGAGCGCCTGCTCGATTTCCTCGATCGATTCCTCGGCCGCCGCGCGCCCGATCTCGGGCCGCGACCCGGCACCGAGGCCCTGGGTGATCTTGAGGCCGAGCTGAATCCGACGGTCCGCCGACGATGTATTGAGCGCCTGCGCGTCGGTGTTCGCGACGACGAAGTCGACTCCCTGCACGTCGGCGCGGATCATGTTGGCGACCGCATTGCCCCCGGCGCCTCCGACTCCGATGACGCTGATACGCGGACGGAGTTCGTCGACTTCCGGCCGGATGAAATCGATGCTCATGGGTCCCACCCCCAAATTCCCAGCAACGCCTTGATGCGTCAGCGTGAATCTTTGAATCATCGCGAGTCGCAAGCCAAGCGAAAAGTTAATGGAAATGAGAAAAAAGTGGGGAAAGCGACTCTTTGGACTCAATAACCCGACTTGAGCGCGTCGATAAGGCGCCCGACTATGCCCCGCCCTGCCTTTTTCTGGACCGTCGTCCCGAGCACGATGTCACGAATGTCGCCGCTTTTCGACGCCGCGAGGCAGGCCAGGCCGACAAGCGTCGAAAAGGCCGGACCGCTGTGCGCGTCGGGAAGGCCGGCGAGCGTTCGCGGGCGGCCGACACGGACGGTGCGCCCCAGAACGCCCTGCATGTAATCGGCGATATTCTTGAGCTCCGCGCCGCCGCCGGTCAGAACCACCGGCCGGGCGACCGGCCCTCCGAAGCCGAGATCCTTGAGCGCCTTGTCGATCTCTCCGGTCAATTCCTCGACCCGGTGGCGGATCACGGTCATCAGCTGCGCCCGGGTTATCCTGACGGGCTCGCCGCCCTCTTCGGCGGCACTGTGATTGGCGTCGATCAACTCGTGATTGTCGCGGGGGCTGGTCATCGCGGAACCGTAGAAGCATTTGAGCCGCTCGGCGTCGCGGCGGTTGACTCCGAAGGCGGCGGCGATGTCGTCGCTGATGTCTTTCGCTCCGAGCGGGATCGACCGGAGCCCCACCAAAATGCCGCCGAGGTGAAGCGAGACATTGGTCACGCCCGCCCCGATCTCGACCAGGGCCACGCCGAGCTGGCGCTCCTCGTCGGAGAGACAGGCGAGCGCCGCGGCGACCGGCGAGGCGACGATCGCCCGCACGCCGAGATGCGCGGCGCGAATGATATAATCGGTGTTGCGAAGCGGCGGCGCGTCGGCGGCGATGACGTGGATGTCCACGCCCAGCCGGTCGGCATGAAGCCCGATCGGCTGCTGGACCTCCTGCGCACCGTCGATCGTGTAAAGCGCGGGATGGGCGTGGAGGATCACCTTGCCGGTCTTCTCGATCGCCTCGCGACCGGCGCTCAGCAGCTGGTCGATGTCGGACGGTTCGACCTGGTGACCGCCAAGCTCGACTTCGACATTGGCGACATCGCTGGTCAGCCCGCCGGCGCCGTAGCTCGCCCAGACGTCGTCGATGGTGACGCCCGACATGCGCTCGGCAAGCTCCACCGCCTCGCGGACAGCGAATTCGCTCGCCTCGATGTCGGTGATGAAGCCGCGCTTGACCCCGTTGCTCTCGCGCTGCCCTGTGCCGAGCACGCGAAGTCGCCCTTCGGCGTCCCTGGTGGCGATCAGGGCGCTGACCTTGGACGAACCGATGTCGAGCGCTGCGATCAGCGGCTGTTCGTTACCCGGGACCAATCGATCAGCCCTGGATCGCGTTCGGCGGCGAGTCACCGCCCGGCGGGTGCGGCAGCCTGACCGTCATCCTGCCCGGAAGGCGAAGGTCGAAACGGAGCAGCCCGCGCCCGAGGAGGCCCGTCGCCTTGTCGAGGTCCGCGAACTTGGCGAGCGCAGTCCTTGCCTCTTGCTCGCCCTGGGGAAGCGCAATCGTTTCGCCGGTCTGCAGCACCAGATCCCAGCGTCTCCCGCCCACCCAGGTCGCCGACACAAGCTGCGGCTTCAACGTCGGCGCGACTTCGAGCAGGCGATTGAGCTCGCGTTCGCGAAGGTTGGCGCCGGGACCGATCAGGAGCGGGAGATCGGGCATTTGGGTGACCGACACGCGGTCGATGATGACTCCGTCGGAATCGATCAGCGCGAGCCGATCCCCGCTCTGCCACAAGGCCGCGGGCTTCCGCTCCACGATATCGATGACAAGCGTGTCGGGAAGCCGGCGCGACACGCGCGCATCCTTGACCCAGCCGTAGCGCAAGAGCTGCTGGCGGATCGCGGTCACGTCGACCAGCGGCATCGCCATCGAACGCTGGTCGAGGGCGATTTCGTAAACCGGGGCGCTGTCCATGTGGCGGATTCCGACGACGTCGATCCTTTTGACGGTGAAGCCGGCGCTGCCGATCGCTTCGCCCGCCGCGGTCATCGCCTTGGCCGGAAGTCCGAGTGCGACGAGAACCACCGCCGCGATCAGCGCCAGGAAGAGCCCGAAGGCGACGGCCGCCCAGCGGTTGATTCTCTTTTCGTCGACTGGAATTCGCTTGGCGATATTCTTGGGCACGCCGACCCTGGACGCCGATTTCCGTCCTCGGGGCGCATTGCCCCGCCTTACGCGCGCGGCGGTCATTCGAGCGCCTCCGCGATCAATGTCTCGACCAGCCCGGCATAGGAGATGTCACGCTGACGCGCCTGTTCCGGAACCAGGCTGAGCGGAGTCATTCCGGGCTGGGTATTGACCTCGAGCAGATAAATGCCGGCCTCGCCCTGCGCGTCGTCCCAGCGAAAATCGGAACGCGATGCGCCTTTGCAGCCCAGCAGCCGGTGCGCGTTCACCGCCATGTCCATCATCGCGCTTGCAATGTCGCCGGGCACCTCGGCGGGGCATATGTGCTCGGTCAGGCCTTCGGTATATTTGGCGTCATAATCGTAGAAGCCGGCGACAGGCTTCAGTTCGGTTACGGCCAGCGGCTTGTCGCCCAGCACCGCTACGGTCAGCTCGCGGCCGCGAATGAAGGGCTCGGCCAGAAGCCGTCTGAAATGCTGCCACGGTCCGTCGACGTCGCGCCCGATCGGCGAGCCGTAATTGCCTTCGTCGGTAACGATCGCGACCCCTACCGACGAGCCCTCGTTGACCGGCTTGACCACGAACGGACGGGCGATGGGGTCTTGGCGATACAGGCTCTCGCTTTCGACGATCCGGCCCTCGGGCATTCGGATGCCGTGCGGCACCAGCACCATCTTGGTCAGTTCCTTGTCGATGGCGATGACCGAAGTTTCGAGCCCGCTATGGGTATATTTGAGTCCCATCAGGTCCATCATGCCCTGGACGCTGCCGTCCTCGCCCGGAGTGCCATGAAGCGCGTTGAACACGACGCCGGGCCCAAGCTCGGCCAGCCGGCTGGCGACGTCGCGGTCCATGTCGAGCTCGCTGACATTGCTCCAGCCGTTGCCGCGAAGCGCCTCGGCGACTCCGCGGCCGCTCATCAGCGACACCTCGCGCTCGGCCGACCAGCCGCCCATCAGGACGACGACGTGAATGTCGCGGTTCAATCGTAACTCCCGATCCGCTGGATTTCCCACTCGAGCAGGATGTTGGTTTTTTCCATCACCCGCCGCCGCACTTCCTCGCCCAGCTCCTCGATCTCGGCGCTGGTGGCGTTGCCAAGATTGAGCAGGAAATTGCAATGTTTTTCCGAAACTTGCGCGTCGCCGTGCCGAAGGCCCCGGCAACCTGCTGAATCGATTAGCGCCCAGGCCTTGTGGCCGGGCGGATTCTTGAATGTCGAGCCGCCGGTCCGGCTTCGAAGCGGCTGCGACGCTTCGCGCTCGGCTGCGATCCGGTCCATCTCCGCGCCGATCGCGGCGGTTTCGCCGGGCATGCCCTGGAAAACCGCCTCCACGACGACCGCGCCGGCCGGCACCTCGCTGTGCCGATAGGTGTAACCCAGCTCGTGCAGCGGCCAGGTTTCGATCGTGCCGTCGCGAAGCACCAGCCGCGCCTCGACCAGTATGTCCTTCACCTCGCGGCCGTAGGCGCCGGCGTTCATGCGCACGGCGCCGCCGACAGCGCCGGGAATCCCGCGCAGAAATTCGAGCCCGGCGATTCCGGCGTCCCGAGCCGCCGACGCGACCGTGATTCCCATCGCACCGCCGCCCGCGCGCACTCGATTGCCCGGCTCAATCTTTGTCGTGGCGAAACTTTTGGGGAGTCGAACGACTACGCCGTCCACACCGCCGTCGCGGACGATGAGGTTGGACCCGACCCCGATCGGAGTGACGGGGACTGAATCGTCGAGCTCTGCCAGGAATCGCGCCAGGTCCGCCTCGTTTCTGGGGCGCACGAGCCATTCCGCCGGCCCACCGGTCCGGAACCAGATGAAGTCGGAAAGGCTGCCACCGCGCTCGGCGGTCCCTTCGAGCTCCGGCAAGGCAAGCTGATCCGCGCCGCTCATTTCTTCGCCCGGGCCGCGGACAGACCCTCCGCGACGGCGGCGGCCCATTTGGTGATGTCGCCGGCACCCATGCAGACGATGGTGTCGCCTTCCGCGGCGAGGTCACGCAGGCCCAGGCACAAATCGTCGAGGTCGCTCACCGCCTTTGCCGATCGATGGCCGTGCGCACGCAGTCCCTCCACCAGTGCGTCGGAATCGACGCCCTCGATCGGTTCCTCCCCCGCCGCGTAAACCGGCACGACGAAGACCACGTCGGCGTCGTTGAATGCGCTCTGGAAGTCCTCCATCAGCGCGCCGAGCCGCGAGTAGCGGTGCGGCTGCATGACAGCGATCACCCGCCCCTCGGTCGTCTCGCGCGCAGCGGAAAGGACCGCCCTGATCTCGACCGGGTGATGGGCATAATCGTCGATGATCGACGCGCCGTCGACCTCGCCGACCTTGGTGAAGCGACGTTTCACTCCCTCGAACCGCTCGAACCCGGTGACGATTCTGTCGTCGGGAATTCCGAGCTCGAGCGCCACCGCAACCGCCGCCAGCGCGTTCTGGACATTGTGGCGGCCCGGGATCGGCACATGGATGCCCTCGATCGTCCGCCGCTCGCCATCTCGCTCGAACACGACCGCGTCGAAGGTGCTTCCGTTCCCGTCCGGCTCGACGTTTTCCGCGCGAAGGTCGGCAAGCGCGGAAAAGCCGTAGGTCACGATCCGCCGGTCCTGGATCCGGCTGAGGATACTCTGCACTTCGGAATGATCGACGCAAAGCACGGCCAGGCCGTAAAAGGGGACGTTCTCGATGAACTCGCAATAGGCGCGCTTGACGTCCTCGAAGCTTCCCCAATGCTCGAGATGCTCGGGGTCGATGTTGGTCACCACCGCGATGGTCCCGTCGAGCCTTAAAAAGCTGCCGTCGCTCTCGTCGGCCTCGACCACCATCCAGTCGCTTTTTCCGAGCCGCGCGTTGGAACCGTAGCGGTTGATGATGCCGCCGTTGATCACCGTCGGGTCCATGCCGCCGGCGTCGAGCATCGCCGCGATCATCGAGGTCGTCGTGGTCTTGCCGTGCGTGCCCGCGACGGCGATCGTCTTTTGCATCCGCATAAGCTCGGCGAGCATTTCGGCGCGCTTGACGATCGGAAGGCGCCGCTCGGACGCCGCTTCCACTTCGGGATTGCCGCGGCTGACAGCGGAGGAGATGACGACCACCGCCGAGTCGCCGAGATTGTCGGCATCGTGACCGATCGTCACCGGGATTCCCGCCTTGCGCAGTTTCTCGACGACATAGCTTTCGGAAATGTCGGAGCCCTGGACGCTATAGCCGAGCTGGTGCATCACCTCGGCGATTCCCGACATGCCAATGCCGCCGATCCCGACGAAGTGGATCGTTCCGACGTCGGTTCCGAACGCCTTCATGCCGGCACCACAGGTCCGGCGAAAGCGGCACGCTTGCGCGGCGACAGCGCCGGCCCGACCTCCAGCGGCGAAAAGCCCCCGCCGATGCGTTCGACCAGGTCGGCGAGATCGCGGGCGGCATGCGGCCGTCCGACCGCAAGCGAGCGCGCCGCGGCGTTGGCGAGCGCCTGCGGGTCGCCCGCGATCGCCTCGACCTGCCGCGCCAGCGTTTCGGGCGTGAATTCGGGTTCGGGGATGCTGCGCGATCCGCCCGCCTTCGACATTTCGCGGGCGTTGGCGGTCTGATGGTCGTCGGTGGCGGCGGCGAACGGCACGAGGATCGCCGGCCGTCCGGCCGCGGTGAGCTCGGCTACGGTCGAGGCGCCCGCTCGGGCGATAACCAGATGCGCTTCCGCAAGATTCTCCGGCATGTCGAGGATGTAGGTCATCAACTCGGCTGGAATTCCGAGCGCCGCATAGCGAGCCCGGATCGTTTCGATATCCTCCGGCCGGCATTGCTGCACGACCTGGAGCCGCCGGCGAAGCGACGGCTCGAGCATCGCCAGTCCCTCGGGCACGACTTTGCCCAGGATGGTCGCCCCCTGGCTCCCGCCGGTGACGAGGATTTTCAGCGGCGCGGTCTCGTCGAAGGGCGGAAACGGCATTTCCCCGATCCGGGCGATCGCCTTTCGAACCGGGTTGCCGACCAGCACAGTCTTCGCCTTGTAGGCCGGCCGCAGCCGGTCGATAGTCCGATAGGCCGTGCCGATCGCCGTCGCCCGTCCCGCCAGCAGGCGATTGACCCGTCCCATCACCGCATTCTGCTCGTGGATTACGGTCGGGATCCGCTCGGCGCTCGCCGCAAGAAGCGCCGGAAATGCCGGGTAGCCGCCGAATCCGACGACCGCGTCGGGGCGGTGCTGCCGATACAGGCTCCGTGCCTCGCGCCGCCCCGCCAGTACCGACATCGCCGCCTTGGCCCAGCCGGCGGGTCCACCGCCCAGGCGACCAGCGGGCAGCACGTGGACGGTGATCTTGTCGAACAGGCCCGGAATCTTGGAGCCGCGGGCGTCCGTGATCACCAGGACTCCGTGCCCACGGTCGGTCAGCTCGGCCGCGAGCGCGTGCGCCGGGACCATGTGCCCGCCGGTACCACCGGCGGCGAGAACGAAATTCATCTGCCTGCCTCGACCGCCTCTCCACCCCATTTCACCACATAGGGCGAGCGGGTCAGATACGGATTGCGGCGCGTGAATGCGAGCAGCAATCCCATGCCGATCGAAAGCGCCAGCATGGAGCTTCCGCCATAGCTGATGAACGGCAGCGTCATGCCCTTGGATGGCGCGATCTGGACGTTGACCGCCATGTTGATCAGCGCCTGCAGCCCGAACTCGATCACCAGCCCCGCGCCGGCCAGGATCGCGAACGGCGAATCCTCGTCGAGCAGCTTGACCAGCACGCGAGCGACGATGGTGAGATAAAGGAGAGCGATCGCGAGGCAGGCGATCAGGCCGAACTCCTCGCCGATGACCGAGAAGATGTAATCCGTCTGCGGCTCCGGCAGGCCGAACTTGCGGGTGCCCGCGCCCGGTCCCATTCCGAACAGGCCGCCCGCCGTCAATGTCCGCATCGCATTGTCGGTCTGGAACGTATCGCCTTCGCCGAACAGGAAGGCGTCGATGCGCTGCGTAGCGACGTCGTAGAAGAAATAGGCGAGGACCACCCCGGCAAGGCCGGCGACGGCAAGGACGCCGAGTACCCGAAGCGACACGCCGGCGAGCGCGAGCATCGCGATCCACACGCCGACGAAGATGATCGTCGAGCCGAAGTCGGGCTGTTTCATCAGGAGGAACGCGATTGCCGCGACCGGAAGCGACGACAGGGCGAAGACCGGAAGCGAGTTGTCGGTGCTTCGAAGGCTTAGGAGCCAGGCCATGGCGACGACGTAGAACGGCTTGAGGAACTCCGACGGCTGAAGCTGGCCGACGCCCATCTCGATCCAGCGGCGGGCGCCGTTCACTTCCGGCCCCAGGATCGGAACGAAAATCAGCATCACGAAGAAGAAACCGGCGCCGAACAGGCTCAACCGCCGGGCCCGGTCGCGGGTAAGCATCGAAATGCCGATCATCACCGGCAAGCCGAGCGCGATCCAGACAAGCTGGCGATAGAAATAATAAAGCTCGGGCACGCGGACGCTTCCGCCCGAATAGCGGACCGCCGCCGCCGGCGAAGCCGCCGCCACCGCGATCAGCCCGATCCCGATCAGGACCGCGATAAGTGCCAGGAGCACCCGGTCGATTTCCCAGAACCAGCGACTGACCGGTGACCGGTCGGACCGGCCGTAGCGGTTGGCATCGACCGTGATCCTGGCCTTGAGCTTGTCGGAAATCAGTCCCGTCATAACGCCCCCACCAAGGCTTTGAATTGGTCCCCGCGATCCTCGAAGTCGCGGAACTGGTCGAAGCTCGCGCAGGCCGGCGACAGGAGCACCGTGTCCCCGCTCGCCGAATCCGCCGCCGCTCTTCCCACCGCCCGCTCGAGCGTTTCGCACTCTGCCACATCCATGTGCGGCGACAAGAGCGAAGCGAACAATTCGCCCGCCTCGCCAATGGTATAGGCCGAGCGGACGTGCCCGAACCAGGGCGCGCATTCGTCAAGATTGTCGGTCTTCGCCTGCCCGCCGCAGATCCAGCGGATGCGCTCGAAGGCGGCGAGCGCGGGCGCAGTGGCGGTCGGGTTGGTCGCCTTGCTGTCGTTGACGAAGAGCACGCCGTCCTTCTCGCGAACGCGCTCCACGCGGTGGGGGAGACCTGGGTAGGTGCGGAGGCCTTCTCGGATATCCTCCAAACCGACACCGAGAATATCGCACACCTCAATCCCGGCGAACATGTTTTCGAGATTATGCGGGCCTTGGAGAGTTGGAAACTGGCGCTGATCGCGTAGCTCGACAAACTTGTGGTCCAGCACATCTTCGATGAAACTCGCGATCACACCCCCAGCCCCAACGTCAAAGTCACGAACCTCGGTTGTGCGAGCCACCATGTTGTGACCTGCTGACTGCATCTCGAACAGCCGCGCCTTTGATGCCGCATAAGCCTCAAAGCTCTCATACCGGTCGAGGTGGTCTGGGGTGATGTTGAGCAGCACGGCGACGTCGCAATCGAGGCTCTGCGTCAGGTCGATCTGGTAGCTCGACAGCTCGAGCACGTAGACTCCGCCATCCGGAAGCGGGTCCTGGGCGAGGATCGGCAGGCCGATGTTACCGCCCATCGTGCTCGGCACCCCGGCAGTCTCGAGGATGTGGTGGATGAGCGCGGTCGTGGTCGACTTGCCGTTGGTGCCGGTGATCCCGACCACTTTGTGCCGCGGAAGCTCGGGCCGCGCGCGGGCGAACAGCTCGATGTCGCCGATGATCTCGACGCCGGCCTCGCGGGCTCGGCTCGCGATCGGGTGGCGGTTGAGCGGCAGGCCCGGGGTGACGACGAGGGAGTCGAATTCGGAGAGGTCGGCCGTGTCGAGATTGGCAATGCGGAGGTTCTCCTCCCCTGGCCGAAGGCCTGACGGAGGGGCCCCTCCACCATCCTTCGGATGGTCCCCCTCCCCTCGAAATCGAGGGGAGGATAAAGCCGCCCGCGCCTCCTCTTTCGCATCCCACGCCGTCACTTTCGCGCCGCTCGCCAGCAGCGCCTCGACCGTCGCAATCCCCGACCGCGCCAGACCGTACACGGCATAATGCCGCCCGGCGAAGGCGCGCGCGGTGATCACCGAAGCTTCAGCGTCGACAGGCCCGCCAGCGCGAGCACGAAGCTGATGATCCAGAAGCGGATGACGATGGTCGGCTCGGACCAGCCGATATGCTCGAAATGATGGTGGATGGGCGCCATCAGGAACACGCGTTTGCCGGTGCGCTTGTAGACGAACACCTGGATAACCACCGATAGCGCCTCGACCACGAACAGCCCGCCGATGATCGCCAACACGAACTCGTGATGGGTGGCGACCGCGATCGCCCCCAATGCTCCGCCCAACGCAAGGCTTCCGGTGTCGCCCATGAACACCGCCGCCGGCGGGGCGTTGAACCAGAGGAAGGCCAGGCACGCCCCGACGATCGCCAGGCACAGGACCGTGAGGTCGCCCGCGCCCGGCACGTGCGGAATCCCGAGATAGCCCGCATAGCGCGCGTTTCCGACCAGATAGGCGATCAACATGAACGCCAGGCTCGCGATCACCACCGGCATGCTCGCCAGCCCGTCAAGTCCGTCGGTGAGATTCACCGCATTGCCGAAGGCAACGATCACGAACGCCCCGAAGGCGACGTAGAGCCAGCCGAGGTCGGCGACCGGATCCTTGACGAACGGAAGGTGCAAATCGGTGCCGCTGTGGCGGACCATCAGCCAGGTCGCGAAACCGGCGATCAGGAATTCGAGCGCGAGGCGGGTCTTGCCCGACAGGCCGGCATGATGCGCCTTCTTCACCTTGTCGTAATCGTCGAGGAACCCGATCAGCCCGAAGCCGGCAGTGACGATCAGGCATCCCCACACGTAAACGCTCTCGACGTTCATCCACAAAAGCACCGAGACGATGACGGCCACGAGGATGAGAAGTCCGCCCATGGTCGGGGTGCCGCGCTTGCTGAAATGGCCTTGCGGCCCGTCCTCTCGGATCGGCTGGCCCTTGCCCTGTCGGACTCGCAGCCAGGAAATCAGCCAGGGGCCGAGCACAAGCCCGATCAGAAGCGCGGTCGCGCTCGCCGCGCCGGCGCGGAAGCTCAGATAGCGAATGAGGTTGAACAGGCCCGGAAAATCGAATTGCTGGGCTAGGAGGTAGAGCATGACGCGCCCTCCTTGAGCAGCTCGACCACGCGCGCAAGCCCGACCGAGTTCGATGCCTTGATTAGCACCGCGTCGCCGGGGCGGAGCATCCGCGCGACAGCGTCCGCGGCCTCATCGGCGTCGGCGACGCGGGTGACGTGAACCTTGCCGTCCAGCGCCTCTTCGAGCGGGCCGGTCTCATCGCCGATCAGCACGAGCTCGTCGACCTTCGCATCGATGACCGCTGGAGCGAGGCCGGCGTGAAGCGACTCGCTGTGCACGCCAAGCTCGCGCATCGGCCCAAGCACCGCTATCCGCCGCTCGACATCGGCTTCGGCACCGAGGCTTTTCAGGGTCGCTGCCATCGAGGCGGGATTGGCGTTGTAGCTTTCGTCGATCACCAGCGCCTCGCCGCCGTCGACACGGACGCGGTGGCGCTCGCCGCGCCCTTTCAACCCGCCGAGGTCCGCCAGGGCCAGTCCCGCGACTCCAAGATCGCCGCCGACCGCCTCCACCGCGGCCAGGACAGCGAGCGCATTGGACACCCAATGCTCGCCGCGCTGCGAGATGGTGAAGGTGACGTCGCCCTCCAGAAGCGCGGCGGTGATCAGGCTTCCGCCCTGGTCGGCACGCACGGCGTGGAGCGCGTGGACATCTGCATCGCCGCTTCCGAAGGTCACGATCCGCCCGGCGTATCGGCGAGCCGCCCGGACCAACAGGTCGCGATGGCGGCTGTCGTTGGGGACAATGGCGATTCCTCCGGGTTCAAGCCCTTCGAAGACTTCGGCCTTGGCCTCGGCAATCGCCTCTTCCGATCCCAGGTTCTCGATATGCGCGGGCGCGATTGCGGTGATAATTGATATATCCGGGCGAACCAATTGGGTGAGCGCTGCAATCTCCCCACGATTGTTCATCCCCATTTCGAGCACCGCGAACTCGCAGTCGCGCGGCATGCGCGCGAGCGAGAGCGGCACGCCCGTGTGATTGTTGTAGCTCTTGACCGACCGGTGGACCTTCCCCGGCCGCCATCGATCGAGCGCCGCGAACAGCGCTTCCTTGGTGCTCGTCTTCCCGACCGAGCCGGTCACGACGATGATGCTCGCGCCGCTCCGCTCGCGCGAAGCCCTCCCGAGCGCCTGCAACGCGGCAGCGGTGTCCTCGACCAGAACATGCGGTGCGTCGACCGCGCGCGAAACGACCAGGCCCGCCGCGCCCGCGGCGATCGCCTGCGCGACGAACTCGTGCCCGTCGTGGACAGTGCCGGGCATGGCGATGAACAGATCGCCCGGCCCCACTTCGCGGCTGTCGAATGTCACTCCGGTCACTTCGAAGCCGGCGCCAACGGTCCCGCCGGTCGCGGCCGCAATTTCGTCAGCGGTCCACAGGACGCTCACGAAGCGCACTCCCGAGCCACAAGCGCGTCATCGAACGGAAGAACACGGTCGCCGATCACCTGCCCCGTCTCATGCCCTTTGCCGGCGAGGAGGATGATGTCGCCAGCCCCGGCCATGGACAGCGCCCGCGCGATTGCGTGCCGTCGTCCCGCGACCTCGATCGCGCCCGGCGCGCCGGCCATGACGTCGGCGCGGATGACCGCCGGGTCCTCGGTTCTCGGATTGTCGTCGGTGACGATGACGACGTCCGACAGCCGGGTGGCCACCTCGCCCATCGGCGCGCGCTTGCCCCGGTCGCGGTCGCCGCCGGCGCCGAAGACGGTGATGAGCTTGCCTTCGACGTGCGGCCTCAAGGCAGCGATCGCCGCGGCAAGCGCATCGGGCGTATGCGCATAATCGACATAGACCGGCGCTCCGGAGCGGCTGATCACCGCCCGTTCCAACCGTCCGCGCACCGGCGCCACCCGGCCCATCGCCGAAAAGACGTCGGCCCACTCGCCGCCGGTGGCAAGGACAAGCCCGGCCGCGGTTAGGATGTTCGCGGCCTGGTACGCCCCGATCAAGGGCAGCGAGAGCCGCTGCGCCTTGCCGCCATGCTCGATCGAAAGCGACTGGCCCAAAGGCGTCGTAGTCTGGTCGACCAGCCGGATCGTCTCTCCCGCACGGCCAACCGTCAGCAGCTCGAGGCCGCGCCGCCGGGCGCGATCGATCACCTCGTCGGACTTGGGATCGTCGGTCCACACGACTGCCGTCCCGCCCGGCTCGATCACCTCCTCGAACAGACGCATCTTGGCTTCGAAATAAGCGTCCATGTCGGGGTGATAATCGAGATGGTCGCGGCTGAAGTTGGTGAATGCCGCGGCCGCCAGCGGCACGCC